>NZ_JAVRBN020000013.1:0-181928 GCF_034531305.2 Nostoc sp. ChiQUE02
GTAAATACAAGCATTTAGGCAAAGCTGGTACTCAAGAACATCTTGATGCAGTTATGTCTGCTTTTAGACGCTCTGTTTGGGATGAGATACAGAGAATAATTCATGCACTTGATGATTGTCTACTAGATATTAGTTCTGGATCTGAGCAAGAAGAGGAGGAGCCACAAGATTGAATTCCCACATTATTCGCGCGTTTCCATCGCGAATAATGTTTCTTCGCTTATTTTTGCAAAATTGGGATGCTCCCGCAACGTGCAGCGTCTCGCAGAGAAAGATACAAAGAAAAAATCACCTTTAACTTAACTCTTCCTCTGCATACCTACCCTGCGGAAAGGCGAAGCACCTATGCATTAAAAAAATATATTACATCCTCTCTAATACCTGAATTCCCAACAAAGATAATCCTAACTTCAAAGTTCTAGCAGTCAAATCACATAAAATCAGGCGGGATGTCCGCTGTGGTTCCTCCGCCTCCAACACCTGAACTCCCTGATTGCGGTCATAAAACTGATTAAACTTTTTACTCAGTTCATACAAATACTCACATAAACGGTTGGGCAGCAAGTCTTGCTCTACACTACTAATAACTTCATCCAGTTGAAGTAAATATTTTGCCAGTGCTAATTCTGTTTCATGCTCCAACAGGACGGCATTGTTTCCCAACTCCTTAAAGTTAATATCACCCTTGCGGCTAATCCCCTGAATCCGGGCATAAGCATACAGCATATAGGGCGCAGTATTACCTTTGAAATCCAGCATTTTGTCGTAGCTGAAGATATAGTTACTGGTGCGGTTTTGGCTTAAGTCCGCATATTTAACTGCACTGATCCCAACTACCCTAGCAACTTCATTAATGAATTCTTCAGTTTCTTGGCGTTCTTCTTCTTGTAATCTAGTTTTTAGGTCAGCATGGGCACGAGCGATCGCTTCATCTAATAAATCCCGCAACCGCACAGTATCCCCAGAACGAGTTTTGAATTTTTTACCATCTTCTCCTAACACCAACCCAAAGGGCACATGAACTAATTCCACATCATCGGGAATCCATCCAGCTTTGCGTGCTACCTGGAAGAATTGAGCAAAGTGGTTTCCTTGTCCAGCATCTGTTACATAAATTATGCGCTTTGCTTGATCCTGCTGAATCCGGTAGCGGAGAGATGCTAAATCTGTTGTGGCATAGTTATAACCGCCATCTGATTTCTGCACAATTAAGGGCAAAGGTTCACCTTCTCTATTTGTAAACCCTTCCAGAAAAACGCATTTTGCTCCCTGGTTTTCTACCAATAACCCAGATTTATCTAAATTTTCTACAACGCCAGATAGTAAAGGGTTATAGAAAGATTCCCCGCGTTCAATTACTTGGACATCCAACAAATCATAAATTATTTGAAACTCTTGCCGTGATTGTTCACACAGCAGTTTCCAAGCATGGAGTGTATCTTCTGCACCTGCTTGTAATCTGACGACTTCTTGCCGTGCTGTTTCTTGAAAAGCTGCATCTGTATCAAACCGCAATTTGGCTTTGCGATAAAAAGAGACTAAATCACCAATATCTAAAGCATTAGCGGTAGTAAGGGCGTCTGGGTAAACTTCCCGGAGATAGGCGATTAACATGCCAAACTGCGTACCCCAATCACCTACATGATTTAACCGCAAGACATCGTGTCCTTGAAATTCTAAAATCCGGGCGATGGAATCACCAATAATTGTCGAACGCAAGTGTCCGACGTGCATTTCTTTGGCAATATTCGGACTGGAAAAATCCACAATTTCCCGCTTCGGCATTTTCGCGGCTGGAACTCCTAGTCTGGGATCTGCTTGAATTGCATTGAGTTGTGCTTCTAAATATGCCGTTTTCAGTTTTAGATTGATAAATCCTGGCCCAGCGATTTCTGGTGGTTCGCAGATTTCGGATACATCTAGCTTATCAACGATCGCAGATGCGATCGCTCTTGGTTGCTTTCCTAACTTTTTACTCAGAGATAAAGCCACATTCGCCTGATAATCACCAAATTTAGGATTGCTAGCAGGAACCAAAATTGGATCTACTCCAGCGAAGTCAGCACCAAAAACCGCGACTAAAGCCTGTTCTACCTGATCTTTTAGTTTTTCTTGTGTAGGGTTCATATATAAATTTTATCTGGGAGAGGGGGAATGTAGCTCTGGAAAAGCTTGATTATTTTAACCTTAAAATATTTCATCAAGTCCAAGTGAGGGCTGTGACGTTAAAGTACAACCCCTTAGATTGTCTGCCATCTTCAGCAGAAATTCTAGATTCTGGCGATACCTCAGTGAATGTTGACAGACTACTACTAGTTCATCAAGTCAACGAAAGCGTCTTACTTAGTAAGCACTGAAGTGCTTAAGGCAAGGATTAAAATCCTGACTACAAACTTATTTACCCAGGTTTAGTTGACTTGATAGACTACGTTTTTCAACGTAAGCACGGAGATAAATTCTGTATGTATAAGTGCGAATAACCTTTGCCAAGGGTTCAGTTGATACGCATGACAGTGCGTCCCTACTTGTATACCTCATTCAAATGAAAGTTCCTATAGATTAAGCTTTTAGCTTTTTACTACAGAAATTGCACATCTTGTTTTCATAAAAAATATAAATATTTCATGATTTTTATATTATATATCAGTCTAAATACTAAGTAGTAATAACAGTGTATTAACTGATAGGAAATAGTCACTTTTAAGTGAAATCACTTTAAATAAAGAACTATTTGAATATACCAAAAAAAGCTTATTTATCAATTGACTTTGCAGAAGCATAGCTGTTAGAAGTAAGAAGCGACATAACACAGATAGCTGCTCCCAAGAGCATTATCTAAATTCTTTTCCCTACTTAATGACTCTTGATATGAAACCTAATTTATTCACTGCTTTGATTGCCGCTACAGCTACCTTGACCGGATTAGTTTCCAAAGTAGAAACTGCATCTGCTGCTGATTTTAATTGGAATAGTTCCTGGACTCAACCAACGGTATATAATAAGTCCCAAACTGGTTTTAACGACACTCCTTTTCAACAATTTGTCCAAGCTGAAAGCGTTGCTCTCCCAAACAGCGGACAATTTAAATTAGACCCCACTAAATTAAACCTAAAATACGACCACGATGTTTCTGTTTACTTTATCAATGAAGGCGCAGGTTATAGAAACCAGTTAGCCTTCGATGCCACAGGAACTACTAACAAATCTGGACTGCTTTTTAATGATATTTCTTGTGAAGGTACTGGATGTGTTGGCGGCTGGGGTGGTAATGCCCTAAAACTGGGTGATGGGGTAAATATTGGTAATGTTACCGCAGGTACTCAACTAGACTTCTGGTTGAGAGCTGATGGTTTAAACCGTGGTAACTCTGCCAATATCTTTGGTACTGACACTGCCTCTAATGCTGATGGACTACAGCACGCAGTTGCTTATGCTTATAACAACTACATCCTCTTGGCATTTGAGGATTTATACGGAGGTTTACACGGTTCAGGAATAGATTCCGCAACTGGTAAGTGGAACGAAGGTTCTGACCGTGACTTTAATGATGTTGTTGTCGTTCTTGATATCGGCGAGGCAAATGTTAGAGAGTTAATTGGTGCTACCGTTCCTGAACCATCTGTTACTCTGTCAATGTTTGCAGTGGGAGCAGTTAGTATGTTTGGATTGCGTCGTCGCCGTCAATCTCGCACTTCTAACTAAACTTTGAAACCTTCTTAATATAGGGTGCGTTTAGTCTAATAGTTAGTTAATCGCATTTTCACCCGTATACTTATACGGGTGAATTTACATGTGTAGTGGCATTTATATTTTATCTACCGCGATCGCGTTCTAAATCATCAATTACTTTTTGCAAATACCACTCGTCTGACATCCCAGGATAGTAATCCTGTTTCTGCTGAATCAATCGTTCGGCAATTTCCCAATATCCCCCAACCATTCGCAAAAGTCGCTGACGTAGCAGATGATATTTTTGCTTTTTTGACTCTGGACTAAATTTCTGGATTTTTTCTAGGCTACTTAAGACTTGTTGATAATTTTCCCAGTCTTCTTGTTCACAAAAGATCCTCGCCGCCCGTTGATAATTCTCCACGGCGTTTTGGATTTCTTCTATATAAGTATAGGCAATGCCGCGATTGTAGTAAGCTTGAGCATCATCAGGATTGATTTGCAGCGCTTGGGTGTAATCTTGAATTGCATCGAGATAATTGCCCGTTGCCCGATAAGCATTACCTCTGGCAATATAAACTAAGGCATCTTCGGGTTGTATCTGGATTGCTTGGTTAAAGTCGGCGATCGCTCCTTGATGATCTCCCAATACAAAACGTGCTTTACCTCGGTTGCGATAGACAATGGCATCTTGAAAATTTAGTCGCAATGCTTGATTAAAATCTGCGATCGCTTCTCGATAATTCCCCATTTTATAACGCACAACCCCACGACAGCAGTAAGCTTGGGCATCTTGGGGATCGGCTTTTAATACCCAGTTTAAATCGGCGAGTGCCTCTTGAGTATCTCCTTTTTCAGCCTTGTCTAATAATTGCGCGAAATAATCATTGGTGGATAAAATTGGCGCATTGGTGGAACGCGATTCCTGAACAGCAGGTAATTCTTTGGGTTGTAGCTGTTTAATTCGTTCCAGACAAAGGCGACAATTCTCTTTGTCCTGTTGTTCTAGATATAATTGTGCAGCCTTTTTAAAGTTAGCGATCGCATCTTGAATATAGCCCTGTTTGCGCCGCACCATCCCCCGCAAATTATAAGCAGCAGCATAATTGAGATTGAGACGAATAGCGCGTTCAACATCCTCCAACGCCCCCGGCAGATTTTTCAGCGCTACCCTTGCTAATCCACGACAATAATATGCTTCTACACTCTCAGGATTCAGCTTTAGGGCCTCGGTATAATCTGAAACAGCCTTAAGGATTGCTCCTGAGTCATAATATGCCAAACCCCGTTGCAAATAAGCTTCGGTAAAGTAAGGTGTCAGTTGTAAAGCATGGTTAAATTCCTCAATTGCTCCAGCGTAGTCTTTTCGCCTAGCCTTTTCCAATCCTCTATTGTAGAATTCGTCATTCATGGCATTTGTTTGGTTGATTCAGTTAGTTGAATTCCAGCAGGCTTGTTTTGTAGTCTAACCTATGCACTCACCCTTAATATTCTAAGTATCCAGCGTGGCTTTGCTTAATTTCATATTTTCTGTGAAATAAAACTAACACACCACCCTAAGTTGTCATACACCCAATGGAATATTGTACACGTCCAGATTTTGCAGTTAGATTGAGTGCAAATATCATTAATAATCTATACCAATGAAAATTAGAACTATTACAACAGGTATATCACTTCAATCTCTACAAGAGCAGGAAAAAATTAAGCAAGCTGCTGAGTTTAATCAGCAAGCGCAGATTTTATTTGAAAAACAAGGATATGAGGTACAAACAACTAGAATTGCCACTAATACCTGGGAAGAATATCTGCAAGGCTTATCGAAAATTGAAATTATCAATGAAATTCAAATTCTAGAACAACTTTGCCTAAGTCTGAATATCAGCTTTTTCAACATTGGTTATGCTAGCAAGCCTGAGACTATAGATATAGTTCCAGATATAAACAAAAATACATCGATTATTTATTGCTCAAGTAAAATCGGTGACAGGGAAACTGGCATAAATTTTGTGAATGCAAGAGAATCTGCCAAAGCTATTAAACGTATTTCCCAAGAAAGTGAAAATGGCTATGGCAACTTTCGTTTTTGTGCATGGGCAAATTGCCAGCCAGGTATCCCATTTTTCCCTACAGCATACCAAATAGGTAATACATCTTTCGCTATAGGTTTAGAGTTAGGCGACTTGGTAATGCAAGCATTTTCACAGGCTAATAATATTACAACAGCAGAGCAAAACCTCCAATTAATTTTAGAATTAGAATTAAATAAAATTGCAGTTATTGCTGAAAAAATTTCCGATAAATTCACCGTTGTATATACAGGAATTGATACATCTTTAGCTCCATCTTTGGATAAACAAAATAGTATTGCTTTTGCTTATGAAAAATTGATGAGTGGCAAGTTTGGACATTCAGGAACTCTTGCAATTTCTGGGATGCTGACTCGTGTATTGAAAAGCGTATCAGTAAAAACCTGTGGTTACTCTGGACTGATGCTTCCAGTTTGTGAAGATGTCGGATTAGCTACTAGAGCTAATGAGCAAACATATAATATTACAAATTTATTATTATATTCAGCAGTTTGTGGCTGTGGATTGGATACAGTTCCGATTCCAGGTAATATAATTATAGAAAAAATTACAGATTTATTAATTGATATGGCAACTTTAGCCATCAAGTTAAATAAACCACTCTCAGCCCGATTATTTCCAATTCCTAATAAAAAAGCTGGGGAAATGACTACATTCAATTCCCCATATCTCGTAGATTGTAAAATATTTACAGTTGACTAGAGTTATTCTGAAAGCAAGCTTGGAGAAGTCAGCACAAAAACATCCCTACTTCCCTGAGCATCAATCTGCGGTTTGATAGGAGTGGTGAAGTGGAAAAAATCATGATCGTTGACTAATAAAAGTTCTCCCGGATTTAGAACTTTACTAAACACAGGTTTTTCTCTTTTAGCCGTATACAGATGTGTTTCTCCACCTTGAATATTATCTCTATCTACTGAAAAAATGCCAATAAAATCAGTACCATCTTGATGGATACCTTCAGGTGCCGGATTACCTAGATTATCTGTTGAACAAATAGTTCTAATTTGATGAACTCCAATTTCAGCTTCCGGATGAAGTTTACAAGAATCACTAAATGCCAAGACAAGATTTATAAAAATATCAAGTTCTATGAGTGCATCATCTAATTCTGCAAACTCTCTTTTTATGTCACCCAATAATGGATTATAGTCTTTACTTTGGAACAGGTAGCCATGAGGTAATTTAATTAACTTATCTCCAGAAACTATGAACCGAGATAATCTTCTGGAACGATAATTACCTTTGATGTAAGGATCAATAGGCATATTACTAAAAAATGCCTTGAAACCTTCTGGATTAAGTGAATTTACTTTTCTTAGAGTAAACAGAAAAGCGTATTCTAACTCTGTTGATGTCCACACCTTTTGCACAGGATTTACCTCCTTGCACATTGAAATTCTCCCGGATTTTTTATGGGAGGCTTATAACACTTAGTATATGCTACTTTTTATTAATATGTTGTCAATTTGACTACAAAAATTGACACTTTATGATATGTGAGGTAGCCCAATTCTGTTACAGGCCGGAGTAGCTGCTGAAAAAATTTGCTGATGGGGGTTCGGTGGGAAAGGAATCGACGTATATTTACTAGCAGCAACAAGGTTCCATAATGATAGATTGGCTTTACCGTTACCCACCTTTGTATCCAGGTATTCTGCTAAAACGCTATAAGCGGTTTTTTGCTGACGTTCAACTTACTTCTGGCGAAATAGTGACTGCACACTGTCCTAATACAGGGCCAATGACTGGAGTATCGACTCCCCAAAGTGCAGTACAGCTTTCCAAAAGCGATAATCTTAACCGCAAATTGGCTTACACTTTAGAACTAATTCAGGTACATGACAGTGAGCCAACTTGGGTAGGCATAAATACTTTTTTACCCAATCGGGTGGTAAAGCTAGCTTTGGCGAAACACCTTTTCCCAGAATTGGGCGACTATAGCCAAATCAGGGGTGAGGTGGTTTATGGGCTAGATAAAAAAAGTCGAGTGGATTTTTTCTTGACGGGGAGTGATGAGGAACGCCCGATTTATTTAGAAGTGAAAAATACAACTTTGTCTGATGGGAGACTAGCCCTATTTCCTGACACGGAGACTACAAGAGGACAAAAGCACTTGCGAGAACTAATGGCGCTGCTACCTCTAACTCGTGCGGTGATGCTTTACTTTATCAATCGTAGTGATTGTACTGAGTTCTCCCCTGGAGATCGCACAGATCCTGTATATGGTAAATTATTACGAGATGCGATCGCTCTTGGTTTAGAAGTCTTACCTTGCCGTTTTGACATTTCCCCCGAAGGTATCCGTTATTTGGGTTTGGCAAAACTAAAAATTTGATTACACCTAATTAAGAGAGACTAGCAATTGCAATGTCTCTACACGCATTAAACAATAAATCCATCTAGACATTATCTAGATGGATTTGTTGGTAGTTGGTATTTAATAAAAAACATCCAACCAGATTGTAATGAAGAAACGACTATAGGTAGTCGCCGCTCCACAAATAGCATTCGCTATTTGGAGGTTTGCTTATGCAGGAATCAAAACTGTGTCAATGACGTGGATGACACCGTTATCAGCAGCAACATCTGCTGCTGCAACTGTTGCATCATTGATTTTAACGCCATTAGAAGCGTCAATTTTTACATCTGAACCTTCAACTGTTTTAGCTGTCTTCAGTTTAGCTACATCAGCAGCCAGTACCTTTCCTGAGACTACATGATAGGTCAAGATTTTCTTGAGCTTGGGAATATCTTGTAGTAATGCGTCTACTGTCCCTGCTGGAAGCTTGTTAAACGCTTCATCAGTGGGTGCGAAGACGGTGAATGGCCCATCACCTTTCAGTGTATCTACTAGACCAGCCGCTTCGATTGCTGCAACTAGTGTCTTGAAAGAACCATTATTAGTGGCAGTGTCAATTATGTTGGCCATGTGCTTTACCTAGTTCTGTGTAACTTGTTACAAATCTAAACTATTTGTTTAATAAAATCTATCTATCGTTAGACGTAGGTTAAATCAAATATTTTATTGATAACATAAAAGTTTATATAAATTTTTCTACCAATAGAGAATTATATGTAATCTGGGCGGATGAGTTACAAGCACCTTCTGGAACCGTAGTTTACCGTCGCAGGCATCGCTCATTTTTCTATACAGTGGTAACAGCGATCGCTGTTCACGAGTATCAACACAGCGCTTGTTTTACCAAAAAAGTTAGTTAAATAGATAGTCAAATATATTTTGTTGGTATAAACAGGATTTTAGATATTTCGGATGATTTTCTAGTACAACCGTTATTATACGCGCAATATAGGGTTTTTTTAGGATTTAGATGCCCTTGCTCTAGTTTTTTGTCAAGGTTTAGTAACCAAAAATGTTGGTAATAAGTGTATTTAACTGATATTATTTCATTACTAAATACATTTCACTCCCTGTTTGTGTAATTCTACTTGGAAATAAAAAACGGCTCATAATACTAATGCTTTTAGCAATTGTGATTGACCGTTTATTTCCAGAATTTTTTATGCGTAAGTTTTACGCGTAAACCCTCTCAAACTCTCATTTCCTCCATGTCATCTGCCATTTCTGTGGTTGGTTTTTCTGTTGCCTGTGCGTAAGTCAGGTATGTCACCAATGAGACTTTTAGGTAATATTTTCCCCAAACTATAACTTTCATGAACAGAAGAAGACTTATCGCTTGGATTGCTACAGCAGTTACCAGCATGATGCTGGTAATAGGCTCCCAATTTATCAATTTATCGCCAGCAAATTCCACAACCACACTTAGAGTGTTTGCGGCTTCCAGCTTAACAAATGCGCTTAATGACATTAAGACTCAGTACCAAAGTGCTAACCCAAGCGTCAGCATTGTTTATACCTTTGGTGCTTCTGGTACCTTACTTAGCCAAATACAAGGAGGAGCAGTAGCAGATATTTTCATTTCTGCTGCCACCGAACAAATGGATGCCTTGCAGTTTGCAACTCCAAGTAAATTGGTTTCAGGTAGCCGTAAAAACATTGTCAAAAACCGTCTAGTTTTGATCGCCCCTACAACACCTCCTGTTAGTGCTGGTAGTGCTGCTTTGACTAGCTTCAATGGTTTGACTAACGCCAACATTACTGGTATTGCCATAGGTGATTACACAGGTACTCCGCCAGTTGTACCAGCAGGAAATTATGCCAAACAAGTTCTTACTAGCCGAGGTATTTTCACTACTGTTAGTCCTAAAACGTACCTTGCTAGCAATGTGCGTAATGTCTTAACTGCTGTTGAAAATAAAACTCTTGTAGTTGGAGGCGTAAATAAAACTATTGATGCAGGTGCTGTTTACAAAACTGATGCTGCAATTTCTACCAAGGTAAGAGTCGTAGAAACTGCCTTAACAACAGAGAGCGATCCGATTGTCTATCCACTGGGTATACTTGCCAACACTACAGTTTTAACCACGGCACAGAGTTTTTCTACCTACTTAAGTGGGACTACTGCCCAGAATATCTTCAAAAATACTTACGGGTTTATCTTGCCTTAATCACCACAAAGTAAATCAATCAAGTACTCGTTGTCATGAATTTTGAACTATTTGGAGTTACGTCTCGTGAAGTCCACTAAAAAACTCTCAATTATTTTTTGTAGTTTGACCACTGCTCTCCTTCATACTGCTGTAATTACCAATACCTATAAATCAGCAGCACAAGCAGAAGGACCAGAACTGATTACCAACGGGGGATTTGAAAACGACGCACTCGTAGATTCTAATAATCCCAACGCTACAAATCCTAATGTTACAGGATGGATTAAAACTGGCGATCCGATAGATACATCAGGTACTAGGATTGACAATTTTTCTAACACTGGTAACCAAGGTTTATCGCTTGGTGGATTTTCAGCCTTGAGCTACATATCACAGACTATCCCTACAGTTGTTAATCAATACTACCGACTTACTTTCTATTTCGCATCCACAGAGGAAGCACCTGACCTGGATAATAAATTTAAGGCTTTTATACGTGGAAATAGGGTTTGTTGGAAAAAGAATACTTCTTACCAACCCTACACACTATACACGTTTTATTTTAAAGCCAAAGAAACATCCACCGAGATCAAGTTTGGTTCCAGAGCCAAGTATGCATTTTTATATTTGGATGATGTGAGTGTCAAATCTATAGAACAACAAGGGGAAAACTCTGTGTGTGACGATCCTGAAAATGAATAAACCACAGATCGCAAGCTAACCCTCATTCTCTTCAAATAACAAGTGATATCTGGCTCTATAGTGTTGAGAATGCCACTTAAATTCATCTGATTAAAAAACTCGATCATCGGTTTATGGAGAAATTATCTATGGTGAATAGCTAACTCTTATAAACCTGGATAAAGTGTTTATTTTTTTTGACACCAATTAGAGCCAGCATAAATGTAAATATCAACTGTTTGAATTGTCGTAATTTGGAATTTTTTGGAGTCAATTTTCATGAAGTTAACTAAAAATCTCTCAACTTTTGTTTTTAGTGTTACTACTGCGTTAGTTAGCACTGCTGTGATTACCAATACTTATAATGCAGCAGCACAAGCAGTAGAACTTGTTAACAACGGAAGCTTTGAAATCGACCCTCTCGTAGATCCTAATAATCCCAACACTACAAATCCCAATATTACAGGATGGAATAAGTCTGGCGATCTGATTGATACATCAGCAATTAAAATTAGCAATTTTCCTCAAAGTGGTAATCAAGGTTTATCGATTGGTTCGTTTGTAAATCCTGCTTATATATCCCAGAATTTGGCTACAACTATCGGTAGTAACTATAATCTCAGTTTCTTTTTAGGAACAGACGAAGATAGCAGTCAAGTTGACAACATATTTCAGGCATTTGTCGATGGAAATAAAGTTTTTGATCAAATAAATACTATAAATGTTGCTGGATCTCCTTTCACACAATATGACTTGAGTTTTTTGGCGACAAAATCATCTACAGAGTTAAAGTTGGGTGGTAGAGCTAGCTATGGTTTTTTATACTTGGATAATGTGAGTGTAGAACCTTTGCCTGTACCTGAGCCATCGACTATTGGAGGAATAGCAGTTACTGCTGGGTTGTTGGGAATATGGATGAAGAAAATGAAGGCAATTAGCTTGAAAGAATAGGGGTTTTTTCTTACTCTTGGAAAATAACGAGCGTAGACTTGCAACAGCTTGTCGTTAGACATTGCCATACAATTTCAATGGAAAAGGTGTCAAGGCGTAGTCCGTCGTAGGCGTCGCCTGACCCTTTCCATAGCTCAATAAAGTTCAAATTTGATAGTCCCATGCAACTAAAACTCTGCCACAATGGTGATTTGCCGGTAAAGCTTCCAGCATCTTTTTTGGTTGGGGTAAGTTGAGGTTCTTCATTAGTTCGATGAACTGATTGCGGCTACGTCCAGCAAACCGGGGATTCCAGTGCTTTTCTTCGCCAATGGTAGATACTGTCTGTCCTTGGTAGTCGTGACCAGGATATACCAAGGTGTCATCAGGTAATGTAAATAGCTTCTGAGTGACGGCATCATACAGCGATCCAGCGTCACCGTTTTGGAAGTCGGTACGACCGCAACCCCGGATGAATAGGGCATCTCCAGTTAATAGGTGAGTGTCGTTGACTAAGTATGCCATGTGGCTGTCAGTGTGACCAGGGGTAGCGATCGCCCGAATCTGCACGTTCCCCAATTCCAAGATATTTCCATCGCCAATATGGCGGTCTGCATAAGTAGTCCCTGCATTCTCAGGCACAATCCCCAAACAACCCGTTAGTGACCTCAGTCTGTCTGTGCCAGTGATGTGGTCAGCATGGATGTGAGTTTCCAGACAGTAGCGCAGGGTCAGCCCTAATTGTCGCAATATCTGAAGATCGCGTTCGACTTGCTCCAATACAGGATCGACTAGGATAGCTATTTTACTTTCTGGGTCAGCAATTAAATAAGTATAAGTGCTGGATTCTTTATCGAATAGTTGACGAAATAACATCGCAGGTTTCCTCAACACGAAAGTAGTGACATCAGGTTTGGGATTGAGAGATTGCAGTAACTCTTGCGCCAAATTTGCTGCCTGAACCCGAATTTCAGGAACAGCAGTGGTTTCCCAAAGATTGCCTTTGCGCGGTGTCCCCAAGGTATACAGCATTTGAGATGTCTTTCCATCTGCATCGATCAGCGCACCGTTTGGGGCTGTATCGATTCCCATTGACAATGTGTTGGGACGGATCAACCGTTGTTCTTGTAAGCTAGCGACTAATGGGTGCTGCAATCTGCGGTAATCACAATTTGCACCAGTGCAATTTACAATTCGCTTGACTTGCAAAACGATATCCTTGTGCGTCCCCCGTTCGCAAATCCTCACATTCACCCCATTTTCTAACTCCTGACAGCTTTGAATCCGACCTGCGTAATGGATCAGTTGACCAGATTCCATTGCAGCATCCAGTATTTCGGCAATTCCTTCAGCAATCCGATGACGGTGAACTTCCCAGTAAGCTTTGACATGGCGCAGAAATCGCTTCTGTTCCGGCAATGGCATTGCTTGCCAAAGTTGGGGAATAATTGGACGGATGGCATCGATTACCGCTCGCCAATCATGTCCTTGAGTAAAGGCGTCGCGCAGTTCTTGACGTACTACATGCAGCAGTCCTCGCGCCGTTTTTGGTGCAGTTTCTACATCTATAAAAGCTGGATAAGGGTTCGTTGATTTGTGGCTACAGGGCATTAATCCGTGCCGCGAGACGGTATGAATTTGTCCCTGAAACCCTTGTTGGTGCAAGGCAACAACCGCATCTGCCATTGTTAACCCAGTACCCACCAGTAGAATGGCATCCTTTGGATTTAGGTTGGTAATTGCATCCGCAGACCAAGCATCTTTAACATAGCGGTTGTCTAAAACGGCGAGAGGTGCAGGCAGAATTGCCGGGAAATTGCCTAATGCTAACACCGCCTTTTGCACATGCAAACACTGACCACTGCTCAGGTACACTATTGTATTGTGGGGTTTTGTTTCGATCGCGATCGCTTCATCCACAATTCGCTCTAGCTGCACATTAACTGCTGCATTTACCTGTGCTGCTTTTAAAGTCGCCTGCACATAGTCCCCATAAACCCGACGCGGAACAAAACTAGATGCAGTTACCTGTTCATGTCCGTTGCTGTGCAGCCAGTTGAGAAAGTGATTTGGTTCATCGCCATAAGCGCTCATCTTACCCGCCGGCACATTCAGCAAGTGACAGTCCACTGGTGTCCCATAAGCAACTCCTCTACCTATTTCAAAATTGCGTTCAATCAACTTGATCGACAGGGGCATGGTTGCGTTGCGTAAAAGATTCGCTGCAACCAGAGAACCGCTAAAGCCACCACCAACGATCGCGATCGCAACTGGAGAGACGGTTAGGTTAAGAATCTTGTTCATAAGACGTGTGAGTTGCGCTTGCTGCTTTATACTCACTAACTTACGCCCGACAAACTAAAATTTACGCATGTTTGAAGCTGTGAGTTGCATGAATTGCTCCAAAAAACCACATAGGCACATGAATAAGTGGGAATTGCATTTGAGTGTCTAATTCCCTGAATCGAGAGAGTGGGGATCATCAGATTACACAAAGTAAAATCTAGACTCTACAAGGCTTTGGAACTATTTATTTAAAATTGATGTGCCTTTTGCATCCAAATCCGATGTAAATAGCGTGGTTTTTGGTTAACTTGAAAAATACCCCTTCAAAAGCGAGAATTTTACCTCGACAATTGTCAATATTTACTGACACTAAGTTGTTATGCATTAACAAGGCGGCCGTCGCATTAACAATGCAGGTCGATGCATTAACATTGCAGGTCGATGCATTAACAGTACAGGTCGATACATTAATAAGGCGGCCGTCGCATTAACATTGCAGGTCGATGCATTAACATTGCAGGTCGATGCATTAACATTGCAGGCAAGATACAAGATATTTGTGTAACACCATAGGCAAGCTCTTAGGGGAGACAAAGCGTAACTGCATAACTAATATCATGTCCGTCTAATTGCTTATCAAAAAAAACCGCGTTGCAGAGAAAGTGGGATGATTTAACAACTTCCAAAATTCCTCCCCTGCTTCCCCTGCCTCCTTTATGTCCCCGCGTCAGTTTTAATGATATGTCTTCAACCAGACATGAGAACCCCCTCTGGCGCTAAATTTTGCTTTAGGGTTACTTTAACCCCATATAGTGGGCGTAACGTAATTGAAGCTTGGGGAACAATTGGGTGATCTGGCACAAGAGTTAATTCAAACTTTTGGGCAATAGTTGCTAGCAACAAAACTGCCTCCATGACTGCAAAACTCTTACCAATACAGACACGAGGCCCATCGCCAAAGGGAAAGTATACTCCTCTAGGCAGATTTTTCTCTAAATCATTAGCCCAACGTTCTGGTCTAAATACCTCTGGATCTTCAAAGTAGCGAGGATTGCGGTGCATTACCCACTGACTCATCAGGATTATGCAACCTTCTGGCAGTTCATAACCACCAATTTCACAGTCTTTAGTAGCTTTACGCGCCATGCTGTACACAGGAGGAGTTACTCGCATCGCCTCCTTGATAACCATATCGGTGTATCGCAAGTTGGGTATATCTGCAATCGTTGGGGAGCGCTCGCCCAAGACAGCTTGTAACTCTGCTAATAATTTAGTACGTACTTCAGGATATTGAGATAAAAGCACCCATGCCGCCGTCAAAGTATTGGATGTAGTTTCATGCCCTGCTAACATTAATGTTGCGATTTCGTCGCGCAATTGGCGATCGCTCATTTGGCTACCATCTTCTTCATCCTTAGCCGCCATTAACATTGAAAGTAGATCGCCCGGATTTTCACCACTAGCACGCCGTTGATCGATCATCTGGTAAATAGTTTTATCCATTTGCTTGATAGCATTTTTGTAGCGAATATTCTCCGGTATAGGAAACCATTCTAAAAAGATAAAATTTTGTTGGCGCTTACTTTCAAACCAATCCATTGTCACATCCATTGCATGAGCCACATCTTGTGCCTCTCCCGCGTTGAGGTCGCGGTTAAATATTGTTTTCATTACAATATTCAAGGTGAGGCGCATCATGTCTTCGTGAACATCACGAGTTTCGCCGTCTTGCCAAGAATCCAGCATTCGTTCAGTGTAGGCAACCATGATATCGCTATATGTGGCAATGCGCTTCTGGTGGAATATAGGTTGGATCAAGCGGCGCTGGTGAAACCAGGAATCTCCTTCGCTAGATAGCAGTCCCTCACCCAATAGGCTTTTGAGGGAGCGTAATCCCCGACTTTTGACGAATAAATTTCTGTCTTTAAGTACTTGCTCAATATACTGAGGATTGTTCAACAAGCAAGTTGGAGTCAACCCCAAACGCATAGGCACAATATCACCATATTCACGGGCACATTTAGTTAAAAACGCCAAAGGATCGCGACCAAAATCAAGCAGACTACCCACAATAGAATTTCCTTCTGGCCCGGGTAATTCAAATACACTTTGAGTCATGGTGATTTCTCCAAATTTTTGGGAACTAGGGCAGAATTTGGTTTTTCTAGCTGGAACTGTTCAGCCCAACTATGTCGATATTACTTTTATGAGTATTGACATTAGTGCTGATACTCAATTCTTGAAAAGTCTGCGATCGCCTAGCTTCTGTCAAAGGGAGGAAGTAGTTACAGAAGTTTTCATTTATTTGAACCACATCTGTCGTAGGGGTACAGTATTGCTTATTGCTGTCAACTTAACATTAAATCGGCGGTTATAAACCACATCTACACAAGCAAAACCCACCTCCGTGGGTTTCAAACCCTTAATTTTTCCTTACGGACTTTGCCTGTGTAGCCAAGCCAGTGCAGTCTTCTTTCTTTGGGAGAAAGGGAGACACATGAACATTGCTGTGCCCCTACTGCGTAAAAATAGCTGTAAAAAAATGGAAACCCTAAAAGCCAGCTTCTTAAGAGAGTTGGGAAATCTATTGTACGTAAGTCCTATTAAAGATGACGAGAGAATTTGCTGAAAGATAGTTAACATTAGATTCGGCGTGTTTACTGTTCGGGAGTGCCAAAATGTCTAAACAGCTGGGTCAAAAAATTGCACCTACACCTATATCGAATGATATCAATGTGGTGGATTTGATTGATCAATACTTCACCGCTTACAACTCAGCGCGGTTGCGGGAAATCTGCCAACTACTGAGTCGCGATGTGCTAACGGAAGGTGTCACGGTGGGAGTTAGCCTTTCCGGTGCAATGACGCCAGCCGGATTTGGGGTTTCAGCGCTTGCACCCTTAATTCGCAACGGCTTTATTGACTGGATGATTAGCACTGGTGCAAATCTTTACCACGATATGCACTACGGATTAGGTTTTGAACTCTTTGCTGGTAATCCATTTTTGGATGATGTGAAACTACGCCAAGAAGGCACTATCCGCATTTATGACATTATCTTTGGTTACGATGTGCTGCTAGAAACTGATGCATTCATCCGCAAGATTCTCCAAGGAGAAGCGTTTCAAAAGCGGATGGGAACGGCTGAGTTTCACCATTTACTAGGTAAATATGTCCGGGAAGTAGAAAAGCAATTGGGTGTGCAGCATTCCTGCTTGCTAGCTACAGCTTATGAATATGGCGTACCGATTTATACGTCTTCTCCAGGAGATAGCTCAATTGGAATGAACGTGGCAGCTTTAGCATTAGAAGGTTCGCAGTTGGTGATAGATCCATCAATTGACGTGAATGAGACAGCAGCGATCGCATATAATGCCCGTGAATCAGGAGGTAAAAGTGCGGCTGTAATTCTCGGTGGTGGTAGTCCTAAGAACTTTTTGCTACAAACTCAACCGCAACTCCACGAAGTCTTGGGATTAGAAGAACGAGGACACGATTACTTTGTGCAGTTTACCGATGCGCGTCCAGATACAGGCGGTTTGTCTGGAGCAACCCCATCGGAAGCTGTCAGTTGGGGTAAGATTGACCCGGAAGAGTTACCTAACACAATTGTTTGTTATACCGATAGCACGATCGCTTTACCACTGGTGACAGCGTATGTTCTTAACAAATGCCAACCTCGTCCCCTAAAGCGTCTGTATGACAGGCGAGAAGCCATTTTGGATAAACTGCAAAAAGACTATTTAGCAGCCAAAACCCAACCATCAGATCAGGTTCCAGCAGCAGTGGCTGAAAGTGCTTCACAGCCAACAGCGACTTATCCCTGTGGGCGGTTGATTCCGAATTCTCACTAGGGAAGAGGCAGGAGGCAGGGGGCAGGGGGACAAGGGGACAAGGGGACAAGGTGACAAGAGGTGAAAACTTGCAATAAGTCTTTCCTCCGAAGTTATGATCGCCTCTATCCGGCGCTGGTGACTTCTCTCCTTGTCCCCGATTCTCCTTGTCCTCTTCCCATTGCCCCTCATCCCTTCTGTCCAATCAACAAATAAGTTGTCATTTTCCCTTTGCCTTTAACTTCGATTTCGCCGCGCTTTTCAAATAAAAATTCATCACACAAGCACTTATAAATATCTTCTGTAACCTGGATTTTACCCGCAATCCCTTGAGATTCCATGCAGCTAGCGATGTTTACCGTGTCTCCCCAGAGATCATAAGTAAACTTGTTCAGATCAATTATTCCCGCGACTACGGAACCGCTATGGATGCCGATACGGATGCTGAAGTTTTGGTTATTCTCAGTATTAAATAGAGCGATCGCAGTTTGCATCTCCAGTGCCATAAAAGCGATCGCTTGAACGTGATCTGGGCGGCGTGTGGGTAAGCCGCCAACTACCATATAAGCATCACTAATAGACTTGATTTTCTCTAAACGATGTTTTTCAGTGAGGCGATCGAAAGCGGAGAAAATTGGGTTGAGTAAGTTTACCAGTTGAATTGCACTCATAGAAGCAGCAATTTCGGTCAAGCCAACGATATCTGCAAATAAAACTGTGATATCAGCAAAGTCTTCTGCAATGCTAGCTGGTTGTTCTTTCAGTTCCTTGGAGATTGTTGCTGCTGGCAAAATATTCAGCAATAAACGTTCGGTTTCTTCCTGCTGATGGCGCAGCGCTTCTTCTGCTGCTAGTCGCTGAGTGACATTGCGAAAAATGCCGCGAGTCGCAACTGGATGACCTTCGACAAATTTACAGTTAATGTTACCTTCTAGAAAAATTGTTTTACCGTCTTTAGTAACGAACGCCGCTTTTACTTGCCCAAGATTTTCTCCTAATAACACACGATAAAACCTTTGCAAACAGTGCTGCTTAAACTCTGGATGTATAATATCGAAAACATTCATATTTGCAATTTCAGCTTCGCTATATCCCAAAGTTTCTCGCCATGCACGATTGACATACAAAAAACGACCAGATGGATCGACGGATTGAATCAGGTCATTAGCATTTTCAAATAAATCTCGATATCGTTCTTCACTTTCTACAAGAGCATCTTCTGCTTGTTTGCGTTTGATAAACTGGGCGATTTGGCTACCAATAGAACCCATCATTTGCAATAGGTCTTTATCTTTTGCTTGTACGTCCCGGCTAAAGAAAACCATCACCCCTAAGATTTCACTATCGTCTAAGATGGGAAAGCCAAAAGCTGCGTGCAATCCAGCCTCAGCAGCAGGTTGCGATCGCCGAGTGTCTCCATCTTCTGTGATATCTTTAAGCCACAAGGGCAAACGTCTGATCCAAATTCGACCAGGTAAGCCAATACCAGGTGTATAGGTAGCTTGCCAGGTGATTGCTTTAAACTCTCGCGCCGAAATTACTCGACTTGACCAAATTTCTACACACCTTAGTACTGCATTGAGACTATCTCCTTGTACCGAAGTGCCAATATATTGACTTGGTGTCCAAAGTTCGCCTAAATCCCATCCCAAGTTTTGACAAATTGACTGCAAAATTTGTGGAATTACCTGCTTTACGCTCTGTGATTCTGATAATATGCGAGTGATAGCATACTGGGCACTTGTACGCTGTTCCCGGCGTTGCCAAGCAGTAATATCCCGACCAATGTAGACAATATCTTCTAGTCCTTCTGTTTTTTTGGCAATCACTGAACAAGAAAAAGCAATCAACAGCTTTTCTCTAGTTTTTGTTCGGCAAACTACCTCTAAATTCTGGGGATTTCGCTTTAAATAAGAATGCTGATAAATAGCTTCTATTAATACTTGATCGTTATCAATAATTAATGATATAGGTTGATTAATTAATTCTTCTTCCCGAAAACCAAATAATTGTTGAGCAGCACGATTAACTTTTTTTATTTTTCCGGAATTACTGGTTACTAACAAAGCATCTGCCATTGAAGTAATTACTTGTTCCATGTAATTTTCGCATGATATTAAAGCACTCGATAGCAGATTTGTTTTATTAGCTTGCTGTGCTAAATTTTGCTTTAAAACAAACCTGTCGGTAACATCTTCAATCAGGACTATTAATTTATTGTCAAATTTATTTTCCTGCTGTTCTCTAATAATATATATATCTATGTATACATGGAATTTCTGCTCTGGACATCGTTTAATTGCTTGTAATTCAAACAGTTCTTGCTCTCCTTGCAGGACAGCTTTCAAGATATCTTCAAGTCCTATCAACTCAGGAAAACTTAATCGGACATCTTTTCCCGGTATTGCCTCCTCAGGACGTTCTGCAAACTGTTGCACTTGCTCTGATGTATCTATGATGCGGAAATTATCATCCAGTTCCAAGCGTTCAAATTTCAGGGGAAAAGAAGGTTTGTTAAAAATCCGATCTAGTACTTGGTCTTTCATTGTGGTATGAGAATAGGCTTTAGACTTATCTTGAAAAGGAAGATTCCGAGGAAAGAGGAGATTTTAAGAGATAGGAAGAGAAAAACTCTAATTTTTATTAGATGACGCTACCAACACACTCAAAAATAATAACTTAGTCATCAGAAGTAACAATTAACAATTCAGCACCACTGATGATTCTTTTAGCTATTTTTTCAAAAATTTGATCAATATACAAGCCTATTTTGAAAAAATTTGTAGAAGTTAGTATTACTCAGTTTTTTTACTGAAATTGATATTAATTGATTAAGTATACTATTTTTTAACATCAACCTAGTATGGTTGGGTGAAAACGACTAGTACGCTGTAGCAGAAGTTTGCCTACCTTTAACCAGTTGCTCAGAGCAACTTGTCTGGTTAATTGAGATGGTAGGTGGATTTACACCGTGCTGTAATAGAAGCAATCTTTGGAGTTGCTCGCTCAGACTTAAGTAAGTGGGGATAAATAAGCTTGCTTAATATTTTTAATATATTTCTTTTGGAGGATTGACAAATTAATATAAAATTGCTTTTGGAGTAGTTTATACTCAATAGTTGTCTTCATATTTAACTTTAATCCTATGTGGTATTCTACAAAATGGCGAATTAAATTAGGATTACTGAATCTAAATTCACCAATAATGCAGGTTTTTAGTATCCCAACTAAATATTGCCGTAGACAGGAATTGCTGCACCTCGGATATCTTTAGCAGCTTCTGAAGCTAAAAAGCAGATTATTTGCGCCAAAGATTCAGGTTTAACCCACTTGTCAGCATTTTCTGCACCCATTGCTTGACGGTTGTTGGGAGTATCAATGACGCTGGGAAGGACGACATTAGCGGTGATATTAGTACCTTTAGTTTCATCAGCGATCGCTTGTGTCAAAGCTACCACACCAGCTTTAGCAGCGGAATATGCAGCAAATTGTCCAGCAGGTTTTACAGCGGCTTTAGAGCCTACTGTCACAATACGTCCATAGCCATGTTCCAACATTTTTTTCAGGCTATACTTGCAAGTCAAGAAAGTAGTATTCAAGTTAATATCTAATTCGTGTTTCCAATTGGAAAAACTATATTCGTGGGTTTTCCCCATCGAAAAGCCACCCACTAAATGAATTAACACATCCACCCGTCCTATGCGGTTGATGAGATTTTCTACCGAAGCTTCCTCCTCCAGATTAGAGGGGACAAAAGAAAGTCTGGCAAAATCAGTGGGTGAAAGAATGCTCTTGAGGCGTTCAACATCTTTGATATTCCGATAAGGAATTGTCACCTCTGCACCTTGGGCGAGAATCATTGGTGTCACACCTAAACCTAGTCCACCAGTACCACCTGTGAGTAAAACTTGCTTGCCTTTCATCAGTTTCGCATACTTGAAAGTTCATTTTTCAAGATAGCGCGTTCGCCTTGGTTGGCGCAGCCATCGCTAGCATCTGGTAAATTTGAAACTCGTCTAGGTTTAAGTCTTGTCCTAGCGTCAGTTAAAACCCAATACGCTTGGGTTAAGATAATTGGTGTAGATAATTGGTCTTTGAAGACGCGATTCATCGCGTCTCTACATCAGGGTTTTGGGCTTATCTGAACTGTATTGAGTTAAAACCTGTGAAATGTCTGAGGTGGGTTTAGTTACTGTAACAGTCAAGGGGGAAAGGGAAAAGGTTAAAGGGGAAAAAACTTTATAATATATCGAGCCTTCCACTCCTTTTCCCTTTAACCGAGCAGTATTGGGATTAGTGAACAAGAGAAATGCAGTGATATTGGCTTAAGTTTCTTGCAATTAAGAGTTTTATGAGATTTAAGACGATTTTTGACTTGAAAATCTCATTTATGAGTTTTGAAGCTAATTTAGAAGTTCAAAACTCGATTTAGAAGTTCAAAACTTGATTTACGAGTTAAAAGGAAGCGCAATACTTTTGCGTGGAAGCTTGGCGAAATTACAGCGAGTGCTGGAGAGTTGATGGCGTTTTAATTATCCAGACTTGTTATAAGCTGTATTTTGGAAAATTTCGTCGATTTTTACTCCTATTGGCTCAAGGCAGATTAATATCCATCAGTCAAACTAAAGTAATAGGGGCAAGTATATAATGAGTCAAAAACTATGAAGAAGTATAAGGAAATCTTACGTGTCATCCTTGCCATATCCATCATTGTGGTTGGAGTGACACATTTTGTTATTCCAACACCCTATGTCAAAATTATGCCACCGCAACTTCCTTATCCTTTAGGATTAGTTTATCTCAGTGGCTTTTATGAAATTTTGGGTGGTATTGGGTTATTAGTCCCGCCTGTAAGTCAAGCTGCTGCTTGGGGACTTATTGCTCTTTTTATTGCGGTTTTCCCAGCCAATATCAACATGGCGGTTAATCATATTCAGCTAGAACATATACCAAACTCACCTTGGGTACACGTAGTTAGACTTCCCTTTCAAGCTGTTTTAATTGCTTGGGCTTGGTGGTACACGAAATCTTCGGTTGGGGAAAAACAAGCTTCTATCATTCCCAAGTCATTCATTCCTAAAGAACTAGAATTGAAATGAGTGCGTTTTTTATATCTGAATCATGCGCGTTGCAACTTTGTTGAGGATAACACTCTCGCTAGCAATAGGCATTGGAGTAGTTGCGGTTCCGGTGACTCAAGCTGTGCAGCTTAGAGATGGCACAGTCTATTTTGTCCAACCACCAAAACTTGTTGACGCGACAACTACTTACAAAGATGCGAATGCTTGGGGCGCAACTTATTATTTCACCATTAATGTGCCGGAGAACGCCGGAGAATCTCTTCAGAGGGTAACGATTACTCAGAAAGAGGGAGCAGAAAACATCCGCTATGACCTTAATGATACCCGTGCATTTGTCGGAACACGCGATGCCTGCGGCGGGCTACGCCTACGCAAAGAAACGCAACTGAAACTAGGCCCTGTAACAAACGAACGTGAGACACGCACCGTTACTGTGAACTTTGACCCGCCTGTGACTCCGGGACAGACAGTTATAATCGCCCTCCGCCCTGTGAAGAATCCGAGCTTTTCTGGTGTCTATTTATTGGGTGTGACAGCATTTCCTGTGGGTGAGAAATCTCATGGTCAGTTTCTTGGCTTTGGACGGTTTCAGTTTTACAACAATAGGAGATTCTGGGGGTTCCCATAGATAGCTTATATCGTATCCGGTTAAAGACTTATCATTAAGACCGCAAGGGGGCAGGGGGAGAAAGAGTTTTCAGGTTTTTGCACAGATGCAGGAATAATAACTAATCAGCCGGACATGATATTACCTATTGTCATATAGGATTGCTATATATGAACAACGCAAGTTTGCGTGGTAACGAAAACTTAGGGATTTCCAACAGATAAATTATTCAATCTTGTGGGGTGGACATCTTGTCCGCCTTTGTCTATGGGCGGGTGAGATGCCCACCCCACAATAGGATGACATCCTATTGTTAGAAATCATGTTTGAGCAAGCGGTTGGGTAGTGGATAAGTTTCATAATATGTGTGGAAAATATTGTAATTATTACAATATTTTCCAAAAGTTGTGTTATAAAAACGGGCGAGAGTCTCAAACAATACGAAAGCCTTTACAATGAAGCTTTTTCGTTAAATACCTCTGAGGATTCATGAAAAATTAGCTGTATATTTCCACGATTGCTGACGTATACTCTAATTTTTCGGTAAATGCGTAATTCCTACACTAATGGAATCAATTGCTACTGTAAGCAATCAACCTTTAGCGTTTAATCATCAGTAATCTTTAAAAAATTGAACAAAATTATGTTAAGTATTCCTATTAAACTAAATTTACCTCGTACACCCCATCTAGTAACTTCCTTACCTGGACCTCGCGCTCAAGCAATTGTACAACGCGATCGCGCCGTAACTTCCCCTTCTTATACCCGCGATTACCCGTTAGTTGTATCTCGCGGCCAGGGCTGTATGGTAGAAGATGTGGATGGCAATGTATTTCTGGATATGACCGCAGGTATTGCTGTTACCGCCACCGGACACGCCCACCCGGAAGTGGTCAAGGCAATTCAAGAACAGTCGGGGCAACTGCTGCACATGTCAGGGACGGATTTTTATTATGAGCCAATGGTGGAACTAGCGGAACAATTGGCGACTCGCGCCCCTTTTCCCCAGCCGCAGAGTAATACTGGGTTCCCTGCAAAAGTATTTTTCACCAATTCTGGGGCAGAATCCAACGAAGGAGCAATCAAATTAGCTCGATATTACACCAAGCGATCGCTAATCGTGGCATTCTTAGGCGCATTTCACGGGCGCACCTATGGAGCAATGTCTCTCACCGGTTCCAAAGCAGTGCAGCGAGCTAATTTTGGGCCTTTAGTTCCTGGGGTGACTCATATCCCCTACGGTACTCACGCTAGCTTAGATTACTTGGAAAAACATTTATTTGGGACAATTTTACCACCGCAAGAAGTAGCGGTGATCGTAGTTGAGCCGATTCAAGGAGAGGGTGGGTATATCGTCCCCGAAGATGGTTTCTTGGAGCGGATTCGGGAGATTTGCGATCGCCACGGTATTCTGATGGTAGTGGATGAAGTGCAAGCGGGAATGGGGCGGACTGGTCGCCTATTTGCGATCGAGCATTGGCGTGTGATGCCTGATATCATTACCACTGCTAAAGGTATTGCTAGTGGTATGCCCTTAGGAGCGATACTTGCCAGACCTGAGTTAATGACTTGGCCTCCTGGTTCTCACGCCACCACATTTGGTGGTAATCCCGTAGCTTGTGCTGCTGGTATTGCCACTCTGCGACTGCTAGAAAGTGGTTTGATGACCAACGCTACCCAGATGGGAGAATTATTACAAGCTAGTCTTACCAAGTTGCATCAAAGATTTCCCAAAGTCTCACCGCCACGAGGTAAGGGTTTGATGGTAGCGGTGGACTTATTGGATGAGCAGGGTAATCTCGATCATAAATTACGCGATCGCATTATCCAAGAAGCTTTTTTACGCGGTTTATTATTGCTAGGTTGCGGTAAAGCAGCAATTCGTTTCTGTCCACCTTTAGTTATTGACAGCGACCAAATTCAAATCGCCCTTCAGATTATCAGCGAGATTTTAAGTTCTTAAAAGATGAGGGAGACTTGACTCTTGTACAGACGCGATTAATCGCGTCTCTCTTGACTCTTGTACAGACGCGATTAATCGCGTCTCTAATAACAAATAACTAATCTATATGAAACCCAAAATAGCCATTCATTTATGGAAATTACTTTGGCAAGAATACAGCGCCAGGGTAAATCATGCCCGTACCTACCAGCAAATGATTACTGCTGCGGGTGGAACTGTCGCCAACGACCACATTGCCTTTCGGTCTTTGCGTTTATTAGTAGATAGTCCACAGGGCCAAGTTAACTTGGGAATTGACTACCTTGGGCAACTTGCAGAAGCCTTGGGTTACGTGGCGGCTGGAGAGTATACTTTTGCTCAAACCCATCTGTACGCCCGTCATTATCGTCATCCGCAGCAAGAGGAATTTAACTTACCCAAGCTGTTTATCAGCGAGTTGATTGTCGATGAATTGCCTGCTAATATTGCCCAACTCATCTCTAAAACAGTATCTTCAATCCCAGACAAACTGACCTCACCCCTTACTCTTCTACAAAAAGATGGGAACATTGAAACCATCGCCAAACAACTCCAGCAAGCCTTCACCCGCCCTTGGCTACCTCCCCAGCGTTCTGTTGTCGAAGAGGTGAATCAGGTTACTCAGTATGGGGCTTGGGTGTTGCTGCACGGATATGCTGTCAACCACTTTACAGGCTACGTCAACAGCCAGAATACTCCAGAATATCCAGACATTGATACTACTGCCAGTGCTTTAGCTAACTTAGGTGTACCAATGAAAGCAGAGATAGAGGGAAATATTGCTTGTGGTTTGCGGCAAACTGCAACTCAAGCAGTAACGGAAATGGTGACAGTCTTAGATGATAACAGTGGTGCAGAAATTCAGATCCCTTGGACTTACGCTTATTATGAAATTGCCCAGCGCTATCTAGTAGAAGTGGAATCTGGAAAGCAGGTAGTTTTCGATGCTTTTTTAGGAAGTAATGCCCAGCAATTATTTGAAATGACTCGTCTATCTAAGTAGCCCAGAGCTGTTAGTAAAGGATTCAGTTCGGTGTTCCAAGCTTGAAGTTTCATGTTTCAAGCTTGGAACACCATGTTTGGGCAAACTATGCTTGCAAGACAAAATCAGATGCAGTCAGAGTTGGCGTATCAGTTAGAGTCGCAAATAAACCACCACTGCCAAAACCAGCCGCACTGCCATTTTGGTTGTAGAACAACTGTCCACTCACAGCGTCATACACAATTTTCGCCGTGCTAGTACTGGCAGAAGTTGTGATTTTAAAATCATTGGCGTTACTAAAACCTGTTCCCGGAGCAGAAGCGATCGCATTAAAGGTAGTCTTATCTAAAATTATCTTGTCACCTTGAGAGTGTTTAAAATCACTAATGACATCTACACCAACAGCAGTCAGGGCAAAGAGAGCATTGGTATTGTAAAGGAATCTGTCAGCACCCGCACCACCAACAAGAATATCATTGCCTGCACCGCCAATGAGAGTATCATGACCAGCGCCACCCCGTAGCAAGTCGTTGCCACTCTTACCGTTAATGGTATCGTTACCCCCCTGAGCATTAACTACATCATTTGAGTTGTCAAAACCCGTGATGTTATTAGAAAGGTCATTGAGGAACGTTACGGTATTCTTGTTAAACAAACTAGTTTGAGTAGAATTGGCATCGAAGACATCAAAACTGTCAGCGATACTGGTCTGATTATCAAACAGAATATTACCGATCGCTGTTCTGCTAGCCGATGCAGGTAAATTATCCAGGTTTTCTAATTTGAAGTTTTGCAGAGTGACTTTGGTGTTAGCCACATTTTCAAAGGTGACTTCTAAGTTGTTGCCATTTTGAGACAATTGCAGATTTCTGGCAGTTAAGCCATTACCCGTAAATTGCAACGTGTCCACCTTACCAATCACTGCTGCTGATAGGTTTGCGCCTTTACCTACGCCACCAAAATCAGTGATGATGTCATTGCCATCACCTCGGCGAATCACAAACTTATCTTGACCACCGTTGCCTGTGAGCGTGTCATTACCAGCTTTGCCATCGATGATGTTGTTGGCAATTGTGCCTTTGAGAGTATCTGTGCCAGGCGTACCCGTGAATTTCAGGTTAAAACCCAAGGTGGTTTTTGCCACCGCACTGGTGTTAGTGTGAGCCTGTCCGTCATTGACGACAAACTCAATAATGCGATCGCTAGTGTTAACAGTGGCAGCAGTATTGTTATAGGTAAGGCTATTAAGGACTTTTTGGTAATTGGCAATGGTATCCGTGCCACTGAGGGTAAGAGTGCCTGTGGTGGCATTGTAAGTAGCAGTTATGTTACCAATAGCAGTGGCATTGAGACTTTCGGCTGCGCCATTCAAGAGATTGGTAATGGTGATGGTCGCACCAGCTAGGGTAGTGTTATTGTCACTCAGGGTGAAGTTGCTTTTGACGATGGAGACGGGAGTGCCGCTAAAGGTGGTGCTAAAATCAATTCCTGAAGAATTGCCGTTGAGGTCGAGTCCGGGGGCGCGGTTGCCAAACAGCACGTAGCTTTGCCCTGAACTGTCACCGTTGGGGTTGGCACCACCTGCCCCAATAATTATGTCATCAAGACCGTCGCCGTTGATATCTCCCGCACCGCTGACAGAGTTACCTGAAGTGTCACCTTCATTAATGCCGTTGATGGCAAAGCCGTTAGTGCCGTTGAGGGTGGAAAGATTAAGTTGAGCATCAAAACCCCCCTTGCTGCCAAACACCACGTAGCTCTGCCCTGAGGCGTTGCCATTGGGGTTGGCAAGCCTTGCCCCGATAATCAGATCGTCGATGCCGTCGCCGTTGATGTCTCCTGCACTGCTGACAGAGTTACCTGAAGTGTCAACTGGATTGATGCCGTTGATGGCAAAGCCGTTAGTGCCGTTGAGGGTGGAGAGATTAAGTTGGGCATCAAAACCCTCCTTGCTGCCAAACACCACGTAGCTCTGCCCTGAACTGTCACCGTTGGGGTCGGCAAGCCTTGCCCCAATAATTAGGTCGTCGATGCCGTCACCGTTAATGTCTCCCGCACTGCTGACAGAGACGCCTGATTTATCAACTGGATTGATACCGTTGATAGCAAAGCCGTTATTGCCGTTGAGGGTGGAAAGGTTGAATTGGGCATCAAAACCTCCTTTACTGCCAAACACCACATAGCTCTGTCCTGATTGGCTGCCGTTGGGGTCGGCATAGGGTGCCCCAATAATTATGTCGTCAAGACCGTCGCCATTAATATCTCCTGCACTGCTGGTAGAGTAGCCTAATTGGTCATATCCATTGATGCCGTTGATGGTAAAGCCATTAACGCCGTTGAGGGTGGAGAGGTTGAATTGGGCATCAAAACCCCCCTTGCCGCCAAAGACCACGTAGCTCTGCCCTGAGCCGCCGCCGTTAGAGGAGTTGGCACTTCGTGCCCCGATAATCAGGTCGTCGATGCCGTCGCCGTTGATGTCTCCCGCATTGCTGACAGAATAGCCCGATCTATCATACGCATTGATGCCGTTGATGGCAAAGCCGTTAGTGCCGTTGAGGGTGGACAGGTCAAAGCTGGCAACAAAACCGCCCTTGCTGCCAAACACTACGTAGCTCTGCCCTGAGTAGTTGACGTTGGGATCGGCACGGAATGCCCCAATAATTAGGTCGTCGATGCCGTCGCCGTTGATGTCTCCCGCATTACTGACAGGGTTGCCTGAACTATCATCTGAATTGATGCCGTTGATGGCAAAGCCGTTAGTGCCGTTGAGGTTGGACAGGTTGAATTGGGAATCAAAACCAACCTTCCTGCCAAACACCACGTAGCTCTGTCCTGAAAGCTCGCCGTTGAAGTTGGCACCCTCTGCCCCGATAATTAGGTCGTCGATGCCGTCGCCGTTGATGTCTCCCGCACTGCTGACAGAGATGCCTGAGAAGTCACCTGGATTGATGCCGTTGATGGCAAAGCCGTTAGTGCCATTGAGGGTGGAAAGGTTGAAAACCGAATTTGCCATAAGTTCGTCCTTTTGTTTCTCCAACTAAAAATTTAAACACTTTCAGAAGAAGTCAGCCCCTTTTGTGCGGGACGCTACGCAAACGGGGAATTCAAAAGTCACGTATTACAATCCCCATACTTCTCTACGAGAGGCTGCGCCAACGACAAGCTCAGTAACTATAAGAGTGTTCCAAAAAATAAATGATCCAAAACCCGTCATTGCGAGCGAAGCGAAGCAATCCCAGCCCTTGCGATTGCTTCGCTTCGCTCGCAATGACAATTGAGCATTTTTTTACTTGGAGTACTCTAAATGAATTTAGTTACTCTGTATTCTTTTCTTTTTAGATTCAGAATGACCATTGGCTGTTAATAGCGAACGGTCTACACAATGAAATAGACAACTTTTTATTTGGAACAGCCAATGAAGGGGGGTTGCTAGAGTGGTACAAATCGAAATTCAAAGTTCCATGTTCTGAGCTAGTAGTTTGGTGTTTTGGGCAAACTACGCTTGCAAGACAAAATCAGATGCCGTGAGAGTTGGCGCACCAGTTAGAGTCGCAAATAAACTACCACTGCCAAAACCAGCCACGCTGCCATTTTGGTTGTAGAACAACTGCCCACTCACAGCATCATACACAATTTTTGCCGTGCTAGTACTGGCAGAAGTTGTGATTTTAAAATCATTGGCGTTACTAAAACCTGTTCCCGCAGCAGAAGCGATCGCATTAAAGGTAGTCTTATCTAAGATTATCTTGTCACCTTGAGAGGGTTTAAAATCACTAATGGTATCTACACCAACAGCAGTCAGGGCAAAGGGAGCATTGGTATTGTAAAGAAATCTGTCAGCACCCGCGCCGCCTGTAAGTACGTCATTGCCAGCACCGCCAACGAGAGTATCATTACCTGTACCACCGATAAGGGTATCATTCCCAGTACCACCACGTAGATAATCGTTGCCACTCTTGCCATCGATTTTGTCATTACCCCCTTGACCATTAATTACATCATTTGATTTGTCAAAACCCGTAATGTTATTGGAGAGGTCATTGAGGAATGTCACGGTGTTCTTGCTAAACAGGCTAGTTTGAGTGGAATTGGCATCGAAGACATCAAAACTGTCAGCGATGCTGGTCTGTTTATCAAATAGGATATTGCCGATAGCTGGTCTGCTACCCGATGCAGGTAAATTATCTAGGTTTTCTAATTTGAAGTTTTGCAGAGTAACTTTGGTATTAGCCACATTTTCAAAGGTGACTTCCAAGTTGTTACCATTTTGAGTTAATTGCAGATTTCTGGCAGTTAATCCCGCTCCTGTAAATTGCAACGTGTCAACATTGGCAATCACAGCCGCCGATGGATTTGTGCTTTTACCTACGCCAGCAAAATCGGTGATGATGTCATTGCCATCACCTCGCCGAATTACAAACTTATCTTGACCACCGTTGCCTGTGAGGGTATCATTACCAGCTTTGCCGTCGATGATATTGTTGCTAATTGTGCCGATGAGAGTATCTGCACTAGGCGTGCCCGTTAGGATAGGGGTGACGCCGATATTTTTTCCGCCAAACAACACGTAGCTCTGCCCAGAATAGTTGCCGTTGGGGTCGGCATTACTTGCCCCGATAATCAGGTCGTCGATGCCGTCGCCATTAATGTCTCCTGCACTGCTGACAGAAATACCTAAGGCGTCACGTGGATTGATGCTGTTGATGGCAAAGCCATTAGTGCCATTGAGGGTGGAGAGGTCAAAGCTGGCACCAAAACCCTCCTTGCTACCAAACACCACGTAGGCCTGCCCTGATGGGATGCTGTTGGGGTCGGCAGCAAATGCCCCGATAATCAGGTCGTCGATGCCGTCACCATTGATGTCTCCCGCACTGCTGACAGAAATACCTGAGTAGTCCATTCCATTGATGCCGTTGATGGCAAAGCCATTAGTGCCATTGAGGGTGGAGAGGTTAAATTGGGCACTAAAACCCCCCTTGCTGCCAAACACCACGTAGCTCTGCCCTGAGTTCTCACCGTTGGGGTCGGCATCGTTTGCCCCGATAATCAGGTCGTCGATGCCGTCGCCGTTAATGTCTCCCGCACTGCTAACAGAGTAGCCTGAGAAGTCACCTTCATTGATGCCGTTGATGGCAAAACCCGACGTGCCGTTGAGGGTGGAAAGGTTGAATTGGGCGCTAAAATCCCCCTTGTTGCCAAACACCACGTAGCTCTGCCCTGATATCTCACTGTTGGGGTCGGCAAAGGGTGCCCCAATAATCAGGTCGTCGATGCCGTCGCCGTTGATGTCTCCCGCACTGCTAACAGAGTAGCCTGAAGCGTCGCCTGGATTGATGCCGTTGATGGCAAAGCCCGACGTGCCGTTGAGGGTGGAGAGGTTGAATTGGGCACTAAAACCCCCCTTGCTGCCAAACACCACGTAGCTCTGCCCAGAATACTTGCCGTTGGGGTCGGCAAAGGGTGCCCCGATAATCAAGTCGTCGATGCCGTCGCCGTTGATGTCTCCCGCACTGCTGACAGAGAAGCCTGAATTGTCATTTGCATTGATGCCGTTGATGGCAAAACCCGACGTGCCGTTGAGGGTGGAGAGGTTGAGTTGGGCACTAAAACCCCCCTTGCTGCCAAACACCACGTAGCTCTGCCCTGAACTGTCGCCGTTAGGGTCGGCACGAAATGCCCCGATAATTAGGTCGTCGATGCCGTCACCGTTGATATCTCCCGCACTGCTGACAGACCTGCCTGATTGGTCATTTGCATTGATGCCGTTGATGGCAAAGCCTGACGTGCCGTTGAGGGTGGAGAGGTTGAGTTGGGCACTAAAACCCCCCTTGCTGCCAAACACCACGTAGCTCTGCCCTGAACTGTCGCCGTTAGGGTCGGCACGAAATGCCCCGATAATCAGGTCGTCGATGCCGTCGCCGTTGATGTCTCCCGCACTGCTGACAGAGAAGCCTGAGAAGTCAACTGCATTGATGCCGTTGATGGCAAAGCCGTTAGTACCATTGAGATCCGAAAGGTTAAAAGTTGAATTTGCCATTATTTTTCCAGTGTTAGTTTTTATAAGCTATTTGTTGTTAGTCATTAGACTAGTACCGCAAGGCGTAATTTGTAATTTGTGATTACGCTTGCGTAAAAATTTTAGACATTTGCACCTGCTCTCTTCTAAAATTAAGCTGCACATCTATTAATATTTCCCCGCTTACTATCTTTGATGCCTCTCTGCTGCCACATCTGACCGATAGCGGTAACTGAATAATTTGTAATTCGTAATTCGTAATTAGAAAATTTAATCACGAATTACAAGCTTACAATTAAAAATTGTATTGATAGCGGTCTTTTGGTGTCAGCTAGTCAACCATTCTGACTTTGTAAACAAAAATTACTTTTATAACCGTTAAATCACTTAAATACTCTTATAAATATTTAAGCATTGTCAAGAGGCTGGGTGTCATTCTGGTAAAGTTAGAGTGAATTTTAGGAAGTGCTATATAAAATTTTTGTGTCACCGATAGCCTACCTTTACGGGGAAGCAAGCTACACGCAGCATTTCGTAGAGAAGCATTAGTAAGTTTTGTCTGCAACACGCTCTTGGGTTCGAGCGTCACAACCCGTCGTAGACATCGCACTCCTTTTACACATTGTGTTGAGGAATGAAATCCAAGATTTGCGCGTTTATTGACTAAAATTTGGGTTCAATACAACTTAAACCACAGCGTTAGTAATGAAAATAACGATTTTACTAACCAAAATGGTAATTTTGTAACGAAAATTCTATTGTTTGTAACGAAAATAACGATTTTACTAATCAAAATGGTTATTTGATAACGAAAATTGCGACTTGAGTTACTAAAGTCGCAATTTTTATAACTAAAATTAAGGCTAATGTTCAGAGAATATCGCGTTTTGCCAGATATTGGTACATCTGCCAACGTGCATCTACTTCAGCTTGCGCTTGTTCTAACAAGTGCTTGGCTACGTCTGGTTTGCTCTTAGTCAGCATCTTGAAGCGATTCTCTTGATACATTGAATGTTCTACAGATTGCGTAGGCGATCGCATATCCAATTGCAATGGATTTTTACCCTGGTTAAGCAACTCTGGATTATGCCGATACAGCAACCAACGACCTGATTCTACCAGAGTTTTTTGATGATTCATCCCTGTGGTCATGTTGATGCCGTGGGCGATGCAATGACTGTAAGCAATAATTATTGATGGGCCATCATAAGCTTCTGCTTCCAGAAATGCTTTGAGGGTATGTTCATCTCTAGCACCAAGAGCTACACTCGCTACGTAGACATTTCCGTAGGTCATGGCAATCATTCCTAAATCTTTCTTTGGTGCAGGCTTACCACTGGCGGCATATTTAGCAACTGCTGCTCGTGGCGTAGCTTTGGAAGATTGACCGCCTGTATTAGAATACACTTCTGTATCCATCACCAAGATGTTGACATTGCGACCGCTAGCAATCACATGATCGATACCACCAAAGTCAATATCATAAGCCCAACCGTCACCGCCAACAATCCAGACGCTTTTTCTCACCAAGTAATCTGTAAGAGATTTGAGATTTTGGATTTTGGATTTGAGATTGGGGTCGAAAGTTACAATTTCATCTAACCTCTGCTGCAACAGTTCTATCCTTTCGCGCTGTTCCCAAATGTCAGCCTCAGATTTTTGTTCAGCTTTGAGGATGGAAGAAACAAGGTTTTCATCTATTTCGCTCCCCAATTGTTGCAACAATTCCGCCGCAAACTCGGCTTGTTTGTCGAGAGAGAGACGGAAGCCAAAACCGAATTCAGCGTTATCTTCAAATAGATTATTAGACCACGCTGGGCCACGTCCTTGGGCGTTTTTTGTCCAAGGAGTTGTGGGGAGGTTACCACCATAAATTGAGGAGCAACCTGTAGCATTGGCGATGACGGCGCGATCGCCAAACAATTGTGTTAATAATTTTAAGTAAGGTGTTTCACCACAACCTGCACAAGCACCAGAGAATTCAAATAAAGGTTCTTGCAGTTGTTGTTGGCGAATCTGGTTTAATTTTAGCGATCGCCTGTCAGGATTAGGTAAACTCAAAAAGAAATCCCAGTTTTTTCGCTCTTGTTCCTGCAATGGCAACTGCTGCGCCATGTTAATCGCTTTCCGCAATGGCTCAGATTTATCTTTAGCAGGGCAAATATTTACACAAATAGTGCATCCCGTGCAATCTTCTGGGGCAACTTGAATGGTAAATTTTTGATTGGCAAAGTCTTTATCTTTTGCACCAGTTGACTTGAAGGTTTCTGGTGCATTAACTAACTCATCTGGTTGATAAGCCTTTGCACGGATGGCACTGTGGGGACAAACCATGACACACTTACCACATTGAACGCAGACATCTGGCTCCCACACAGGTATCTCTTCGGCAACGTTACGTTTTTCCCACTTGGCAGTACCTACGGGAAAAGTGCCATCAACAGGTAGTGTACTAACAGGTAAATCATCACCTTCCCACACCATGATTTTCCCCAGAACTTCTCGCACAAATTCGGGAGCGGAGTTAAGAGGAGAGACGCGATGAATCGCGTCTGTACAAGAGTCAGGAGTAGAGACGCGATTCATCGCGTCTCGATTCATCGCGTCTATTAATTTGACGTGATGTAAATTTTCTAAGGTGTTGTCTACAGCTTGCAAGTTCATGCGGACAACTTCTGCACCTTTTTTACCATAAGTCTTGTCAATCGCTTGTTTGATTTTAGCGATCGCTTCTTCCTGCGGCAAGACACCCGCCAAGGCAAAGAAGCATACCTGCATAATGGTGTTAATTCTGCCACCCATGCCACTTTCGCGGGCAACCTGGCTAGCATTGATTACATATAACTTCAAATGCTTGTCGATAATTTGCTGTTGCACCTTCAGCGGCAGATATTCCCAAACGGTATCTGCATTGTATGGGCTGTTAAGCAGCAAAGTCGCTCCAGGAATAGCAGCCTTCAAAATATCTATGCGTTCCAGAAATCCCCAGTGATGACAACCAATAAAGTTGGCTTGGTCAATTAGGTAGGTGGAGCGAATTGGCTCTTTGCCAAAGCGTAGGTGAGAGACAGTCATCGACCCAGATTTCTTGGAGTCATAGACAAAGTAGCCTTGGGCGTAATTGTCGGTTTCTTCACCAATAATCTTGATGGAGTTTTTGTTAGCGCCAACTGTACCATCAGCGCCCAACCCATAGAACATTGCCCGAACAACGTTATCCGATTCTGTGGAGAAATTAGGGTCAAAGCTGAGTGAAGTATGACTAACGTCGTCATTAATCCCAATCGTAAAGTGATTTTTTGGTTTAGCTTGGGCAAGATTATCAAAGATGCCCTTCACCATCGCCGGCGTAAATTCTTTAGAAGAAAGACCGTAGCGACCACCAATAATTTTAGGGTATGAGAGAGTATTTTCTCCCCCTGCCTCCCCTGCTCCCCCTGCTCCCCCTGCTTTCTTATCTCCCCACGCCTCATGGATAGCAGCCACGACATCCAAATACAAAGGTTCCCCGGCGCTACCTGCTTCTTTAGTGCGGTCGAGAACAGTGATCGCTTGTACACTAGTTGGTAATACTGAAACAAACCTTTGGACATCAAAGGGGCGGTAAAGTCGCACTTTGACTACACCAAGTTTTTCACCACGGGCGTTAAGGTAATCTACTGTTTCATGGACGGTTTCACAACCTGAACCCATAAGAACAATAACGCGATCGGCATCGTTAGCACCGTAATATTCATAGATTTTGTAATGCCTTCCCGTGCGTTCTCCAAATTCATCCATGATCCGCTGGACAATATCTGGACACGCGTTGTAGTAAGGGTTAGCGCCTTCACGTCCTTGGAAGTAGACATCGGGGTTTTGGGCAGTACCACGCAATACTGGACGATCTGGGGTGAGGGCACGGCTACGATGGGCGAGTATTAGGTTATCGTGGATAAGCGATCGTAAATCATCATCTGAGAGCAATTTGACTTTCTGCACTTCATGAGAGGTGCGGAAGCCGTCAAAGAAATGCATAAATGAGACTCGCGCCTCCAGCGTAGCAGCATGGGCGATGAGAGCAAAATCTTGACTTTCCTGCACCGAAGCGGAACACAGCAGGGCAAAACCAGTCGCACGAGCTGCCATCACATCGCTATGGTCACCAAAAATTGATAAAGCGTGGGTAGCCAAGGAACGGGCGGCAACGTGAACCACAGCGCTAGTCAACTCACCAGCAATTTTGTAGAAGTTGGGTATCATCAACAATAATCCCTGAGATGCCGTGAAGGTGGTACTCAGGGAACCTGTTTGTAATGCTCCATGCACAGCACCAGCTGCTCCTCCTTCGCTTTGCATCTGCACGACGCTGGGAACAGTACCCCAGAGGTTGGGACGACCTTCTGCTGACCAAGCATCTGCCCATTCACCCATTGCTGAAGAGGGGGTGATGGGATAAATAGCAATTACTTCATTTAATTTGTAAGCAACACGGGCGACAGCCTCATTCCCATCGATGGTTGCAAAGGTTTTGTTCATAATTGGATTTTTGTCCCCGCCTCTAAGCTGCATTATCAGAACGTGTGAGTAGAAGAATTAGAAAGTGTATTATCTGCATTAAATATTTAACGGTAGGATTTACTCCGTGTTTAAAGGATAATTTATTGATTGCTTTTGGTTTTTAAGTTAACTTTCGACCAATACTGCATCTATTAATATCTCATCCCCAATATTGCAATCTATTAATATGTATTAATAATGTACTCAATAACCAAAATCTCTGTTTGATAAGACTTGAAAGCAATTTATTATTTTTTGTGGGGTATAGGGTCGGGAATCTCTTATAAGTCAATACAGTTAAGATAAAACCAAAACACTTGTAGAGACGGCGATTTATCGCGTCTCGAAAACCCACAATTTTGTACAATTAGTCCTTAACTGAACCGTATTGTCTTATAAGTAAGTCTGTGAAAAAAAATTACAAGTATGTAATAAAGAATTAAGCAGAAGAATGAGAGTTAAATCTTACACGTTGCGTACTGTAGTTTCCCTTTTCTCCTCTTGTTTTAACTCCATCAATGACAGCATAAGCAATGGTGGTACTCATCCTCAAAAGTTTTCGCGGCTAATTCATCTTTTTTGAGGTGTTGCCATTCCAATTGAATTGGGTTCATCTCAGAACAATATTTAGGTAAAAAGAAGACGTACAAACCCATATCTTCCCACTTTGACCATAATTGCTGTAATTCTTTGCAACGATATATTGGGCCGTTATCCTGCACGATTACTCTGATGCGTCCTGAATCAAGTGAGGTGCAAGCAAACCCTTCTGCCCGTAGTTTGTTGATCTCCGAACTATTAGGGACTTCCAACTAAAAAAATATCCCATCGCTTTGGCAAGCAGGGGAAGCACGGGGCGCAGGGGAAGCAGGGGGAGATGTCTAATCATCCCGCAACTATGCAACGCCCCTAAAATAATATTATTTCTCTGTTGTAGTCGTATCTGTGCCATCAGTCTTCAGCTGACCATCTTCCATATAAATGATGCGATCGGCAATATCGAGGATGCGGTTATCGTGGGTAACTAGCAAAATTGTACAACCTTGTTCTTTAGCTAGCTTCTGCATTATTTCCACGACATCGCGCCCAGATTTTTTGTCGAGTGCAGCAGTGGGTTCATCTGCTAAGACAATCTTAGGATGACTAACTAAAGCACGAGCGATCGCAACCCGTTGCTTTTGCCCTCCAGATAGTTTCTCCGGGTAATAATTTACACGATCAGCTAAACCGACAGTTTCCAAAATGGCGATCGCTTTGGCGTCGATATCCTGATTCAAAAAATCGTCATGCAACTCTAAGGACATTCGCACATTTTCTCTTGCTGTCAAAAAAGTCATCAAGTTATGCGCCTGGAAAATATAGCCAATCTGGCGGCGCAGCTTAGTTAATTGCAGCTTTTTGGCACCACGAATTTCCTCTCCTAAGATTTTAAGACTACCTTCTTGAGCAGAACGCAATCCACCCATTAAAGTTAACAAGGTGGTTTTACCCGATCCAGAGGGGCCTGTCATGATAACGATTTCCCCAGCGTTAATCTCCAAATTAATGTCGAATAATACTTGTTTGCGAAGCGCACCTTCACCGAAGTAGTGGTTGAGGTTACTGATAGAAATTACGGATTCTAAAACAGAAAGTGTTGAGTTGGAAGTTACTGGTAAAGGTTTTTGCAACATAGGATTTTATAGGGCATTGGGAATGGGGGAGATAATTCCTAATTTTAGTAAAGACGCGATTAATCGGGTTTCTTGTACAGACGCGATTAATCGCGTCTAAAAAACATCAGCAGGGTCAGCAGATCGTAGTTTTCGTATAGCGATCGCTCCAGAAACACTACACATGATTAAGGTTAAAATCCAAACTTGTAATGCCCGTTCTGTTTTCATAAAAATGGGAAGCATTGTGGCAGCGTAGGTGACTTGATACAATCCAAAAGAAAGGATGAATCCAGGAATAAACCCTAAGATAGCTAATAACAATGCTTCTTGAAGTAGGACTCCCAAGAGATAGCTATCAGTGTATCCCATTGCTTTGAGCGTGGCGTATTCTGGCAAGTGGTCAGAAACATCAGAGTAAAGGATTTGGTAGACAATCACGATGCCAACAATAAACCCGACTACTGTACCTAAACCGAAAATAAAACCAATCCCAGTACCTTCTTCCCAGTAAGTTCTCTCCACTTTGGCAAACTCTTCTGGAGTCAAGACTCTGACATCTTTAGGTAGTCCATTGACAAGTTGCGATCGCACTTTTTCTGGATCGGCATCTGGTTTAAGCGTGATTAACCCAACTTCGATGCGATCGGGTTGACGCTGGGGAAATAGTTGCAGAAAGGTAGAGTCACTGGCGATCACATTACCATCGGCAGCAAAGGAAGCACCATCGGTAAACAAGCCCTTAACAAAGACGGCTTTACTATTCAGCTCCGTGTCAAATTTGCCTGTTTTCTTAAAGATATCGCCAACTGCGCCGTATTCTGGACGACCTGCTTGGTCAAACAGAACTTGATACAACTGTTTAAGGTGATTCTGGTTTTGGTTAATTTCGGGCGATTTGAATGCTGATTGTGCCGGATCGACACCCCAAACCAAAATGGCACGCTCAAGACGTGTTTCAGGATTTCGCCACTGTCCAGTGCTGATGTAGACAGAATTCACTGACTGAACACCTTCATAACCTAATGTTTGGTATAGTCGCTCTCTAGAAAAGCTTTTTACCGAAAATAAAGTTTGAAATTGGGGATTAATTAAAACCAAATCTGCCTGTAAATTGCGATGAGGTTTCACAGCGGCATCAAAAAGCGCACTTTCAAATCCCAACTGGATAAACATCAGCATATCGGCAAAGGTAATACCTGCGACTGCAACAGCCAAACGGGTTTTTTCTTTCATTAACTGCCGCCATGCTAGCGGCGTTTTCCGAAATAGTTTAGAAAACATATTCAAAAAAAACCTTAATAAATTAGTGTTTCAGCTTGCTGTTCAAGCTGGCGCTGTCGCATGAAAAGAAATAAGGGAAGGCCTAAGGAAACACCAACCAAGAGATTACAGACAATGTAAACCCAGAGATTTTGCATTTTCAGACGTGTTCCCTCCCAAAATATGAATGTCCACAAGACTAGCGATGAAACAATAACATCCATGCCAAAAAAACCAGAAATTTTGTTGGCAAAAAGTTGTTCAAAAAACAGCTTTATGTCTAGACCATGCTCTAAGACAAATGGGACAAACTGGGAGTAAGGTAGAACGAAGCCAAGTGCACAAAGCAGAAGGTATATGATTTTAAGCATGATTGAATCCACTCTATTAAGTAATGCTGGAATACACGAGATAGCGAACAACTCTATATTTCAATTGCTGTCTGTACCTGTAAATTAGTGAAACCTGCAACTCGCTTGCTGTCTTTAGGATTAAGGCGGATTTTCACCTCAACTACTCGGCTATCAAGGTTTTCCCCTGGCTGGTTACTGAAAACGTTTTGTCTATTCACCTGCAAACCAATTTGGGCAACGGTTCCTCGTAGTTCACCAGGAAATGCCTGACTGCTAATTACTGCTTGTTGTCCTAGTTTTACTTTACCGATATCGGTTTGATAAACTTCTGCTATTGCCATCATCTGGTCTGTTTGCGCTAAGTCTGCAATCCCAGAATCACTAATTTTTTCTCCGACTCGCGTATGAATTTTGATAATCTGTCCTGCCATCGGTGCTTTAATGTAAGCTCCCACCAACTCGGTTTGAGCATGTTTGAGTGTGGCGATCGCATTTTCAACTTCTGTCTTAGCTGCGGCTACATCTACAGGTCGGACTTCTGCAATACTGGTGAGTGTGGCTTTAGCTTCACTTACTTGTTTGCTGCCAGTGGCATTAGTGCGGGCAAGTGCTGCTTTGGCTTCAGCTAATTGTTTGCTAGCAGTGGTGTTAATCCGGTTGAGAACTGCTTTGGCTTCGTCTACTTGCTGTTTGGCAGTTTCTACAGTTAAGCCTTTGGTGTCATACAAAGAATTAGAAACAGCCCCTTGAGAATAGAGTTGCTGATAACGTTGATATTCGGCTTCGGCATTTTTGAGTTCTGCCTCTAGCTTCTTAATGGTTGCTTCTTGAGCTATTCTGTCTCCTTCCCACTGTGCCTCTATGCGGAATATCACTTCCTGTTGCGCTGTTTTGTCTCCTTGGAACTGGGCCTGGAGACGTTCAACACTTGCCTGCTGGGCGTTAATTTCTCCTACTTTGGCTCCAGCTTGCACTTGAGCGAGTTTAGCTTGGGCAACTCTAACTTGTTGTTGAGCTTGTAGTACAGCAGTTTGCAAGCGATCGCGAGCATCTAATATTGCTACCACCTGTCCGACTTGAACGCGATCGCCTTCTTTGACTAGAATTTTGGCAATGCGATCGCCATCCAATGCCAAGGGCGCAAACAAACTAATTACCTCTGCTTCCGGTTCTAGTCGTCCTAAGGCAGCCACTTTTTGAATTTTGGGCGTGGTTTCTATTGGCTCAGATTTCTCCGTTTTACCAACTAACCCAAATTGAGAAATACCATAAACAACAATTCCACCTGTAATAGCAGTAGCTGCAATTACTAATGCAGTTAAACTTTTATTCCCAGCTTTTAATGACAGCTTTTCAACCATATATTTTGCTCTCAAAAACTTTGATTGCGTGTGTAAAAAGTGAGCTATCTGTTCTGTGGTTGTATTTAAGTAAATAATTATTGTTGATTGTATATAGTTTATTGCAAATTATGAATCTAATAAACACGGCTATAAAGCTTTATCTAAAGATAGTTCTACTATTAAATTATCCTGTATGCTTTGGCAAATATGCCGTAAGCATTTTACCTAACAATGAACATTGTTCTATAAAATCAATTGTTTCATCACCCCATAACTTCTCCAGAATTAAACCATTTACAAAGCTCAAGACAAAGGAAGCTAATACCGGATCTTGAACACCCAAAAAATCACAGGCAGCCTGCTGATAACGCTGATTAGTACGCTTAAAAACACTATTACTCAACATTTCCTTAGAGTCTTGATGTTGACAAAAATCTATCCAAATATAAGTCCACTTAATAAAGTAATCTTCGTTTTTCACTAAGTATCTTCCTAGTGCTTCCATTGCCTCTTGTAGCGTTTGCGCTCCTTCCAGTTCAACTAATGCTGCACTTAAATCCTGCTCACATATCTCTTGAGCCAGTTGCTCAAACAAAACTTGCTTGCTTGGAAAATAATGGTACAGCGTACCAGTGGAAACCCCTAATCCTTCAGCAATCTGGCGCATAGTGATGGAAGCATAGCCTTTTTGGGCAAATAAATCAAAGCACTTGTCTAGCAGTTCTTTACGGTATTGCTCATGATCAACAATCTTAGGCATGACTCAGCTTATTTATATCGAACACTCGTTATATATTAGGGTAACATCTTTGCTACTGATATGTAAAGCTATACTTGATTGATAGTTGATTGATTTAAATCGAACATGCGTTATAGTTTAACCTAGTTTTGCGCTAGATGTAATACTCATCAATTTTCATCTTTGCTACTTAGAGTATAAAACTATAATTTTATTTTGGAAAAACTCCGTATATCTGGGTGAAGATGGATAAATACTTGTTGTTCTGCGTAAGCGCAGCGTTCTACAGAAAAGATTACCGAAGAGGGAGAGAAACGGTAGCTTTGGTTCTTTGGGCTGCAATGACTCTGTGTGAATCATTACTAAATATCAAAAAGTATCAAAACCTATACTGTAATATCTGTAATATAATAATCTATGTGTTTTTTATTAAGTACAATTTATGCATTATCGCAGAAAATTTTTAACAAGAGCAGGATACACTACCCTTTCTGCCTTATTGACTATGGGGTTTTTACAAAAAGATAAGCAAAAAGAAGACCAGAGCACAAATGAAATTGCAGCAAATTATACAAATATAAATACTCCCCTTCGGCAATTAGCTGCTGCCAAAGGAAAACGTTATGGCGCAGCAATATCTACTGATATTTTGCTAGAAGAGAAGGATTACGCTAACCTGATTGCTCGTGAATGTTCAATTGTGACACCGAATGGTGAATTAAAATGGAACGCTACTGAACCACAGCCAGGTAAATTCACCTTTGAATCAGCAGATGCGATCGCTAATTTCTGCCAAAAGCATAATATAGAAATGCACGGGCATACCCTTTTCTGGCACATGGGAAAACCAGACTGGCTTCCTTACCCCCCCACACTTAAGATGATTGAACGCTAGGGAAAGAAAATGCATACAAGCATCCAAGGGTAACAGCTATGCTAAAAATTCCGACTAGAGGTAGCCAACGCCGTTGAAGAACTTCTAAGTATTTCTGAATATTTACTTCTTCAAAGTTAGGTAAAGATTCCATCGTCATAATATATACAAACTTTTATAAAAAAGACTATTTACTTACGGTAGATTTTTCTCAGTATTTTACTGGCAGTAGCACTGTAGTCTACTTCGTGATGGTAATATTTGCGTTGATTGTCAGCTAATGCCTTTTTGCTGAGGTTGTTCAATATCTGAACTAAACTAATAGTAATAGTTTTACAAGTTGCAATTTTAACTTAGATTGCTTGATATTATCCTGACAGTAAAAACAGGATAACTCGCAACTTTTTCCATGATTTAGCAGTCTTCCATTTTTTTTGGTTAACTTTCGGTAACTTAGTTTTGTGTGAATACTGTTGCAAGTATTGATTAGTAATCTAACAACCAATATCATATTATGTAAGAACACTGAATTTGAGAACTTTACAAAAAATTCATACAAAAAGCTAGTATATTCGCTGTCGGTTTACTGATTTTGAAAATACAGGAGGAACTAATTCCTTCAGGGTAACGAATAGAACAATTGTGTCAGCCGACAAGCAATGGAACCACTTCAGAGATAGGCTTTATGTAGTGAAAAGAGACGTTAGAAAGACTGGATGGATATTTACGTAAACTGCTTCAAAGCTTTTAGTAACAATTAATTCTTGCGTTGAATTTGCCCAGACTGGTGAAAGATTTTTTTGATGTGGCTTGAGGTGTGAAAATTACAACACAGTGCCCGTCCTTAGGTTAACCCGTAAATTTGCAATCACCTTGTTTGTATTCTGCAATAGATGCAAAATACCTTTTCCAACATTTATCTCAAGAAGATATTCTCTTTTGTCTTATAAGTGTAACTATATGGTAACACGTATGAGATATAAAAGGCTAGTAAGTAAATTGACATAATAAAACCAAACTATGTAAAGAAAGATAAACTAGGCTAAAACCCTCTCCTCTCCAAGCTCCTGCCTGATCCCAATAACAAATTTTTGCGCCGGCCTACTTAGTATGGGTAAGTAGGTCGGCGCAAATAATTAAAAGATAAGTAGTAAGAAAAAAACAATTATACAAAATTTAACCTGAAACCATTATACGGAAAACCTGAAATGGTATCTTACGCTTACGCGATAACACACCCGACAGCGGTTTTCTCTTTTATTTGACCCACCTAACTTAACAGAATATGAGTTAGCACAGTTGCAGCAGGAGGCAGCTTAACAGGGGAGTATCAAATATCGACGTGGTTAAAGCGTGGGTTAGCCTATATCTGACTAAACTTCACTATATTTTTAATGAAGTTTAGCTATACTTCTTAGTACCTGTGTTAATGTTAAGTACCCAAGCTAAGCTGCTATTTTTTGGTTTCTCTATCTAGCCAATTGTAATTATTAAAGTGATATTAAATGTTGAGAAATTGAATTATGAAATCCTCTTCTATTATCTTAGTCGTTGTAATTAGCGCACTCGCTCTACCTCAGAGCGCCTATGCTAACCAAGAGAATGTTCCTATGACAACAGGCGATCGCAATCAGGCTGGAGTTTTATTGACGGAACCAGCCACCATTAACACTACATGGAATAATTTTACCGGACAGAGTAATAATCCAAAACAAACTGCTGAATCAATTTCGCTAGTGCAGGAGCGAGGATGTCAGAAGGTTAACCCACTGGAGTTCATCAATAACCCAGACGCTTTCTTTAAGCAATGTCAGCAGCCAACAAATACCCAAAATTCTCAAAGTACTGAGCCAATTGAGTATCTCAAGGTTCCTAAGCTTGATTCTGGTATTAGTGTGACAGTTACTCAATTTTAATATAGGAACTTTTTTAACAAGAGATAACGAATTCTTGGTAGTGTAATTTATCTAGATTGTTTACGCTTAAACATGGATGAAATATTTATGCTGGCTGCTTTGGCTCAAAGCAGGAAAGCTTTGCCAGAATGTTTGCCGAACCCACCAGTAGGCTGTGTAATTATAGATGCCCAAGAGATAGTAGCTAAAGGATACACGCGGGCACCAGGAAAACACCATGCTGAGGCTGACGCACTTAAACAGATTCAAGGCAAAGCTTTTAATTTCTTGAAAATGTATGTAACTCTTGAACCTTGTTCTTTTCATGGACGCACACCAGCATGTGCTTTAGCGATCGCTGAAGATCGTCGGATACATGAAATATATGTATCTATTGTTGATCCAGATCCGCGCAATAATGGTCAAGGGTTAGACATTCTCAAGAATTGCAGGAAAGACAGTTAATGTCGGGTTATGCGCTCATGAGGTGAATGCTTTTCTTAACCAATATCTACTCAAGTGATGGTTGAGGAGTTAGATTAAAACTTCAATATAATACCATTTTCGCAAAAATATTTGCAACAAGTCAATCATTCTGTATAGATGCACAACTGTGCTTCTGTGTCAACTTCCGTTGAAAACTAGTAACAGAGAAAGCTGTGAGATGTTGCTTCGTTAGGAGTCTCAGACTATTTCTAACTTCTCCAACAAGTAGCGAATCTTGTTGTTCAAATTATGCTGCATAACAATCAACTGCCCACCCCTAAACAAAAATCTTTTCGCTTCAATAGGATATTTAGTGGCGATCGCGGGTGTTGTTGTCTTGCCAAGTATTATCCTTGGTGTTAATGTGACCACTGTTACTACTTTTAGTCCATAAAATGTTTCCAAGAGTAATTAGATTGATAATACCTCATCCAATTCAGATGTCTGCGTGTACTATGACACAAGTGCAATTGTCACAGATATCTGCGTCTCTATCATCCCAAATCCCTAATTAGAAGTATTTGAACGGACTCCTAAAAAAAGCTGTTCTTGAGCAGGAGAGCCAGAAGAACGACTTTCTTTCATGTTTAACGATCGCCTGCTGCGTACCCGGCTTGATATGATTGGATTATCTAGCAAAAAAATAGAGGTAAAAAATTGACATTTTATATTTTATTAATTACCGTTTAATGATAATTAAATTGAAGCTTAACCAGATTATTAGCACTTTAGAAATAAGACTTTTAATCTATAACAATTTTGAAGTTATTTGAGCATTTTTGTTACTAATTTACCTTTGAAATAATGGAATATTTGCTCGATATCTTTTTGATTTTTTCCAGTATCTGCATCTGATAATTCAAGTAAATATAATTCGTGTTTGAATATAGCCAAAAATCAACAAAAAAGGTGGGTAATTAATTCAGATGATATGCTAATGATACTTTAGGTAATTGATTTGTGACTGGTGATGATGTTACTATTAAGGGGTGGGTTGATTTTGGGTTTATTATCTCCAAGAATTAACTTGTAATGTATCATAGACCAGAATTCATCAGTATTGCCAATTGATTGATTAGCAGTGTGAAATGACTATAGGTCTGAATATCTAGACTTGATACCAATAAATTGATGAGGTTACAGAGGAGCAAATAACCATGAGCAACTTAATATCTCCACATACCGAAGTTCAAAAAACGAAGAAAAAAAGTTTAGCCGCAGATAAAAAGCCTCGAGCTACAGATGATATTGTGCGTAGTTATCTGCAAGAGATCGGGCGTGTAGATTTGTTGACTCGCGAACAAGAGGTTATTTTTGCCCAACAGGTGCAGCAGATGATGATTTTACTAGCTGCTAAGGAAGAATTGGCAGTAAAATTAAACCACGAACCCACGCTGCAAGAATGGGCAGATCAGGTGGAGTTAAGTGTTGAGGTGCTAGAGCAACAGCTCAATTTAGGACACCAAGCCAAGCAGAAAATGATTCAGGCTAATCTCCGGTTAGTGGTAGCCGTGGCGAAGAAATACCAGCATCGCAACCTGGAATTTATGGATCTAATTCAAGAAGGTACTTTGGGTTTAGAGCGAGGGGTGGATAAATTTGATCCCGCTCTTGGTTATAAGTTTTCTACCTACGCTTACTGGTGGATTCGTCAAGGAATCACACGAGCGATCGCTCAACAAGGACGGACAATTCGTTTACCTATCCACGTCTTTGAGAAACTGAACAAAATTAAACGGGTGCAGCGAGAATTATCTCAACAGCTAGGTCGCGTACCCACAACTGCTGAAATTGCCAGTGCGTTATCTTTGACACCTAGCCAAGTTCGAGAGTGTTTGTACTTGGCCCGTCAACCCTTCTCCTTAGAGGCGCGAGTTGGTGAACAACAAGATACAGAATTGCAGGACATACTGGAGGATGATGGCCCTTCTCCCGAAGACTATGCTGTTGAAGAATCTCTCCACCAAGATTTACAAGACTTGTTGGCAAAGCTGTCTCCCCAGCAGCGAGAAATATTAACCCTGCGCTTTGGTCTAACTGATGGCTATGAACTTTCTTTAGCACAGATTGGCGATCGCATGGGTATTAGTCGAGAACGGGTACGTCAGATAGAGCAAAAAGCTCTTAGTCTCCTCCGACGCCAAAAGGAACAAGTACGTAGTTATCTAGCTAGCTGAGGTTATTTTTTCATAATAATGTAGAGCATTTAAACTCAGGAAGTCACCATTATGACTGTATAAAATTCAGTCATTTTGAGTGAAAATAAACCTAAGTAATCTCTTTCAAATATTTGATATGAGCACATCAAAGACAGTGCAACAATTGCAGGCGCAATGGGTGACTTCTGAAAACTTTCGGCGTTATGGACAGGTGATTCTTGCAAGCCTTGATGGCAAAGCTTACGATGGAGAAGATGCACAGTTAAACCTGCAAAACGGGATTCCACGATTTTATATTATGCGGTTGGAGAAGAGAGGGCGAAAGTTTCACAAAATTACTCGCCATCTGGAATGCACTCAATGTCTGGGTTCTTTGGAAGGGAAGGATTGGTTAATTGCAGTTTGTCCTCCTCATAATGATGTGAATGAACCAGCATTAGAAGAGATTGCTGCTTTCCGCATTCCAGGGAATTGTTTTATCAAGCTACATGAGGGTACTTGGCACGCTGGCCCCTATTTTGACCATGAAGCTGTAGATTTTTATAATTTGGAACTAGCTGATACAAATATGGTGGATCATTTCACCCATGATTTTCTCAAAAGTCATCAAATAGAGTTTGAGATGGTTTAGGTGAGATTGGGTTTAATTATGCCATTTTCCTAAATAAGTTCAACCATTTGAATCTATTTTTTTTGCGATCGCTGTATTCATTTCATCTCATCTATGGCATCTTTCTAAATCGCTGTTGCTACATTCGTAAGTGGCTCTAAAAAACGTAAAATGTAGAGTGTGTTAGGGGAAGCCATAACGCACCAATTCGATCAGTGCGTTAGACTTTTCCCTCTGGTTGAACCAAAATATGGTTAAGCCAACGCGGACTTTAACTCACTTTCCGCTTGTCCCAACGCCTCTGGCAATTTACTCGGATCGCGTCCGCCGGCTTGGGCTAAGTTCGGTCTTCCACCGCCGCCACCACCGCAGATTTTAGCGATCGCACCTACAAATTTACCAGCTTGCAAACCTTTTTTGTTCACTTCAGAACTAAAAGCTGCAACTATACTAACTTTTCCTGCTTCAGGAACAGAACCCAGCACCACTGCACCGTTACCGATTTTTTGCAGTAAGCGTTCGGCTGCGGTTTTCAATGATTCTGGATCAACATCTTCTAATTGGGCGACAATAATTTTAGAATCGCCTACAGTTTCGGCTGTTTGCAGCAAGCTGTCAGATTTTGCGATCGCTAGCTGTACCTTCAAGGTTTCTAATTCTTTCTGACTGGTTCTAAGTTCGCTTTGCAGACTTGTGATTCTGTCTGGTAATTCTTCGGGTTTAACTTTAAAGCGATCGCTCAAATCTTTAACTACTTTATCTCGAAGGTTGAGATAATCCAGTATTGCTGGCCCCGAAACAGCTTCAATACGCCGTACCCCAGAAGCTACGCCAGCTTCTGAAATAATTTTAAATACGCCAATTTCAGCAGTATTGCTAACATGAGTCCCACCGCATAGTTCCATTGATACGCTAGGGAAGTCAATCACGCGCACTTCTTCACCATACTTTTCTCCGAACATGGCAACAGCACCTCTAGCTTTTGCCTCTGCTAAAGGTAATACTTCCACCTTTGCAGCATGGGCTTCAGCAATCCAAGTGTTCACCTGTTCTTCAATTTGTTGGACTTCTTCTGCTGTCAACGCACGGGGACAGTTGAAGTCAAAGCGTAACCTGTCAAAGGAAACGAGGGAACCTGCTTGAGATATGCCATCATCAACAATTTTCTTCAACGCCGCTTGCAACAAGTGGGTTGCAGTATGGTTAGCTTGGGCGCGACGCCGACAAGCCGGATCAATTTGGGCTGTAACATGATCGCCGACACGCAGAGTACCGCGTTCGATGCGTCCGAAGTGAACAAAGAAATCAGATTCTTTTTTAACATCTTCCACCCGAACTACGATACCATCACCAGAGATATAACCGCGATCGCCGATTTGTCCCCCAGATTCCGCATAAAATGGCGTTTTGTCAAGAACAATTTGTACCTCTGTCCCCGCTTCTGCTTCCTCTTGGGAAATACCATCTACCAAAATTGCTTCGACTTCCGCAGTCGCAGCAGGTTGGGTATAGCCTAAAAATTCAGTGGCGTGGATATGTTCTGCTAATTTGTCGAGGGAACCTTGCACAGTTAAGTCGATGGTTTCATGTGCTGCTTTGGCACGTTCCACCTGCTTTTGCATTTCGGCAATGAATCCCACTTCATTGACTGTCAGATTATTTTCTTCGGCAATTTCTTGAGTAAGTTCCAGGGGAAATCCGTAGGTGTCATAGAGGGTAAATGCGCTTTCACCGCTAATAGAGGTTTCCCCTCGCTGTTTCACATCTTGGATGATTTCTTCTAGCAGTTTTTCGCCTCTATCGAGAGTTCTGAGAAAATTCGACTCTTCCCGTTGCAGTTCAGCTTTAATTGCCGCTTCGCGTTGACGCACATTGGGGTAAGCTGATTCCGAAAGAGCGATCGCAGTTTCAGCAACTTGGGTAGTAAATTCGCCAGAAATTCCAATTAATCGCCCATGACGCACCACCCGCCGAATTAACCGCCGCAGCACATAACCCCGTCCCACGTTGGAGGCACGGATTTCATCAGCAATCATGTGGACAACAGAACGAACGTGATCGCCAATGACTTTTAGAGAGACTTTGGTTTTCTCATCGCTGCTGTGGTAATCAATGCCAGCAATTTGCGCTGCTGTTTGGATAATTGGGAAAATCAGGTCAGTTTCGTAGTTATTGGGCACTTTTTGGAGAATTTGCGCCATTCTCTCCAAACCCATGCCGGTGTCGATGTTCTTGTTTTGTAGCGGCGTTAAATTGCCTGAAGTATCCCGGTTATATTGCATAAACACGAGATTGTAAAACTCGATGAACCGGGAATCGTCTTCTAAATCTATATTTTCGTCACCGCGTTCTGGGTGGAAGTCGTAATATATTTCGGAACAAGGACCACAAGGGCCAGTCGGCCCAGATACCCAAAAGTTATCGTCTTCGCCCAAGCGTTTAATTCTTGCTATCGGCACACCGATTTGATCGCGCCAAATTCCAAAGGCTTCATCATCATCTTTAAAAACGCTGACGACGAGATTTTGCGGGGAAATGCCAAAGACTTGTGTGGAAATTTCCCAACCCCAAGCGATCGCTTGTTCTTTAAAATAATCACCAAAGCTGAAGTTACCCAGCATCTCAAAAAACGTGTGATGCCGTTTGGTGCGTCCAACATTTTCGATGTCGTTGGTGCGGATACACTTTTGGGAAGTCGTAGCCCGCTTAAATTCTGGTGTGCGCTGCCCTAAGAATATCGGCTTAAATGGTAGCATCCCCGCGATCGTCAGCAGCACGGTTGGATCTTCTGGCACGAGGGAGGCACTTGGGAGAATTTGGTGTTCCCGTTGGGCAAAGAAGTCGAGAAATATGTTGCGAATTTCGTTACCGCTTAGGTACTGGGGATTTGAAGACATGGGTGTTTCTAACTTTAGACTTTAAACTTGAGACTTGGGCGTAGCGGCACTAGGTAAGTGTATTTTCATAAATAGCTTTATATATTCTTGCATTTTGTTTCATATTACTGCCAGCAAATTGTGTCAGTGGGTGAGCACAATGCAGTGATTAGGACGCTTTTCCACCATAACCTGACTCTGGCAGGATGCGCGATCTTATTTCAATGCTTAACATTAATCCTTAAGAAATACTTTAAAATTCCCATACTGAGGTAACAAATGGCACTAAAACTGAAAGTATCAAATATTGCTTGTGAGGGATGTGCTGAAACAATTACTGAATCTATCCACGTTATGGAACCTGAGGCCAAGGTGGATATTGATATTAACGCTAAAACTGTCACGGTGGAATCCGCAGCTTCTGAGGAATCAATCAAACAGGTAATTGTTGCTGCTGGCTATGCTGTTGAAGGTTATTGAGCCGATTCTAGCTTTTCACAGAAGTATTAGATATTAATACTTCAGGCGACCCTAACAAAATTTTTTTATATTTTTCTGCCCTTTCTATCGGCGGAATCGAACTAATTTCCCCACATTAGGGGCAGGTTTTGACATCAAGTTTTTTTATTTAGCTTTGTTTTTTAAATTTATGATGTTGCAGCAAATAAAAGAAGATGCGAATTAAGGAAATAAACAAACACAGATAAAGCCTAGGCAGAGACATTCTCTTTCTCCTACTAATGCATCGTGCAACTTGGGTTTATACTTCACTTAAATTGTGAAATTCTTACCCAATAAATTTGACCTGTAATTGTAAGGTATGTTATTGCCAGAAAGCTACTATCCGTACTAGGAAGGAGCTTTACTGCCTATTTGATTTGCATTTTTTTGGCAATTCAATTCCTACCTTAATACTTAAGAAAAGCCTAGTTTCTAAAGAAAAAGGCTGAAGCGCTCTATGGGAAATAACATTTTGAACTCAATTAAATAATTTTGGCTTTTATAATTGAATTCAAAAGTTTTATATTTTCTTTATTTTTCTACTTCCGAATAAATTTAGCTGCTTGATATGAGGGTTATTGCAAACTATTTAGTTTGGTAATTACATCAGGAAAATAGCACTTAAGAAACTACATCAAGAGTTTTTATACATATAAATAATATTCAGTATTTTTACTGTTTTAAAAATAAAGTGTAAAGAAGACATTAGTTGTCATAAGTGGATATTTCAGAAAGTGTAGTAGTAAAGGTAAAGCCTTATAAGGAGATTATGCTTGGAAAATTAGTATAAATTTGGCGTTCAAAAAATTATATATCAATTAATTAAATCAGCCTAAAACATTATATTTAGTATTAGGCAACAAGTACAGCAAGTTACTCCAACTAATCTTCTTTAAAATTTAAATAGGATCAAAAATAAAGCAATGAATATTTCTATTCTGGTCTTTGGAAAGAATAACTTTATCGCCACACTTCCAGATCAGATCCGTTATGCGACTGCTTTTAGTCTAAAAGTTATAGACAATCTGAATCAGGCAGTGTCGCAGATTCAAATGACGCCCCCCGATATAATACTTGTGCAGGCTAGCCTGGATGGCAGTATGGAACTGTGTGCTTGGTTGAAAGACCAGACAAAACTATCATGGATCTACTGTATTCTTTTCGAGGATCGTTCCCAGCAGCTTACTGATAGAAATAAGTGTGGTTGGCACAGGGAATTAGAAATGAGTGCTGCGGCACTAAAGCAAGGAGCTGATGCTTATATTTGGCATATTATTGAAGAACAAACAGACCATAGCTTGGCTGAGTTGACTGCCAACCATGGACTAATACTTGCTCAATTGAGTGTTGGCTTGCGGAAAGCACAAAAATACCGAGATTTGATTCGGACAAATGATATGTTATCAGCGATCGCCTTAGCTGATTCGTTGACAGAATTAAACAATCGTCGTGCTTTAGAATGGGACTTACCCAGGCAAATTAAAAAAGCTAGAACTCAAAAAACTTCCTTGAGTTTGATTATTCTGGATGTAGATCATTTCAAGAAAGTTAACGATACTCACGGGCATTTAGTAGGCGATCGCATCTTGCAAGTGCTATGTCAGCGTCTACGAAACAATCTGCGCTGTCAAGACACAGCATTCCGCTATGGTGGCGAAGAATTTGTGATTCTTCTGGCTAACACTACCGATGACGATGCACTATCAGTGGCTCGTCGTCTCAATCGCGTAGTCAGCGACGAACCATTTGCACTTAACAATAAACTCACAATTAATATCACCATTAGCTTGGGTACAGCCTCTCTGCAATCTGAAGATGACGAGCAAGGAGAGAGTCTGCTGCATCGTGCCGATCAATGTCTGTTACAGGCTAAAACTGCTGGGCGTAATCGGGTTATTAAGGCGAACTACCCATCTCATGTCTCACATTTGAAAGCTGTTTCTTCTTAAAAGTGGGCATTGGGCATAAATTAGCTTTTGAAAGCAGTACTTATAAATAGAATTATAAACACGTTTAATTAATGTGAAATGCCTGTATGAAGTATCTTGTCTATCATGACCTTAAGACTCACCTGCTACTCAAAAATGGTTGAAAATGCTTACAACCTAATTAGGAGGTAATTCTAAACTAATTTCACCCAACAAACCCTTACGAAAATCTGTTAAAAGTTGCCTTGCAGATCGCTCTATATCACCTTTGTAACGATGCTCCGCTAAGGCGTGCAAATAGATATCCCCAGTGTCGAATGATATAGAATCGAGTTGGTAGCGGGACTCTAATGGTTTTTTTGGTAATAAATCTGTGGCTACAGCTTCCAAATAGTTTAATAAATCCACTAGGGCTGCTGCTACTAGTTGATTATCGTAAGATGCTTCACCGATATCATCACAAATCGCTAATTTCAATGCTGCCTCTTGATCTTCCATTCTTACAGGGATGACACCAGGAGCATCTAGCAATTCCAAATGTTCAGAAATTCGCACCCAGCGTAGTTGGCGAGTTACTCCCGGACGAGCTGCACTTTCCACAACTCGCCGTCCCAACAGGCGGTTAATCAAAGCTGATTTACCGACATTGGGAAAACCAATCACCACAGCCCGCACTGGACGGGGTAACATCCCGCGATCGCTTCTTCTTTGATTGAGTTCTACCCCAGCGGCTTGCGCTGCCCGCGCCACTTCTGCTATACCTTTACCATGTTGAGCGTTGGTAAAATAAGGGACTTCTCCCTGACGCTTAAACCAATCGATCCATAGCGATCGCATTTGTGGCGTAATCATATCTACTCGGTTCAGTATCAACACCCGTTTTTTACCCTCCACCCACTCCGCTATTTGGGGATGGTGAGTCGCTAAGGGAATCCGAGCATCTCGTACCTCAAACACCACATCTACACGCTTCAGCTGTTCTTTGAGCTTCTTTTCAGCTTTCGCAATGTGACCTGGATACCATTGAATCAGGTTTAATCTATAGTTTTGAGTTATAGCCATTTTTCTTTCGTCCTTTGTTATTTGTCCTTTGTCCTTTGCAAATGACCAATGACAAATGACTAATGACTCCCTCTAGCAGCTTGATGTAAAATCAGACGATTGCCATCAGGGTCATAGGCATAAATTTCTCTGCCGTGGGAAGCAATGGAAATATTTCCTGGCGGGGGATAGCCCAAAGCGGTTAGGTGAGCGATCGCATCTTCTAAGTTACTCACCTCTAAACACAAACTTATCTTACTTTTGGCATTATACATTGCTTCAAATTCAGATTCGTTTGTGTTCTTTGGTTTAAAAATGCCTAATCGCATACTAACCAAATTAAACTCAGCATAGACATTTGGAATCAAAAGAACTGGCTTTTGCTCCAAAAATCTAGTATAGAAATTCACTAACTCCTCACAATTAACCGATCCTATGGTGACAAATGCGTTAGTGTACTGGAAAGCCATATAAGCCTTAAGTTATTTGCTTTTTTTGAAACTCTCACTTTTCTAAAGTTCTTACACTCAGCACTTGCGGTGGTGTCGAATCTGGTGGATAAATCACATCTACCTGTACTATCCGCTTAGTCGAAGGTGGAAGTACAAGCTGCACCAATGGTTCTAACACCTGACCAGTTCTGTGCCATAGATGTACATAGCGCGTCTTTTGCTGACCTTGGTCATCAAAGTAGCGTAGCCGGACTGTACCACGGAAGAAAGGAAAATCTAGGGATGGTTTACGGAAACGCACACCACCTTGGGATAATTTATCTTCCTTCAATGGTGTTTCTAAAGTAACGGTCACGGTCTGGTTTTGGTCAGTATTGTTGCTTAAGGGTAAGGTGAGTTTATATTCCACTCCATAATTACCATGTGCTTCATAAGCCGTATCTGGATAACGTACCAGCATTTTGGCCGTTTGGATTTGTTGAGTGCCTAATCGACCACTGAGCAATGTGTCTAAAGCATAAGAAATAGCTTTGCCACGCTGGGGAATAGTCAGATTTTTGGTTTGGGGATTATCCACCAACTTTGCTTGCCACTGGGAACCACTAGACACACCAGCTACACGCCCATAAATTAGTGCGCCACTGGTAGCATTTAGAGGAGTAGGAGTTTTATCTCGTGGCCCGGCTAAGTTCCCGGTATTTAGTAAAGCTTGCCATTCTGCAAGAGTTGGTGGGCGTTCTGTATTATCAGAATTTTTCTTGGCAAACATTGCTAAACTTGCCGCATAAAGTTGATCGCTACTACGCAGCCGCATAAAGCTAGAACGTCCATTCACCGGCTTTTCTAGATTTCGTACAGGAATCGGATGATTTAGCAACATCCGGCTTTGTCCTGGCGGAATTATCAGCTTTGCGGGAAAATCAGCTTGTCGAACACCTCGGAGTATATCACTAACAGCGCGATCGCCTGGGCCTGAGTAAGCCTTACCATCATTATTTTCTATGTAAGGGGGTAAGGTGACAAAGGGCGCATCCTGCATTAAATAACTTGCCGCTTGCAATACATCTACTGTTACAGGTTTTTTACCAGGATTCTGCACAATTACGCCCAAATATAGCGTTTGTAAATCCTTGGGAGTGTGGCTGTAGTGATGAGCGAATAAGTCAAAGCGTCCCTGAAAGGGAAAATTGAGATGCGCTGCTGGAACTTTTTTCCCGTTTGGAGGAAAGGTAGAAAGTAAAATACCCTCAGTTTTAACCCATTCTGGGCTATTGCTGTTAAAAACGGGTATTTTATCCAACTTGCCTGGTAGAGATCGAACTTCTCCTGGTTGGACAATTTCTTGGGGTGCTGGCTTCGGTGAAGTTTGAGCGATCGCAGAATTATCTTTATGAGTTGTGCATCCAAAGGTTTGAGTTATGGCAAATCCTAATAGAAGTGTGAATATAGGTGATGGGAATTTAGCTAGCATAAATTTGAGCGTCAAGAAAGCTGTGGTGTCAAAGATAAGAAGTTATTACTACAAGTTCCTTGAAGGCGATTTCTGAGAATGCGTAGGCATAGCCCGCCGCAGGCATCGCTATTAAATTTTAAATATATTTCCAGTAGCCCACATCAGCAGGGCTTTTGATGTTTAAAGGGAGTGTCGATGTTTTAAGCAAATTTGAGAACGTTCAGTGATTGTAGAAATAAAATCAAGATAATCAGTCATCTATGCAAAAATCTGCTGTAAATTTAAAACAAAACCAGGGAGAACATCTTCACCCGATAAACTTGTGGGAGATTGTAAAACTTCCGGTGCAAGATTTGGGCGATAAATGATTACTTGTTTATCTTTAGGATTAATTAACCAACCCAGTTGTAAGCCATTTGCTAAGTATTCCTCCATTTTGGCTTTAGTATCTTCCACATCATCAGTTTCAGAAACTAATTCCACTGCAAAATCAGGACACAAAGGGAGAAATTTCTTTCTTTGTTCTGGGGTAAGAGCGTCCCATCTTTCTATCCTTACCCAAGAAGCATCAGGTGAACGAGTTGCACCATTTGGCAGTTTAAATCCAGTAGAAGAATCAAAAGCTTTTCCCAAATTATTTTGATTGTTCCAAAACCATATCTGACCTAATAAATCAAAATTACGGTTTCCCGTTTCTCCCCCAGTTGGTGACATGATAATTAATTCTCCTTCAGCGGTTAACTCTAGTCGTAATTCTTTATTCACGGCTACAATTTGTGCAAATTCCTCATCAGTAAATTGCAGATTAGGAGGTAATTGTAAGGTTAAAGCAGTCATAATTAATTGCGCTCCACAAAAATCCTAGTTGCATCAAACCCATGTGCTGCTAATAGGGAAGATTTAGCCTCTACCTCTACTTTAGGAATTCCCCTCAACAAATGCGCCGTTGTTTTATTTTTTAAAGAAGTTTGGGGTAGGCATAGGGGTGAGAGACTGAATGAGAAAACAAAATGTATAGTGTTATATCACTCACCACAAACGTACACTAATTTTTGTATTCCAGACTATCCGTTGGCATTCTGTCTCATAGGTTAAACTTGGTTTATCCCATGAGAGAAAATGACCTCTCAATTTTGTGCTTAGTCTTGTAAAGGTAACGAGCGCGGAGGGATTTGAACCCCCGACCCACAGAACCGGAATCTGTTGCTCTATCCACTGAGCTACGCGCCCTTAATCTTCAACATTATAGCACGTCTGTGATAAAATTCGCAGCCTTAAAGATAATTAGCTGGGTCTACGGGTGTACCATTCCGGCGGACTTCAAAGTGGAGGTGGGGGCCAGTTGAGAAACCTGTGGAACCGACAGCAGCGATCGCTTGTCCGCGTTCAACTGCTTGTCCCTCAGAAACATACAACTCGCTGGTATGACCGTAGAGTGTAGTCATGCCATTACCGTGATCGATAATTACCGCTCTGCCATAACCACCATACCACCCAGCAAAAATTACTCTTCCCGAATCGGCGGCCCGAATTTTACTGCCATAGCTGGCGGCAAAATCCAATCCGGCATGAAAGCGACGATAGCCAAGAATAGGGTGAATCCGCCAGCCGAAGGGACTGCTAGTAGAAGCATCGCTAGGATATGCCATTACACCAGTTCCCCGAATGATGATACTTGTCCGGCTGTTGGTTTTTGCTTGGGCTTCTGCTACCTTTTGTTGAATCAAGATTTCCAGATTTTTGGATTCTCTCTCTAGCTGATTTTGTGCGGCTTCTAAGGCTAGGCGATCGCTATTGAGGCGTTGAATCAATTCTGTTTGTGACTGCGCCTGAGTTTGATAATCGGATTTTTGTGCCAGCAGTTGCTCACGAATTAAAGCAATTTCGTTTTTTTGCTGTTCTACGTCTGTTTTTTGTTGATTTATCAGGTTTGCTTGGGCGTTGAGTTTTGCCAAAATTTGTTGGTCTGCCTGAAACACTAACTTCAACTGATGACGACGGCTGATAAAGTCGCTAATATTTTGGCTTTGCAGCAAAACTGCCCATCCAACAGATGCAGGCGATCGCTGGAGATAACGCAATCGTGCTACTGTTGCTATTTGACGCTCCTGATATGAACGTTCCGCCACAGCTAAATCAGTTTCCAACTGCTGGAGGCGTTGGGTAGCGAGTTGTAATCGTGATTCGCTCTCTTGAAGATAGCTATCTGTAGTTTGCAGATTTTGCTTTAAACCAGTGAGGTGTTTTTGGGCCTCTTGTTGGAGATTTGTTAAGCGATCACGCTCGTTAACCACACCCTGATGCTGCTGGTTCATTTGCTGCTGCTGTTGTCGCAGAGTATCAATAGACCCTATAGACGTTGCGTAGGCTGGAATTAATGCCAAACAAGCCCACAAAATGCAGCAAAATGCAATAGATAAACAGCAATAAATCTGCTTTTTTCCTAGAAATCGCCCTCTCATAGTGCGAGCCTAACTAAAACGATGCTTTCAAACACTATGAGGATTATTCCCAAAATCTGATTCACCCACTCCAACACATTATTAAATTGGTCTGCCAAGTTGTAACACAAGGATTCCAACTGTGTCAGCATTGAGCAGGTATATCAGCGGGTGAGGTGTATGAATGCACGTATAGCAATTCTCTTAATTACCTTGGTTTTTCCGGGTTTGGCGGTGGTGGGAGTATCGTTGTATTGGTTTAATCTCGATTATGCAGCACTAATCAAAGCTGAAAAGTATGTGGAAAACCTGGTAGAGTCCCCAAAAGTAAATGATAGACAGTTACAGTATGCTTATCATCGCACCTACATTCATCGCATCAATGTATTTGCCAATGGTACCTGGGGATTACTGGGAGGTGTAATTACAGCGCTAGGTATACATGGATTAGTCACTATTAAAGAATAGATGGGGGACAAGGGAACAAGAGGTGAGAACTTGCAACAAGTCTTTCTCCTTGTCCCCAATTCTCCTTGTCCCCTTGTCCTCTTCCCAATCCCCAATCCCCAATCCCCAATCCCCATTAATTATGATTAGCTTTCCAGTTTGCCAAATCAGTTAAAGAGCGATCGCGGTAACGTCCATAACGCTCTGGTTTACTTTTGATTTTCATTCCTAAATCGGGAAAAATCCCAAAGTTGGGCGGCATTGGTTGGAAATGCTTCGGCGAAGCAGAACTAATAAATTCCAATAACGCACCCATCATTGTTGTTGGTGGTAAAACCAAAGCTTCTTTACCCAAAGCCAACCGCGCTGCATTAATTCCCGCCAAGCAACCACCCGCAGCTGCTGCGGTATAACCTTCTGTACCAATCAATTGTCCAGCGGCTAACAATGTCGGACGTTGCTTAAATTGCAAAGTAGGATGCATTAATTGGGGAGCATTAATAAAAGTATTGCGGTGCATTACTCCCAGCCTGACAAACTCTGCTTTTTCCAAACTTGGAATTAATTGAAAGATTCGCTTTTGCTCACCCCAACGCAGATTAGTTTGAAATCCTACCATGTTCCACAGTTGACCAGCTTTATCTTCTTGTCGCAACTGCACTACAGCATAAGGACGTTCCCCTGTGCGAGTATCTGACAATCCCACTGGCTTTAGGGGGCCATAACGCATGGTATCTTCTCCCCGCTGTGCTAGTTCTTCAATGGGTAGACAGGCTTCAAAAAATTTCGCTGTTTCCCGTTCAAAACCTTTGAGTTCTGTTTGTTCAGCTTTACAAAGTTCTTCTCGAAACTGCAAGTACTGCTCTTTATTCATTGGGCAGTTGAGATAAGCGGCTTCACCTTTGTCATAACGTGATGCCATAAAAGCAATGTCACGATTAATCGATTCTCCCACGATAATCGGACTAGCCGCATCAAAAAAGCTCAGGTATTCCATCCCCGTAAAGCGCAGCAAATCTTCTGCTAAGTCGGGGCTGGTTAAAGGCCCGGTTGCCAAAACCACAATCCCTTCAGGAATCGCAGACACTTCACTCCGACGGAATTCAACTAAAGGATGACTCGCTAAAGTTTCAGTTAAATCTTGGCCAAATTGTCCCCTGTCTACAGCTAGCGCCCCACCAGCAGGAACGGCGTGTTCATCAGCTTTAGAAATGACGATAGAACCTAGTTGGCGTAACTCTTCGTGCAATAATCCCGCCGCGCGATCGCTTGCCATTGCTCCAAAGGAATTACTACACACTAATTCTGCCAAATGTTCTGTATGATGAGCAGGACTAAATCGCTTTGGACGCATTTCATGCAGAATTACTGGCACTCCAGCTTGGGCTATTTGCCACGCTGCTTCTGTCCCAGCTAGTCCACCTCCAATTACTTGTATCGGTTGTGTTTCCATAGTTAAATTTTTAATTCCCATATCATAAGTATCCATCAGCATCACAGAAGTAAAATTAAATAAAAAGAGGTAAACTCATGACTACTTCTGTAAATACAACCAAAGTTTACGACGAAATTGTTGAGTTCATTGCTACTGGAACTACTCCCCAAAGTGTAATTAATTTTCAATTTTCCAATGCAGCGAAAGAGCGCTTAGAGGATCTAGTTTAGCGCGCAACAAATGAAGGTCTTCCAAAAAGCGACCAACGAGAGTTAGATTATTTCCTCACGTTAGAGCATATTATGACATTAGCAAAAGCGAAAGCTCGTAAATGCATCAACCCTAAGTGAGTATTCAAAGTGCCTCGTCCATTAGAGCGTTTTACAGATAGCCAGCGTCATTACGAATTCGCAAGAGAAGATTCAATAAACTTAACAACGCGCTTAAGGGTTAGCAGAAAAATTGCGTAGACGCGTAGCAGCTTGTCGTTAAACATCGCTTGGCATAGATCCAGATAGTCTTGACTAACCCTAATTACTATAATTTTTCTCTTTTGCAAATAATATTGCTGACTTTTTGAACCAGTCGGTAATCTGGTTATTTCTCAAGTTGTTTAATGCGTTTTAGAGCATATTCATAGTCATTTTCTTTTCCTTCTTGTTTATACAAATCGGCAGATTTACGAAAATCTTCAATTGCTGCTTGCTTATCTCCTAAAGTAGAACGAGCTAAACCCCGGTTGTAGTAAGCATTTGCATAGTTAGGATTAATTTTAATGGCTTGGTTATAATCTTCAATTGCTGCTTGCTTATCTCTTAATTCATAGCGAATTACACCCCGGTTGTAATAAGCTAGTGCATAGTCGGGATTAATTCTAATGGCTTGGTTGTAATCTTCAATTGCTGCTTGTTTATCTCCTAATTCATCCTGAGCTACACCCCGGTTGTAGTAAGCTAGTGCATAGTCGGGATTAATTTGAATGGCTTGGTTGTAATCTTGAATTGCTGCTTGTTTATCTCCTAAAGCAGAGCGAATTACACCCCGGTTAATGTAAACATTTGCATAGTTAGGATTAATTTTGATGGCTTGGCTGTAATCTTCAATTGCTGCTTGCTTATTTCCTAATTCATCCTGAGCTACACCCCGGTTGTAGTAAGCTAGTGCATAGTTAGGATTAATTTTGATGGCTTGGTTATAATCTTCAATTGCTGCTTGCCTATCTCCTGAATTCGAGCGAGTTACACCTCGGTTGTAGTAAGCTAGTGCATAGTTAGGATTAATTTTGATGGCTTGGTTGTAATCTTCAATTGCTACTTGCTTGTCTCCTAAATCATCGTGAGCTAAACCCCGGTTTATGTAAGCATCTACATAGTTGGGATTAATTTGAATGGCTTGAGTGTAGTCTTCTATTGCACCGCGAAAATCTTTGTTGTTGTATTTTTCTATTCCTTCTTTATAGTAAATATCAGCACTTTTCTGTTCTATTCTTCCTGGATTTGTCAGTCCTAGCAAATAAACAGTACCACCACCTATCAATACAATTAATGGAATGACAATAAGATATATAGGAATAGAATTTTTTTGGCGGGGTGGTGGAGTAACTGCATGTGTAACAGGCTGAGTTACTGGTATTGGCTCTGAATTTAACGTTTTTAAAACTTCCGCCACCGACTGATAACGCTGCTGGTATTCTTCTTGCAACAACTTATCCAGCATTCGCCCTAATTCTTGACTGACTGGTTGCTGCAAATATTGTCGCCAACTAGTGACCCAACCATAACCTTGTCGTTGCCAAAGTTCCCAAGGGTGAATTCCACTCAACATGTGAAAGCAAGTTGCACCGATACTATATAAATCACTCGCTGGGTAAGCTTGACCTCCCTGCATTTGTTCTAGTGGGGCATAACCAAAAGAACCAATGGTGGTTCCTACTTGCGTCATCACCGTTGCTGTCAATTGTTTGGATGCACCAAAGTCAATTAGTACGAATTTCCCATCACCTCGACGAATGATATTCTCTGGCTTGATGTCGCGGTGAATGACTTTCTGTTGATGAACTGTTTTGAGAATATCTAACAAATCCAGCAATAATTCTCTGACTTTTTGCTCGTTGAAAATTCCCTGCTGTTGTAATTCCACCAATAAATTCTGCCCTTCGATAAACTCCTGCACTAAATACAGGCGATTATCTTGTTCAAAATACGCCAACAGTGTCGGAATTTGGGGATGGTTTCCTAAGTGTTGCAGTTGCTTTGCTTCTTGCTGAAATAGTTCTGTGGCTTTGTTTAGTGCGCTTGTTCCCTGGACTTGCGGTGCAAATTGCTTGATTACACAATGCTCATTTAGTTTGTCTATATCTTCTGCCAAATAAGTTTTACCAAATCCGCCACCACCCAATGTTTTAATTGGGCGATAGCGGTTTCTCAGCACCACCAATCCTGTGCCGCAGTTGGAGCAAAACATTGTGCGATCGGGATTAGGCGGATTGTGGCAAACTGGATTAAGGCAGCAGAGCATAACTGTGCTTTTATTGGCAAATATAATTATTATCGCCTAGCTACAGGCTATTACTCAGAGAAATCGCAAAATAGTATATAAATTGACTTATTCGCAGCAAGCAGGTTTGCAAACAGTCAGCATCTAGGGTTTATATTATTTATGTCACAGATGAGGGACAGTTTTAAAAGGAATTTTGGGTAATTAGACTTAGTAGATACAAAGGACTTCCATTAATTGTAGCGACCTGCAATACTAGGGCGTGTTTTCAAACCTCGCTGTCTTCTAAAAAATAGGCAAGTGGATCTATCTTATTGCGACTTATTTTCTGAAATTTATTCACCAAAGTCGCGTAATTGAATAAGCATCAAATGCTGTATTACACTAATAATTGGAATTTTCTCTACCATTGCTTGGGCAATCAAAATCCTATCAAAGGGGTCACGATGTTGTAAAGGTAAGCTAGTAATTACATCAATATGGTCGAGATTGATATTGAGTAAATTAAAATCATTCAATGCTAGTTGTTGCTCAATAAAAGTTTTAATTGGTAAACTAAAACTTAGTTTACCAATGCTTTGTTTGATTGACATTTCCCAAACGCTAACAATGCTGATGAGCTTTTCATTATTTTGGTCTTCGATTAATAGTCTCATCTTGTCACTAAAACTTTGATGTCCTTGGAAAAACCAAATCAAAGTATGAGTATCTAATAGCACCTGCATTACATGTAATCCTGGAATTCTTCTAATGGCTCATCAAAGTCATCTGATATTGTTATCAAATCTTTGGCACTCCCAAATAAAGGAGAGCGTTTTTTTTCTAGAATCACCGGAGTCAGCTTAACCATTGGCTGCTCATCTTTGGTAATAATAATTTCCTCACCATTGATTGCTGCTGCGATTAATTCATGTAAGTTTTGTGATGCTGCGTCAATCGTAATGTGTTGCATGACTATCACCATTTCATTTAATTAATTATTTTACAGCAGTTTTCACGAGTCCATGCTTGGGAGCGTGTTCAACTTTGGCAACAGACAATCAACCCAACAAATGAACAAGCACAAGCTTGTCTGAAAGAAAAGCGATCGCTATCCCAAAAAAAAACTTAACATTAAACTTAGAAGTGTTAATTTTTCATCATATAAACTCATGGGTTACTACATCGCTCCCCGCTTTTTAGACAAACTTGCTGTCCACATCACTAAAAACTTCTTGAAGCTTCCTGGCGTGCGAGTTCCTGTGATTTTGGGTATTCATGGACGCAAAGGAGAAGGCAAAACATTTCAATGTCAATTAGTCTTCGAGAAAATGGGTATCGAAGTAACTCACGTATCTGGCGGCGAATTGGAAAGTCCAGATGCAGGAGATCCGGCGCGGTTGATTCGGCTGCGCTATCGGGAAACAGCGGAACTCATTAAAGTACGCGGCAAAATGTGTGTACTGATGATTAACGATTTAGATGCAGGTGCTGGGCGCTTTGATGAAGGCACTCAATATACTGTAAATACACAGTTGGTGAATGCCACACTGATGAATATTGCTGATAATCCCACAGATGTGCAGTTGCCGGGTAGCTATGATTCTACGCCTTTACATCGTGTGCCGATTATTGTCACAGGTAATGATTTTTCTACCCTCTATGCACCGTTAATTCGGGATGGACGGATGGAGAAATTCTACTGGGAACCAGATAGAGAAGACAAGGTGGGAATTGTCAAGGGGATTTTTGAACCAGATGGACTGTCACAGAAGGAAGTTGAACAGCTAGTTGATACTTTTGTCAATCAGTCTATTGACTTTTTTAGCGCTTTGCGATCGCGCATTTATGACGAACAAATCCGCAACTACATCCATAAAGTAGGGTTTGAGCAGATATCCTTGAGTGTGGTTAACAGCGTTGAAGGGCCACCAGAATTTAAAAAGCCAGATTTCAGGCTGTCTCACTTAATTGAGTCTGGTAACTTCCTCGTTGGTGAACAAAAACGGGTGGAAAATTCTCATTTAGTTGATGATTACAATCGACTAAATCGAGGTAGAAATTCTCAATCTGCACCACCTGCTGCTGTGACACCAATTAGTCAGCCGTCAAATGGCGCAACCCAAGAAGTAAAAACTAATGGATTCCAGAAACAGCAAGTATCGAGTCCACATTTGACTTTAGAGACACAAGAACAGATTCGGCAATTATTGTCTCAAGGTTACAAAATTAGTATTGAACACGTAGATGAGCGTCGTTTCCGCACAGGTTCTTGGCAAAGTTGTGTTAATAGCCACATTGATGCCGAATCTGATGCAATCTCAAATTTGGAATCAACTCTAACAGAATATAGCGGTGAGTATGTGCGCTTGGTTGGGATTGATCCAAAGGCTAAACGGCGGGTAGTAGAAACGATTATTCAGCGTCCAAATGGGAGAAATTAGGAATAGATACAGCCGAATTCAAGAGTTAGGAATCAGAAGTTAAATCGGCAGTAAAAAACCGCATTTACAACAGACAAAACCCGCACAGGCGGGTTTCAACAAGGGGCTTAAGCCCTTTGTTAATTTTCTATTAAGTAAGTAGGCACAATAAAACCAAACGATGTGAAGCAAGCTAAACAGGACTAAAATTCCTTGTCCCTCTGCCTCTTCGTTGAATTCTAACTTTTTAACTACAAGTGTTTGCTGAAGCCGAGTTCATCGTTCTTAAATCACCAGTGAATATAACTGTGTATGGATAAGGTGATGAACCAGAGCAACTCATGGAATTTGTATTAGTACGACGGGGAGTCCACCATGACTTTGCTTGCACAGTTAAAGTCGAATTTGTGCTATTCCATGATAGGTTGTTGACAACTAAAGAGTTAGTTTGTCCATTATCCGCTTTTTTGGCACTTAAGAAAGTCGCATAGGAAACATCGCCATTAGCTGGATTAATCCGGGCTATAACTGCGACTTTTGGCCCGCCTCCGCTACCATAGCTAGGTAACCAACGCCCAATGGCAAAGCGGCGAAAATCATTACCTGTCTGACTACCGGTGGAAGAGAAAACGCCATACAAAACACTACCACCATTCCAATACAATCCGTAACCTGTACCATCATCCTTGGTTGTTTCGTAATCAGTCCGACACCATGCTTTTATCCCATTATTGAAGCGGGCAATTATCGGGTCTTTGTTATTTGAGAGTTGCCGATAGCCAATGTAAACGCTTGTTGTTCCATTAACTACTTTGGGCCCATTTTTAGCTTTGATTGTTGCTTCACTATCGTTGCAACTAAATGTCACAGCATTAGCGATAGATGTATTTACTGTTTGGGCTAAAGCTGGAGGAGCTTTTTGTGTGAGTACTAAATCAGATACTAATATTAGAGACAAGGAAAAACCTGCAAAATACTTCTGTAATTTGCCAGAATAAATCATGGTATAAACCTGCCGAGTAAAGGGGAACGGAAAACACCGTACCACTATAAACTCTAATCAGTATTTAGACAAGTAAAATTTTTTATTTAGACAAGTAAAATTCTTTAAACTCCCATTTTGCAGGATTTTCAACATTAAAAAAAATGAGACTATACTATAAAGTGCATAATCTAAGATACATTAGAATGCATGTTATTAGCTGCATATAATTGTTTCTTATCAAAGAGCGTCAGTGAATTGAAGAAATTACGATGGGCTACGCCTCTCAATAGGGGATTGCAGCAGTCAAAAACATGGTTTTAATGAACAATGTAGCGTTTGTTCATTCTCCACATTCCTTACGAGAAGCTTTCTTCCCCTATGCTTTCTGCTTCTGGTCGTAATTTCTTAGGCGATTTTAGCATTTTCTACTGATACTTCTCCTGCACCACCTTTCAGGCGGCTCAATCTGCTTTTGCGAATACGTTCGCTATCACGAACGCCACCTGCCATCTCATACTCGCTGCTGTCTTTGCCATATTTAAAAGCAACTCCCCTTAGCATCTTATCTGTAAGATTGCTTAAAGTTTTTTCCATCTCATCAATTTTAGTTTTGGAAGAATCAATTACAGCTAAAGCGGTGTTATAAGAATCAAGCATAGTCCGTAGCTGCTCAATTGATTTATTCAGATTTTGCAAATCGCAATTATTACCAAAATCCATATTTGAATCAATTACTTTCAGCCCAGTGGATCTCAATTCAGCTTTTTCTAAAACACGGGATGTACGTTTTCTACGAGACATAGAGATATTTGTTAGAGAGGGTTATAGAGCTAGTTTGCCTTAGTAAAGCTGTTTTCTGGTTCAGTAAAATTAGTGAATAATTATCTTTGCTAAAAAGATACAAATAAATCTGTGTGAATTTTCTTAATTTATAGCTTGTACCTGTTTTTCTTCACAATTGCTTTAATGTTGATGACGGAGATTACAATGTTGATGACGAATATTCCAATGTTGATGATGGAGATTGCAATGTTGATGACGGAGATTACAATGTTACTGAGGAATGTTGCAATGTTTATGAAGAATGTTGCAATGTTTATGAAGAATGCTCCAATGTTGATGAAGAATGTTCCAATGTTTATGAAGAATGTTCCAATGTTTATGAGGAATGTTCCAATGTTACAGCAGTTTTCATGTATTTAGACCACAACTAAGAATACAAACGAAAAGCGCTATAGCAGACTAATAGAGACTGTTTTCAAACCCGAAGATCCCCCCCAACCCCCCTTAAAAAGGGGGGCAAAAACCTCTCAAAGTCCCCCTTTTTAAGGGGGATTTAGGAGGATCAGATGACGTTTTGCATCGTGTGTAGAGATGTGTGTACACCGTAGCCTTGCCTTTTTAAGGAGGGTTAAGGGGGATCTTCAAAAATTGGGGTGCTTAGGGAGAGGTTTGAAAACACGCCCTAGTACAGCTGGGGCGTAAATCCAGCTACCATCTCAATTAACAAGACTTGGGGCGGAAGCAACTGGTTAAATGTAGGTAAGCTTTTGCCACAGTGTATTAGACTTAATTTTGAATTTTCCAATTTTTATGCAACCTCGACAAAGCATCATTGAAATCTTTTCAACTTTTGTGCAGTTTGCTGGCGATCGCTTCAGTCGTTGGGCGATAGAATCAAGTTTGCGTCGCAGTATCCAAAGTTGTCTAAACTATACGCCACAAGAAACTTCTGAATATTTTTGGGCACTTTACTGGTATAAGTTTTGGCAGCTTCCCGAAACTGAGCCACTAGCTAGGCAACATCTCATGGCTTACTTGCAAGAACCTTGCTATTGGGTATCTCAAAAGACGGTTGCTAGTTTTGCCAGTACTCAGTATAAACTTTCTGACTGTTTTCAGATTGCGATCGCTCAAGTTGATAAAGTCCTCAAAGGTTTTAACCCCAATCAAGGTTTTACCTTAAAAAGCTACGCCCAAGCCGTTTTTAGCAGTGCTATCCGCGAAACCTTGCGTCAAAAGAGAGAAATTGATATTTGTACAGATTGGGGACTGTTACGAAAAATCACTAAAAAGCTTTTGGTGGAGTCTTTGGAAAATGCTGGCTTATCCCCAGAGAATATTAATGCTTATATTCTTGCTTGGAACTGTTTCACAACCTTATATATTCCTACGAAAACTGGTACTTCTCGCCAACTATCTCGACCCGACGATAAAATTTGGGAAGCGATCGCTAAAGCTTATAATTCACAAAGTAGTCAGCAAGTCAATCCCCAAACCCTGGAGAATTGGTTGCTAAATGTTGCTAAATCTGTACGCAAGTATTGTTATCCCACCCCGGAGTCTCTCAATACTCCCAAAGGTGGTGATGATTCCTGGGAGTGGCTAGACAATCTTACGGGAGGTCAACAAGAATCCCTAATCAATGAAATTGTCGCTCAAGAAGAAGAACAAACTAGAATCTCTCAACAAACTGAGATTAACAAAGTTTTAGTCGTAGCGATCGCTCAACTTGAACCGCAATTACAAGAGATTGTAAAACTTTACTATGGTCAAGAACTAACTCAAGACAAAATTGCTAAACAATTACAAATGCAGCAGTATACTGTCTCGCGGCGACTAAAAAAAGCGCAGGAAGCTTTATTGCGGTCTTTAGCTAACTGGAGTCAAGATAAATTGCATATTTCTGTCACCTCAGACCTACTCAAAAGTATAAATACAGTCATGGAGGAATGGCTGAGAAATTATTACTAGAGAGTGGGGAAAAAGCAGAGGGGCAGGGTGCAGGGAGCAGGGGACAAGGGGACAAGGGGAAAGACTTGTTGCAAGTTCTCATCACCTTGTCACCTTGTCCCCTTATCCCCTTGTCCCCTTATCTCCCCTGCTCCCTGCTCCCCTGCCTCTTTTCAATGCCCAAAACCGGAGTAACCACCATGACTGCTAACACCACTGTATTTACTTTTGCTAACCCAACTGACCTGATTTTAGAAATTCCTACCGCCACCCAAAATCAGGCGGATGTTCGCAGTCAATCTTTTTCTAACCCCACTTCTGGCTATCAAGGTTATATTAATCAACTTTGCCTAAGTGCAGTTTTGCTATGGTTACAAGAGGATTTCACACCCCAAGCAAAGGTCTGGCCAAATACAACTGTTTTATCCAGTTTCTGGGAACTAGTAAATGGAACCGCAATCACCTTAGATGCAACTCGATTTATCTTGATTCCCAGTGAGACAATTGATTTAAGCGAACTTCGAGTACCGCAAGAATGGGTGGATATTCCCAGTTGGGTAGGTGATTATTACTTAGCTGTGCAGGTAGAACCAGATGAAGGCTATGTCAGAGTTTGGGGTTACTGCACTCATGCACAACTCAAATCTCAGGGCAGTTTTGATCCAGGCGATCGCAATTATTCTCTTGATGCTACTGACATCATCAATGATATCAGTGTTCTAGCTGTGGCGCGGCAACTTTGCCCAGAAGAACCAACACGTAGCGCTATTGAAGAGATTCTTACCATACCGCAACCACAAGCACAAAACTTAATTGCTCGTCTGGGAAATCCAGAAATACTTACACCGAGACTAGCTATCCCTTTTCAATTATGGGGAGGCTTAATTGAACATGGCGGTTGGCGAAAAAGCTTATATCAGCGACGTTTGGGACTACCAGAACAGTGGTCAGTTATCGAATGGTTGCAAAGTGGTGTTTCTCAAGTTGCTGAAACTGTCGGTTGGGGAAGCTTTGATTTCCAACTGGGTGCAGCTGGGGCGCGGGGTATTGACCAAAGGCAACCAGGATCTATTTTATCTCGTCAATTGGCGATGCCTGCGGCGGGCTACGCCTACGCAGGTCAAATCTACGAATTGCTGATTATACCACAACGCGAACCAGACACAACTATTTGGCGCTTTGAGTTACGTAACCTGACTGTGGGTGCAGCCATTCCTGGTGGTTTTAAACTCCGACTACTCACAGAAGATTTACAGCCCTTTCCCAACAACGAAGATATTGCTATAACCGCAGTAGAACAACTTTTCGTAGAAGTTGCTTTGGAGCCAGGAGAAGGCATAGTCTGGGAAATAGAACCTCTTCCCGATAATTATGACCGAGAAATACTCAGATTTTAAGCTCTTGTTTGGCTTTTTTATAGATAATTACAGTGGAGAATTATCTCGTAAATCCATTTACACATAAAAAGCCATGAGAGCAAAACCTAAACAACAAATGCGTATATGGGCGATGTTGTGTCATTTCTCGGCTTTGCTAGGGTGGATATTATTGGTTTTTTTAGTATTTCTTGGTATTCCTTTATATTTACCTTTAAATCTTTTAGCTCCACTCTTGATTTGGCGATTAAAAAAAACTCAATATCCCTGGATTGATTTACAAGGAAAGGAATCATTAAATTTTCAACTTACTTTAACATTTTATACCTTTATTGTCATAGTAATATCTTTAGTTTTAGTGTTAACTAGCTTTAGTTTGGCAGTGACTAGCAATGGTTCAGTTAATGAAATAAAAAACACTTTAGACAGCTTATTAATTGTACTTATGTCATTCATTTTATTTAAACTGGCACTACAATCCTTTGTAGTAACTCTCGCTGCTATTAAAGCTTACAAAGGTGAGCATTATCGTTATCCTTTTACAATTAGAGTTTTACGATAAGATATGATTGATCGAGTGATATTGAGCAAACAATAAGTTACATAAAGATGGGGATAAAAATTATATGATTGGAGTTGCGATCGCAGGCACTGGATTTGGTCAAAAAGTCCACATACCTGGATTCCAAGCACATCCTCAAACGGAGGTAGTCGCTGTTTATCACCGAGATATAAATAAAGCCAAAGCTATAGCAGAATCTCATAATATTCCCCACGCTTCCGACTCGCTTGCAGATATTTTGGCATTACCAGAAGTGCAAGCAGTCAGCATCTCTACACCGCCATTTTTGCACTATGAAATGGCAAAAACTGTACTGCAAGCTGGAAAACATTTATTACTAGAAAAACCTACAACTTTAAATGCAGTTGAGGCTAAAGAACTTTATCAGTTAGCGAAAACAAAAGGCGTCATTGCAACTGTAGACTTTGAATTTCGTTTTGTACCAGCATGGCAGTTATTTGCTGAATTATTGTCAGAAAACTATGTGGGTGAGTTGCGCCTAATTAAAATTGATTGGTTAGGTTCTTCTCGTGCTGATACTTCACGCCCTTGGAATTGGTATTCTGATAAAAAGAAAGGAGGCGGTGCATTGGGATCTTTAGGTTCCCACGCCTTCGATTACATTCACTGGTTATTCGGGCCAGTCCGCAGATTAAGCGCCCATTTGAGTACTGCTATTCCTACACGAGTTGACCCTGTTAGTGGGGAATCTAAGCCAGTGGATACCGATGACAACTGTATATTAACGCTGGAATTAGCAGATGGTACACCTTGCCAACTATCTATCAGTGCGGTTGTTCATGCATCAAGAACCCATTGGGTAGAAGTATATGGCGATCGCGGTACATTAATTGTGGGCAGTGAAAATCAAAAAGATTATATACATGGTTTTCGTGTTTGGGGTTCCCAGCCAGGTAAACCGCTAACGGAAATAGAAATACCGAATCGGTTAATTTTTCCCAAAAATTATGCTGATGGGCGGATTTCGGCATTTATCCGCGTAGTAGACCAATGGGTACAAGGGATTGACCGCAATCAGGAAATTACACCATCGCTGCGAGAAGGAATTTATTCTCAGTTGTTGATGGATTTATCCCATGAATCTCATCAAAAAGCAAGTTGGATAGATGTACCCAGCTTGGAAGGATTTCTTAGCAACTAAGGAAATGAGTAAAACTCCCCGCATTCGTATCCCGCCGGAAGTAAAGAAATATGTTTTTCAACGTGACAAATATCAATGCCAAAGTTGCGGTAAAACTACTGGAGAAACTAACCTCAGCATTGACCATATCATTCCCCTCGCTCGTGGCGGTCAAAACGATATCAGCAATCTCCAAACTCTCTGTTTTAGCTGCAATCAGCAGAAAACAGATAATATTGATCCCCGTTTCCGGCGTCATTTTGATTTATGACGCTTCTCAATCAATACGCTTGGGCTAAGGGTTATTGGTGTAGATAATTGGTCTTTCAAGACGCGATCAATCGCGTCTCTACATTAGGGTTTTGGGCTTATGGCAATGACGTTATATCAACCCTACTCAATTACCAATTAAGTCGTCGGAACCCCTCCCCTTACCAAGGGGAGGGGAGACAAAGCGTAGCTTTGGCGGGGTGGGGTAAAACGCTTGTGGGATAAGCGTTTGAACTTAAGTTGACACCAATGCACAGTAGTAGTCCACTACATCTATCCCAACTGATTTGAGATCGAACTGACATCAACTGCTAACTTTTTACCCAACTTGAGCAACTGAAGACACTGATTATCGCCTTCATTTTCAAGGCTAGTGATACACACTGGTGCTATCTGACTTTGCAGACAACTAAAATATAGTTCTTGCGATCGCTGTAGGGAAATATCAATATTAAGTTGATCCCCGACATCAATCAACCGCTCCAATAGTTGGATATCTGCATTAAAGCTACCATTAGCATCGTGCAACAATTGCCAGAGCGATCGCGCAATTAGCTGTTCTAACATCTGCTTACCGTCAGGAATATTCAGCCGACAACGCAAATGTTTTGCTTCAGTAGCGATCGCCTCCAATTCTAAGATGTGATTCCAACTCTTTTGGGGATCGGCAATCTCTTGCTCTAGCGATCGCAATGTCATCAGACAGCGATGCCCTAAAGCAATATCTGCTGCCACCTGCAATTCTTGCGGTACTGCAATTTCATCACGATGAAACGCCATCAGCACACCGTAATTATCACGGTAAGCTTGGGTATACAACTGTCCTAAACGTGCCAGTGTTTCTTGACTAAGCAACCGCATAATCCGGTGGCGTTCTTCAGCAAATAGATTTTGCAAGCTGAAAGCTTCTTCCCCAAATAGCTGTGTCATCGCCAAGATCGTATGAGCCGCACTGGCTTGTTTTAGCGCTCCAAACAGCTTTTCTTTTAATTTGCTGTAGTCACGCCGCCCAGTAAATTGTTGAATGCAGCAGTGGAAATCCCAGCCTCCCAAATGTAGAACCGCAAATACCAAATGCTCACTTTCCCAAGTAATCTCTGATACCAGCTTTAAATTTCCCACAGCCAGAGTTAGCGATCCCATCCGTTGCAGTTGGTAATCTAGCTCATTGGCAGCATAGCAATAAACCCGCTTCTGGTAACGCTGAGACTGTTTGTCAGCAGCATCTTTTCTCGGTAGAGAATTGTGCGTTTCTGCTGGTTTCTGATTGGTAAACAGGGAAGTAATGGCGTAATGGGCTGCAACTTGCTTAAAGCCAAGTTGGGCAGTTAACACTAGTTGCCGATAAATTTCTGCACCGTGTTTGAACTCGTCTACATTACTGGGGGCTAAACCTAGATGTTTGACGAAGCCTTTTTCCAGCTGCACACCGGCCACTTCCCCTGCCAATTCCAAAGCACGGGCGGCATAGCGCAGAATTTGTGTCCCTTCTGGACGGGAAATTTCTTCAAAAAACCAGCCGCAACTAGTGAACATTAACAAAGCGTGACGCTGCATTTCCAATAGGCGGAGGGCGTCTACTTGTTCGGCTGCGGTTAGTTTGTGGGTTTGATGACGGGCAAGGAAACGGTTGACATTGGTAGCAGAGCGATCGCGCATTACTTGGATATATTCATCTCGCGCTAGCCAGGGATCGCGAAATAACTGTCTACCATGTTCCTCATAAACCTCAGTTAGCTGATCCCGCAGCCAATTTAGGGCATCCCGCAGTGGACGACGCCATTTCTGATGCCAAACTGAGCCTTCCCCACCGCAACCACAGTCATCTTCCCATCTGCCGACACCGTGGGCGCAACTCCAGGCTGTGACTGACTTTAATTCCACTTCCCAACTGGGAGAATTTAAGCTCAGGTAGTGGGCGAAGTTTGTTACCGTCCAACCTTGTTGAGGAAACTCTTTGGTAAAGGCGTAGGCTAAAGTTTTCTCTGTTCCCTTTTTGTGATGTCCGAAGGTTTCCCCATCTGTCGCCACCGAGATTAACTGTGCCAGACGATGATCCCCACGCACTGCCGAACCGATACGTCCAGCAAAGTGACTGGAATTATAAACGACATCACTAAAACCCATATCCCGCGATATCGGCCCATCGTAGAAGAAGATATCAATGTAGGGTAATTCTTCTGTACTACTATCGTTGGGGCTAGTGGCGATCGCACTCAGAGGTGAAGATGAAGTATCTAGTGTCGGCTGCAAATAACAACGATAGGGACGGGTGGAATCAATCTGACTACCACCGACTTCGATCCATTCAGGATGGGGACGATCTGGAGTCGGGAGGGGACGGCAACGCAATGCTTGAGACGGTGCCAGGACAATGAAGCGAATACCCTCAGCAACAAGAGCTTCTAGGGTGGCGTAGTCTACAGCAGTTTCTGCTAGCCACATCCCTTCGGGATCGCGGCCAAAGCGGGAGCGGAAGTCTTCTTTACCCCAGCGAATTTGGGTATATTTGTCGCGCTCGTTCGCCAGAGGCATGATGATGTGATTGTATACTTGCGCGATCGCATTACCGTGACCATGCAAGCGTTGGCTACTCTTAGCATCCGCCTCTAAAATCCGCTGATAAACCTCCACATCGTAGCGTTCTAGCCACGACATCAGCGTTGGGCCAATATTAAAACTGAAATACTCATAATTGTTGACGATCCCCACCACTTCACCTCGGTCATTTAAGACTCTGGCAAAGGCATTCGGGCGATAGCATTCCCAATGAATCCGCTCATTCCAGTCATGGAAAGGTGCAGCGCTCGGTTGGCGTTCAATTGCGTCCAGATAAGGGTTTTCCCTCGGTGGCTGGTAAAAATGACCATGCACCGTCACATAAACACCATTAGCCTTTCTCAGGGGATCGGTTTCGTGAGCGTTTTTGGGATCTGAATGTAATGTTAACGTTGAGCCAGAGCTAGCTGGCATTTCAGCAGCAGAAGTCATGTATATTTATCCAAAACAAAAAACTTGCAGTTGTACCAAAAACATTGTGCGTAACCCTTTCTACAATGGTTTCCACACAAAATCCGGTATAAACAACAACTATGAAATCCAACCAAATTTTTGACAAAGCGGTTTTATTGTAGTGGGAAATCTGCGTTATCGCACAGCCCTTTCCCTGAAGGCTCAAAATAGTTAGCCATTGAACAAGGCCTCAGTTAGGGGTTTTCTCGTTAGCAGCGCCAATCAAAATTTTAATTGTCTTTTAATATATTAAACCCCATTCCTGGTGTAATATTTTGGCTCAAATTCATAGTTTTGCAACAAAAGATTACAACAACTCATTATATCGCAACCTAATTTTACATACACAGCAGTGAGCTGAAAACAGTAAAATTTCTGAATTGCTCTACAGACGGTTGAGAGTATCCTATGGGAGTGATGAGTGAAAGTGATTTTTAATTCAACACTCCAAATTAAAACTTAGGATTGCTCGCTGTGAATGATACCCTCAACTCAAGACAACAAATGTCAACCAAAAACATTATTCTTTTCGCTTTATTACTGTTTATCCCGGTTTCTGTAGCAGCCCACTTTCTGGAATGGGGAGAATTGATAGTTTTCATTACAGCTGGATTAGCAATTCTGCCCTTAGCAGCTTGGATGGGTACAGCCACAGAAGAAATTGCTGTCGTAGTCGGGCCATCATTGGGGGGCTTGTTAAACGCCACCTTTGGCAATGCTACAGAATTAATCATTGCCCTAGTGGCGCTGAATGCTGGGTTAATAGATGTAGTCAAAGCCAGTATCACGGGATCGATTATTAGCAACTTACTACTGGTGATGGGTTTTTCCATGCTTTTGGGAGGACTGCGCTACAAAGAACAGACATTTCAGCCAATTGTGGCGCGGGTGAACGCTGCTTCAATGAATTTGGCGGTGATTGCCATTTTGATGCCAACGGCGATGAATTACACCTCTCAAGGAATTAACGAACAAACACTGCAAAATCTTTCTATTGCTGTTGCTGTAGTATTAATCCTGGTTTATGCCCTAACGCTGCTATTTTCGATGAAAACCCACTCTTATCTATATGATGTAGGTGTAGCGGAGATAGAAGCAGAGGAAATCCCTCATGCTAAACCAAATATGATGTTGTGGGTTAGCGTGCTGCTAGTATGTACCTTGCTAGTGGCAATTGAGTCAGAAATGTTGGTCGATTCTCTGGAGGTGGCGACATCTCAGCTAGGTTTGACAGCGCTGTTTACAGGGGTAATTTTGGTTCCCATCGTCGGTAACGCGGCTGAACACGCCACAGCAGTCACCGTGGCGATGAAAGATAAAATGGATCTTTCCCTTTCGGTAGCTGTGGGATCAAGTATGCAGATTGCCCTATTTGTCGCGCCCGTGTTGGTGATAGCAGGGCGGATATTGGGCCAACCAATGGATTTAGATTTCAAACCCTTTGAATTAGTAGCTGTGGTTGTGTCAGTATTGATTGCAAACAGTATTAGTTCCGATGGTAAGTCCAATTGGCTGGAAGGCACTTTATTATTAGCTGCCTATACAGTATTAGGGTTCGCCTTCTACTTCCATCCAGTTATGGATGCAGTGGGGTAGGTAGCTAGCAGTGCGTAGGCGTAGCCCGCACTTCTCTACGAGAGGCATGGTTCGACTCCGCTCACCAGCCGCTCAGTGACCATCTTAGACATCGCTCATAGTTTAACCCAAAGCGATCGCTCTTGATTATAGGTAATAACCGGGCTGATTTTAGATTCTTTTGGTTCATGCCGAACTAACTTCCTGCTACGCCCTTTCGCCCGTTGTGGGTGACACGAATCCAAAATTTAAAATCCAAAATCTGTTGATTACACCCTTTTGCCTGGGACAGGAGAAAATAAAGACATATAAGAGCGATCGCCTGTATGAGCTACTGCCTTAATCCCCATTGTCCCAAGCCGGAAAATCCTAATGATGTCAAGTTTTGCCGGACTTGCGGTTCCAAGTTACTCCTCAAAGAACGTTACCGTGCTATCAAACCAATCGGACAAGGTGGTTTTGGCAAAACCTTCTTAGCTGTGGATGAAGATAAACCCTCAAAACCACGCTGCGTAATTAAGCAATTTTATCCCCAATCCCAAGGCACTAACACTCTTGCAAAAGCTGTAGAGTTATTTAACCAAGAAGCAGTGCAGTTGGATGAATTGGGCAAACATCCCCAAATTCCCGAACTACTTGCATATTTTACCCAAGAAGATCGACAGTATCTTGTACAAGAATTTATTGACGGGCAAAACTTAGCCCAGGAATTGGCACATAGAGGTGCTTTTAGTGAAACGCAAATCTGGCAATTACTAAATGATTTATTATCAGTATTAAAATTTTGTCATGCCAGACACGTAATTCACCGTGATATTAAGCCAGAAAATATTATTTTACGTAGCGGTGATAGCAAACTAGTATTAGTAGATTTTGGTGCAGCTAAATCTGCCATTGGCAACGCCTTAAATCAAACTGGTACTAGTATTGGTAGTCCAGAATATGTTGCCCCTGAGCAAATGAGAGGTAGGGCTGTTTTTGCCAGCGATATTTACAGCTTGGGTGCTACCTGTATTAATTTATTAACCCAGCGATCGCCCTTCGATTCCTATGATATCAATAACGATACATGGGTTTGGCAGCAATACTTGCAAACTCCTGTTAGTAATCAGTTAAGTCGTATTCTTAACAAGATGCTAGAAAGTATTCCAATTCGGCGTTATCAAACAGTAGATGAAGTTCTCAAAGACTTAAATCAGCAGCCGAAAGTAGCACCTACGCCAGCGATACCGCCAAAACCTATCCCTCAAGCCCCACCAAATTCTCCAGCAGCTTTTGTATCGAAATCTCCAAGTCAACTTGAAAAAGAATTAGAGGAAATGAAAACCCAATTTTTGGGTAGCAGCAAACCTCAACCAAATAAAATACAGCCACCAAACCCCACATCTCAGCCTTCTAGTAAAAGCAAAATAGATGAAGAATTAGAAGAATTAAAAGCCAAATATCTTGGTAATAATAATCCTTAAAATCCATAAAAAATAGATTATGTCATATCGACTCGCATAACAGTCATTGCGATCGTCGTTAAAAAAAATGACTCTGAAACTCAGAGCCACTTGTAATATATATTCTGAAACAGTCTAAACTTTCCCAATAAATTGAGACTTTAGATGTATGAAACTTTACTTCCCAGCTTCAGCAATGGGTACCCATTCGGTGTGGAAACTTCCGGGCTTATCAAGACGCAGGTAAGTATGTGCGCCAAAGTAGTCGCGTTGTGCTTGAGTCAGGTTTTGAGGCAAGCGATCGCGGCGATAGCTGTCAAAGTAATCCAAGGATGCGCTAAACGCAGGTACTGGAATTCCCAGTGTTGCGGCTGTCGCAATCACTTCCCGCCAAGCAGTCTGTCTGTCGAGAATTGTCTGCTTAAATTCGGGAGCTAACAGCAAGTTAGGCAAAGCTGGATTTTCGGTAAAAGCCTTCTTAATCTTATTCAAAAAGCGAGCGCGAATAATACAACCACCTTTCCAAATCCGCGCCATTTCGCCCAGATCCAAATTCCAGTTATATGTTTTTGAAGCTGTGGATAGCAACGCCATCCCTTGAGCATAAGAACAGATTTTTGAGCAATAGAGAGCATCGCGTACTTTATTGATAAAGTCCTTAGTTTGCCCGTCATACTTGCCACTGGGACCTGTGAGGACTTTAGATGCTGCAACCCGCTCCTCTTTAATAGAAGAGATAATTCGGGCATTAACTGCTGCTGTAATTGTGGGAATAGAGACTCCCAATTCCAATGCAGTTTGCACAGTCCAGCGTCCAGTTCCCTTTTGACCTGCTGCGTCAACAATCAAATCCACCAGGGGTAGATTTGTTTCTGGGTCAAGATATGGGAAGATATTCTTCGTAATCTCAATCAAAAATGAATCGAGTTCATCGGTGGTGTTCCATTCAGCAAACACCTCATGTAGCTGATTATGGTCTAATCCAACGACATTTTTCAGTAAGTCGTAGGCTTCAGCAATTAGCTGCATATCGCCGTACTCAATGCCGTTGTGTACCATTTTGACATAATGGCCAGAACCACCAGGGCCAATGTAGGTTACACAAGGGCCATCATCGACTTGGGCAGCAATTTTGTTGAAAATTGGTGATAGAAACTCGTAAGAGCTTGTTGTACCTCCAGGCATCAGAGATGGGCCATTTAGTGCCCCTTCTTCACCGCCACTGACACCCATACCAAGATACCGAAGCCCAGCGGGTTCTAATTCCTGAGTGCGTCGTTCCGTATCTTCAAACCAAGAGTTGCCACCGTCGATAATGATATCGCCTTCGTCTAACAAGGGTTTGAGTTGAGCAATCACCGCATCCACTGGCTTACCAGCTTGCACCATTACTAGGATTTTGCGGGGACGTTCCAATGAGGCGACGAATTCTTCCAAGGTAAAGGCGGCTTTGACGTTCCGTCCTGGCGCACGCTGCGCCATAAACGCATCCGTTTTTTCTCGGGAGCGGTTGTAAACTGCAATTGGGAAGCCATTGCGCTCCACGTTTAGAGCGATGTTCTCACCCATAACGGCTAATCCAATCACACCAAAGCTTTGTAGTGTCATAAAAAATTTCTGGCTAACTCTTGCAGATCCTTTTACCTTTAAGGGTAGTCCGATATTTTCCGTTCTCCCCTAAAGAAGACCTTAAGACTTGAATAAAGGGCAAAAATCCACAACTAACACGGATAATTAATTTTAAATTGTATCTAAATCAACAATTGACTGGCAAAATTTGCAAAATTTAAATAGTCAAAGGACGCAGTAAGGAGTAACCAAATAATGCTGGCATATATCCTAGCTTTGGTGGTCGGTCTTGGTAGTTTAGCCATTTACATAGCAGCTTTCTTTTTCCCAGAAATCCACCGCAAGAATGACTTTATCTGGAGTGGTGTAGGACTGTTCTACGCCTTAGTATTATGGGTGTTTGCACCACGCATTTCTGGGGGTTTGTTGCTGGGTCATGTGGCTAGTGTGGCTCTTTTAGTCTGGTTTGGCTGGCAAACTCTATCATTACGTCGGCAACTTACCCCGCAAGCACAACAAACCCAAGTACCCAGTCCTGAGACGGTGAAAACTGGCATTCAGGAACAGGTAAATAAGTTGTCCCTTCAGGAACGGCTGGGTCAGTTGCAACAGGGTCTTGGTAGCACCTTCAGTGGCGTGAAAGACAAGGTGCAACAGACTGTGAGTAAAAAAACACCTACAACCCCCAAACCTGAAGATATTACCTCTGTACTAGCAGAGAAACCTGTTGTTGAGATTATCGACAAAACTACTGTCATACCAGAACAACCAGCAGAGGAGACAGTTACAACTGATACTGAAGCAAAAACCGAGAGTGTGCCCGAAGCAATTCCACCAAATCCCCCATCCTGGGAATTGGTGGAAGCAGCGCAACCAGATTTTGAAGTTGAGGACAAGCAACCGATTCCTGTAGAAGAAATTGCTCCAGATGCGGTACTCGCTCCGCCAGCGGAAGCACCACCGGAAGAAATACCGGAAGAAATACCGCCGAATAATCAGGCTAGTTGAATGCTCTGAAACCCAACGTTAACCTAATATAATGTTGGGTTTCACTTAACTTGTTTTAATGTTCTGCCACAAATCGGCTGAAACAAACCTAGAAAATAACCAACATTAGTTGTTGCGATCGCTACATCTGCAATGGTAAGAGTTACAGCTTAGGCTACTAAAATTACCTGAGTTTGACGAGTTCAAAAAAGCCCATACTGAGAAATTAAAAAGATTCATCCTTGATATTGTTCTTTTTATTCTTTGCTTGCTCAATTTCTTTTGCCAAAAAGAAATTCAGAATTGTTCGTAGCGCAATGATAGCAGCTAGTTTACCAATTTCGTCCCAAGTTGGAGCGATCGTGCTACGTAAAATGTCAGCAGCCAATGCAAACTCAAGGGAAAGAGCCAGCCACATACCCAACCCTAGCCGAATTTCCTCTTTAGCCTCGTTCAGCTTTTTACGGCGGCTGAAGAAAAAAACCAGGATCTTGACTACAGCTTCCAAAACAGCGATACCAATAATAATACCAGTGAAGATATCAACTGCTGTCGCAAGTACACTCGTCAAATTCGTGACGAAAGCTTCCATATAGTTGATTTCATAGGTTTCAGCAGGCAAACACCCACGCGCAAAGCATTGGCAATACTTGTCAGTGTTGGGTTAACAGATCCAATACAACCTGCCATCTACTAGCTGCTCAATCATGCTATCTTCGTATCCTATCTAGGATTTACAAGAAAGTAAAACCTATCTTCTCCTCATTGTGGTAACAATCGTTAAAAGACAAAGACAATTCTATGAGTAAGTTTCAAATCGATATCGACTTCAGCAATATAGATTTAGCTTCCCTTGAGACAGAAGACGATTTTCAAAGAGAGGCAAAAATATTACTACCAAAGGTACTGGTCAAACTAGGTGAAAGTGTGGGGGAAAAGACTTGGGAAGAATTACAGCAAAAGCTCCAAGGCACTGGAGGTAAACTCAAATCTTCTCCAAGCGAGAAACGCAAGTTTATTCAAGAAACAGGAAGAACTTATCAACGAAATGCCAGTAACAGAGAAAGACAAGAACTGGAAGATTATATAGTAGAGCAATTACGCCAGCACAAGCAGTAAATATCTACCCAAGTCTGATGCAAGTGTATTCTAACTTCTATGTCTGAGTAGCGATGTCTACGACAGGCTATGCCTACGCCGTGCGACTGACATGGCTACAGTCGCTAACGCCAACAGACCGAAGTCCGCTCAGGCGGACTTTGTTTTGTAGTACCTTTGTAAATCTTCAATTTACACAAAATCTATTTTGCATTATTGTATAAAAATCATCCTTGTATCACAGCGATATCAACAATAATGCTTAACTGGAACAGAACACTGCTAACTACTAGCTCCTTGGGACTACTTTTGTTCACTGCAACGCTACCAGTCTGGGCTAAACCAGTCCAACAGAAGAAACCAGCACCCACAGCTACAACAATTTACCAGCAAGCTAAGAAAGAATTACCTGAAGATTTTTATACTCTCTATCGCGTCATAGATAGAGTAGCGCGTGCCAACGAATTAGATAATCGTCCTTGGCGGGTTGTGGCTGTTCCCAAGTATGATGTCAATGCATTTGCAAGTGACGTTAATTTGGTTGCCATTTACGATGGCATACTTGACCAGTTAGCTGGTGATTCCTCAGCATTAGCTTGTGTAGTTGCTCATGAAATGGGTCATCACACTAAACGTCACATCGCTGTTGGTGCAGCTCAAAGAACTGAGTTGATTGCCAAAATTCAGGAAGAAGCAACCAAAGAAGTACTGGGAGAAAGAGAAGCTGCAAACCAAGAGTCAACAGCTGCTACAGTTGGCGGTGCCGTTGTGAATCGTGTAGTCGGAGGAACTTTTGGTGGTTTGCTGGGTTCAGTTCTTGGCAATCAAGGCACTCAACGACAAGTAGAATCACAGCAACGCATTAATGAGATTGTCGAGAAAAAGAAAAAAGAGTTAGAACAGCGTTTAGCAGAACAAGAACGACAACAAGAGTTTGAAGCTGATGAAATTGGCTACATAAATTCTGTGAAAGCAGGCTTTGAACCAGAAGGATGTTTGAGAGTGATGCAGGTTTTGGCTCAAACTCCTGGTTCTGAATTTGATACAACTCATCCAGCAGTACCCAAACGGATTGAGGCAATTAAAGCTTTAATTATTAAGTATCCACCCCAGACTTTGGTCAAAGAGGGTGAAGCGCGAATATCTAAGACAAAGCCTTTAACGTATAACATTTCTAAAGATAAGACCTCGTTACGGATTAACTCAGTTCGCGGCGGTTCCCAGGCAGATGATATAGAGCGTCGGTTTGGTAAATAAAAACTCTGGGCGACGAATAGTTAAGCTCAGATGAGTCTTTGAACTCCGTCAACGAGTCTTTGAACTCCGTTAACGAGTCTTTGATACTCGTGAATGAGTCTTTGAACTCCGTCAACGAGTCTTTGATACTCGTGAACGAGTCTTTGAACTCCGTCAACGAGTCTTTGATACTCGTGAATGAGCCTTTGAACTGCGTCAACGAGTCTTTGATACTCGTGAACGAGTCTTTGAACTCCGTCAACGAGTCTTTGATACTCGTGAATGAGTCTTTGAACTCCGTTAATGAGTCTTTTATATCATCCCTGGCTGAATACTTGTCATTGCGAGCGGAGCGAAGCAATCCCAACATCCTTGCGATTGCTTCTCTTCTCTACGAGAAGCTACGCCAACGAGATGCTCCGCGATCGCTTGACTCACAATGACGTATCATAGGTTAACTTACCGGACATGATTCAAACAAACCAGCGACGAATCAACTCCACTTGGAAGCCATAGCCGTCGTCAATTTCCTCAATTAACTCACGTTGCAACAGCAAGTTGAGAGTAATATTAGCATCGGAAAACTGTTGCGATAGAGTTTGGCGGCTAACCATAGCCCCTTCCCCTTGAGCGGCGATAAAACGTAAAATAGCTTGTCCAGTAGCGTCTACTTGGTTGTTTTGAATGTCAGCAAAGAAAAAGCTGCCACTTTTTAAAGCTTCTGGTATCCCTGCTTCCACATCAGCGAAAGTTGCCAATCGCCGGATAGAGGGGTCTTGTTCGTTTTTGAGGACAATAATTTCTGCACAGAGTAGTTGTACTAAGAATGGGTGACAGCGCGTGAGTTGCAGTACTCGCTCAACAGCGTTGGGTTCATAGCGGAGAGTAAAATCTTTGACGGGACGTTCAATTAATTGTCGTGCTTCCGTTTCTTTGAGGTAGGAGATATGCACTACTTGGACATTAATCAGATAACTAGCCCAGCACTGATATTCTGCGATAGGATGAGAGCCAGCCAGTAACACCTTGAAGCGGGGACGATGTTGGATGAGGTGACGCAGCATCCCCAAAACATCCTGTTCATAAAAACGACCTTTGGCTATGGCGTTGTCTAGCACCTCGAATTCATCTAGCGCTAGTAAGGCGGTATTTTGTTCTAGAGCCTGTTCTACTTTATCTAGCCATTCATAGAAATAGGTGAAGGGGTCAGATTTTAACACTTCGCGGGCTAGGGACGGTAGAATTACACCTTGTTTTTTCGCTGACTTCTCCATATCTCTAGCCAGATTGTAGAGAAAACCTGCATGGTCACTAGCTGATGAAGGTGCGCCTTGCAAGTCTACAAACATGGGGATGATGTTACTAGGTAGTAATTTTCCGATGTTATTGAGGAGGGAAGTTTTACCCATGCGTCGCTGACCATATAGTAGCAGAGGTGGACGACGGCGATCGCGCAGTAGTTGCTCGATGCGTAAGCCGATGTCATCGCGCCCCGTGAAAATTTCTTGCTCTAGTGTAATGGGATTCCCAGTAATGTAAGGCGAGTCAATTTCTTGGCGCAATTCAGTAATTTTAGCCAGTTCATCTATATACTTAGTTACTATCTCACGCCAACTTTTGATAATGGGATAGAAACGGACTGTGTATTTGTCGCTGCTACGAGCGAAATTTTCCAACTGTAGATTTAATTTATCTGCAACATCTCTGAGGAGTAAGCGTTGGTTATAAGTGCTTGCTTGATTGAGTGCAGCATCTACATTTTCACTGATACCGCTAAAGATTTCTAGTAGAGGGGTAACTTCACTCCTTAGTTCGTCAATTACCAGACTGCGATGAGCGTTACGAATAGCTTCCACATCGGTACAGCCTTGTAAACTGCGTGCATCCAGTTCAATTTGTGCAGCTTGAGCCGCCCAGCGCTGGGGGCTGGTAGTGAGATATTCTAAAGCAGCTTCGCTTTCAACTGGGTTATTTTCGATTATAAAAAGGAGATGTTTATCCAAACCAGGCAGATATAAACGCTGCCACTCATCCCAAAAGGCGGAGTGAAAGCGCAATAAACAAGGGCTTTTACCATTACGCCCTTTGTCTAATCTATAAAGCAAAGAATTCCAAAGAATGAGAAATGGAAAGGATAAAACAGGCCGCCATGAATTGATACTGCCTCCCACGCCTACCGCCACGAAGACTACCGGCAAGCCTAGCACCACGCCTAGCACCAGCACCACGCGTCCCACCACGCCTACCCCCACGCCTCCCACCACGCCGAACGCTACGCCTACCACCACGCCGAACGCTACGCCTACCTCCACGCCTACCTCCACGCCTCCCACCACGCCGAACGCTACGCCTCCCACCACGCTCAACAGCACGCCTACCGCCACGCCGAACGCTACGCCTGCCTCCACGCTCAACAGCACGCCTACCGCCACGCCTACCGCCACGCCGAACGCTACGCGAAAAGCTATATTTGCGATTGGTTCACCCAATGCCCACACCACCAAGCCCAATAATAAGTTAGGCAGGATAGGTAAGATAAAGAATCCCTGGATGAACAGCCGCCACAGAGCAAGGTTTCGCCAAAGGTTTCGCCATCGCCCTTGTCTCAACAAGATAATCAGCGAGGAGTCGGTGTCTAAAATAGGGTCAATGCGCTTGAGATGGTTACGCCATGCTGAGGGGCGAAAAAAAAGCCAGAAAAGTAGTTGCAAGCTACCGAGTATTAAGTTGGGGTGCTGCTGGGGTGCATCGGTGTAGGCGTTGGGGGGTAGTTGTGGTGAAGTCAACGTTTTTGCACTCCTAGCGCGGTGTATAGCTTTCTCTCAAACCTAACCCCCAGCCCCTTCCCTACAAGAGAAGGGGAGCAAGACTTAAAGCCTCTCCCCGCTTCGGGGAGAGGTTTGGAGAGGGGTTTTAAGAATAAGTCGCACATCGCACACTCCTATTTAATACTCGGCTTTGCTGAATCAGGATGTTAAAGAGTTTCACGCAAAAGTGCAAAGACGCAAAGAATAATTCATAGGTTAGTTCAGCAACGCAAACTTTTCTTTCACTTTCTGAGAGTTTGCACCCCAGAATATGCCAGAATTTTTGCGTCAGCCGTGAGTAACGCACAGTCGTAAATTCTGGCGGTGGCTACAATGATTTGGTCAGATGGATCTTTGTGAAAACCTGTGAGTTTGGTTGATTCAAGGATAATTGGAATTGTCAGTTCGAGTAGCTGCACTCCTGGATAAGCTAAAGCTGCTGTTATCCACTCGTCAACTGAAATTGAAAAAGCAAGTTTGCGATTCTCAAGCAGTTTGGCAATTTCCCAACAAGAAATAATGCTGACTCCTAGTCCTTGAGATTGATATTCTTCAATCCAATCTCGATATTTCTGGTTTAGTCGTTGATTATTATCTACCCACCAAATCCAAATATGAGTATCTAAGATTATCATTGCAAGACTTCCCAATCCTCTATAGGTACTGGAGGCTCAAAGGGATCGTCATAGTGAATAACTGTTCCCCGTAAAGGATAAGGATTAGATTCTGAAGGTTGGGGAAAACGTTCTAAAACAATGATTTCTACTGCTTCGCCAGCCTGAAACGGTAAATCCTCAAGAATCAAGGTTCCGTTTTGAGTTAACTTTGTTTCAATTCGGTGTGCTTTCATAGTTACTCTGCTAGTTATGAATCTAATAAATGAGCAAACGGTTTCATTTGTCGTAATCCTTCCTCACGCCAATTATCATTATTCTCCCCTTCTTCTAAGTTAAATAATCTTTCTCTACACAGAATTTGTAACAACAGTGGCCAGCAGCAACTTTGTGTCAAAATCGACTCTACATCTTCGTCAGTGAAGGGAATGGGCGAACTCGCTATCAATTCTCGCGCTTCTCTCTCAGTCAATGCTCCCAGATATGCGATGTAGCCGAAAATATTGAAAAAGGGTGAACTGTGTCCTGTGTTGTGCGCTAGTTCAATCGGTGATTCAGGGGTAGCCAAGACAAATGCTAGATTTCCGCCTGTGTGGTTAGTCGCTAAGGAACGCAAACTTTCCCAAAAGCTATCATCTAATTCTGGACAGCGTTGCAACCCAACACTAATCTCATCTAATAAGATGACCGTGGGAGAATGCAAATTATCGCTGACTACATCCATGAAATCATCTAAATCGCAAGGTGTCGGCACTTGCATCTTCATTGATTCTAGGATGTACTTTAGCAGTCCTTCTCGGCTTTGCATTCGTGCGTCTTGTAAATCTACAAAAATCCAACGGTAATTTTCTGGATGCAGTAGCCAGTCAGATTTTTGACTATGACGCAACTGTTCTGCTGGGGTGGTGCTGATATTTTTTAGGTAGTGCAACAGGGATGTTTTACCACTACGCTTTTTGCCGATAATGGCGGCGTTTTGTAAGGGATGGCGTTTGAGTAAGTTGAAGAGGCGTTTTAATTCTTTCTCGCGCCCAAAAAAGTAACGTGGTTGGGTAATGGGTGCGCCAGTTATGAAGGGTGATGCTTCCCCGTTAGTTGGTTGAGGTTTAGGCGGTTGAGTTTCTGGTTCTTGGTATGCAATGTCTTGCCAGTTTAACCCCAGTTTTTTGGTAAGTTCTACAAAATTTAGATAGTCAACAGCTTTACCAGTGAGGAAGCTTTTGACTGTGGATAGAGAAAGCTCCATGCGAGCAGCCAAAGACTGCTGGCTGTGATAGCCATTGCGCCCAAGTGCTGACCTAACTTTATCAATATACTCTGGGGCTACCCGAAGCGATCGCGCCATCATTCCTCATAGAGAAACTGCTGTGAGTATATCAGGTTTTTATACTAGCTAAATAGCAAAGCTGTTTAGCGATAACGCCTTGCACTCTAGAAATTATAGTCATCCTGAACTTAACCGATAATCAACTAAAACTCGTCTAATCGATGACTATTTCTCAACTCTGTTCTCAGCCAGCACCAAGTTGTAATGAGAATGTAAGGGATTAAAGGCTTTAAAAATGAAACGAGTACTGGGAGTTTTGCAAATTACCTTATCACTTTGCGGAGTGATGATGTTTGGTACAGTAACTTACGCCGCTATTAATATGGTAAATGGTCAATACCGAGTTGAAATGGCGCTCAATACTAAGGGACTCATGATTAAGTCAGATATTGACAAAAGGCAATGCAAAGCAGTAGAAGATATTGCCCAAGAGCAGGAAAGCACAAATTATGACCAGAAGACAATTAAGTAGGAGTCAAAATCAGTAATGAGTTAGAATCAATAACTTCTAATTCATTGTCAATGAACCTCTGAGCTTTGTAAATGAACCTCTAAGCTTTGTCGATGAACCTTTGAGCTTTGTAAATGAACCTCTGAACTTCGTCGATGAACCTCTGAGCTTGGTGAATGAGTCTTTGATACTCGTGAATGAACCTTTGAGCTTTATGGTTTTTTTTACGAACCGCAAAGGACGCAAAAGACGCAAAGAAAGAGAATAAATATGTATATAAATGAAGTGAAGTAAAGCGGTATGTTAGTTGTGTCACGCCACTACCAAAACACTAAAGGACTAGAAATTAATAAGGAGTTAGGAATAAATAACTCCTAACTCCTAACTCTTATACAGATGCGATTAATCACTCTTGTAGAGACGCGATTAATCGCGTCTCTACTTTTTACACCGCACAACTCAACTCACCGGCTTTTTGACTAAAGCGGTGATTCTCCCGATAATCTACGGGACAATCTATCACCGCAGGTACATCTTGAGCGAGGGCCTCTTTGAGTGTGGGAATCAAATCTAAAGCTGATTCAACTCGGTAGCCTTTCAAACCCATACTTTCGGCATATTTGACAAAATCAGGATTGCTAAAATGCACAAAAGATGAGTTTCCTTTGCCAAATTGATTTTCTTGCTTCCACTCAATTAATCCATAGCCACCATCATTGAAAATTATCGTGACAAAGGGCGTACCGACACGTAAGGCGGTTTCTAATTCCTGAGAATTCATCATAAAGCCGCCATCGCCTGTTACAGCAACGACTTTGCGCTTAGGATGAACAAGTTTTGCTGCTAATGCGCCAGGAATGGCAATACCCATAGCCGCGAAGCCGTTGGAAATTATGCAAGTATTAGGGCTATGGCAATGATAATGACGGGCCATCCACATTTTATGTGCGCCAACATCTGAAATGACGATATCATCTGGGCCCATCACTTGCCGTAAGTCATAAATTAACTTTTGCGGCTTAATGGGAAATCCATCATCATGGGCGTACTGTTCGTAATCAGCGCGAATATCTGACCTTAAGCTGATGGCAAAGGGATCGGGTTTACCTTGTCGGTCTGCTAATTTTAAGATTTCATAGAGGGAATCTGAAATATCTCCGACAACTTCGGCGTTGGGAATATAACTACTATCAATCTCCGCCGGATTTACCCCAATATGCACAATGGGAATTTCACCATTACGATTCCATTTCTTCGGGGAAAACTCAATCAAATCATAGCCGATCGCAATTACTAAATCTGTGTTATCAAATCCACAGGTAATGAAATCTCTTTGCTGTAATCCCACTGACCACAAAGCTAATTGATGTGTATAAGGAATAACACCTTTACCCATGAAGGTATTGGCAACAGGTATATTCAGCAAGGTGGCAAATTGCGTTACGGCATCACTGGCATGAGCGCGAATTGCTCCATTTCCTACTAAGATTAATGGGTTAACTGCTTGGCAAATTGCGGCTGCTGCTGCCCGAATGCTAGCAAAAGATGCATAAGTTTTTTCGCTATTATCCTTATGCAAAGGTTTGCCTTCGACAGGCATGGCAGCAATATTTTCTGGCAAATCGATGTGAACTGCACCAGGTTTTTCGGATTGCGATCGCTTAAATGCTTTCCGCACTACTTCTGGTGTAATACTTGGTCGCACAATCTGCTTATTCCACTTGGTAACAGGTGCAAACATTGCCACCAAATCTAAATATTGATGGGATTCAATGTGCATTCTATCTGTTCCCACTTGACCGGTAATTGCCACTAAAGGCGCACCATCGAGGTTAGCATCTGCTACCCCAGTCATCAAGTTGGTTGCCCCAGGGCCAAGAGTAGAAAGACATACTCCGGCTTTTCCTGTTAAGCGTCCGTAGACATCGGCCATGAATGCTGCACCCTGTTCATGACGAGTCGTAATAAATTTGATGGAAGAATGTTTTAGCGCTTCCAAAACGTGCAGGTTTTCTTCGCCAGGGAGTCCAAAAATATATTGCACTCCTTCATTTTCTAGGCACTGCACCAATAATTCTGCTGTATTCATTTTATTTCCTAACTATTTATTTAGTCATTTGTCCTTTGTCATTTGTCCTTCGTCATTAGTCATTTTTTTGGCTAATGACCAATGACTAATGACCAATGACTAATCACTTCACCCACACGGTTTTAACATTGACAAACTCATGTATACCCTGGATACTCAATTCTCTGCCATATCCAGAACGCTTAATACCACCAAAGGGCAACCGGGGATCAGATTTGACCATACTGTTGATAAATACGGCACCAGCTTCGATTTCCTCAACCAAGCGATCGCTCTCTTGGTTGTTGGTTGTCCAAGCACTTGCACCTAATCCAAATGGGCTGTCATTAGCGAGTTTAATGGCAGCATCGATATCAGGAACCCGGAATAACAAAGCTACTGGGCCAAAAAATTCTTCTTTTGCAATTGGTGTGTCAGGCGGGATATCTATGATAATCGTTGGCGGATAAAAGTTCCCTGGACGATCTGATAAAGGATGTCCGCCGATGAGGACTTTACCACCACTTTTTGTAGCAGATTGCACTTGTTGATTTAAATCCTGGAGAATACCAGGTGTTGCCAGTGGGCCTAAATCGGTATCCGGTTGCATAGGATCGCCTACTTTTAGGGCCTCGAATTTTTCTAAAAGCAATTTTTCAAATTTGTCTGCGATCGCTTCTGCGACAATAAAACGTTTTGCTGCAATACATGATTGCCCGTTATTCAACATCCGTGCTGTAGTAGCTGTGACAACTGCTGCTTCTAAGTCAGCACTTTCTAACACAATAAATGGGTCGCTTCCTCCCAATTCCAAAACTGTTTTTTTAATTTGTTTGCCGGCGGCGACGGCAAGGGACATACCTGCTGGTTCGCTTCCTGTTAAGGTGGCGGCTTTTACGCGGTCATCAGCCATTAAATCGGCAACTTTCGCAGCGCCTATTAATAGAGTTTGAAAAGCACCTTCAGGAAAACCTGCGCGTCGGATAATGTCTTCAATTGCCAAGGCGCACTGCGGCACATTGGAAGCGTGTTTGAGTAAGCCGACATTTCCCGCCATCAGCGCTGGTGCAGCAAAGCGGAATACTTGCCAAAAGGGGAAATTCCACGGCATCACCGCGAGAATTGCGCCCATTGGTTGGTAGCGAACAAAACTATGGCTGGCATCAGTTTTTACACTGACATCAGCCAAGAAACCAGGGGCGTATTCGGCATAGTAGCGACAGACGACGGCGCATTTTTCGACTTCGGCGATCGCAGCTTTAAATGGCTTACCCATTTCCAGAGTCATTAACTTAGCAAATTCTGCTTTGTCTTGCTCTAAAATAGCGGCAGCCTTTTGTAGCCATTGCGATCGCGTCAAAAAACTAGTCTGACGATACTGTTCAAAAGCCTGATTCGCCAAATCGAGTTTAGCGTTAATTTCTGCATCATTGAGTGGCTCAAAGGTTTTGAGCGTTTCCCCAGTGGCGGGATTAATAGTGGCGATCGCCATTACCTGACCTCCCGTTAAAAAATAGCTTGACTGTTGGCTTCCTAGTGTTACACAGATCAATTCTGGAAGCTACCACCCAAATTTTAGTCTTTTAGCTAAAAATTAGCTGCTCAATATTACAATTTCGCAATTATTTTGGAAATAAAATATACAACTTAACTAAGTATTTATCTTGATAAATTAGTCATTAGTCATTCCAATGACTAATGACCAATAATTGTTGGCACTTGCTGCAAATTTGTCTGATAAACCTTCACTAATCGATCAATACCTTTGAAACGATAATCTCCCATTTCCTCAAAGTCTGAAGGTAGTGAAAGCATTTTATGAGTGGCTTCACTAATCACGCATTCACTAGGGGGACAAACTGCTTCCATACGAGCAGCAAGATTAATTGTCGCGCCTAATGCCGTATAATCTACCCTTTGGGAACTACCGACATCTCCCACAACAGCCTTACCGCTATTAATAGCAATACGTAATTGCAGGGGTTCATGCCAAAAACCGTTGGCATTAAGATGTTCGAGACGAGTGAGCATTCCTTTGGCAGCAGCAACGGCGCGATCGGCATGATCTGGTTGCGGTTCGGGAGCGCCAAAAAATGCCATGATACAATCGCCAATATATTTATCTAAAGTACCGCCGCAAGTAAACACTTCTTTTAGCATTTCTTCAAATAAATTATTTAATAGTTTAGCGATCGCAGTTGGCGTTAATCGTTCAGAAATTGCTGTAAAACCAACTAAATCCGCAAACAAAATACTGATTTCGCTCTCAGCGGGAGCTAAACGACCACCCGGTAATCCGCCTACAGAGATCAACTGCTGTACAACTGCTGGAGAATGATAGCGTTCTAGTCGGTGACGAATCATCTCTTCAGTTTTGAGTTTCTCTACCAGTAGCCAACGCTGGACGCTCGAAGCTACAAGATTTGCTAAAGCTGAAAAAAAGCTGAGTTCTTCCTCACCTTCATTGGCCCAATGGTAAGAAGAAAGATTGGCATCGGCATACAGTACGCCCACAACTTTATTTTCATCCCATAAAGGCACTGCCATCGCGCTGCGAATGCCTTTGACCAAAATACTCTGTTCACTAGCAAACCGTTCATCCTGATGAGTATCAGCGGTTTGAATAACTACTTTTTCCTCAAATACCTTTTGACAGATACTACGACTAATCCAACTACCATCGGAGGGGAGATGTTTCTGTTGGGAAATGTTTCTAGTGGCAGCATTCACTAATTCCAACTGACCGCAACTATTGACATCAATTAACAATGCCAAGCGATCGATACTATCAAGGTAACGAAAAACCACTTGCTGCACCTGAGAAAAAATCTCTTCTATAGACGCCGCCGCACAGAGATTTTTAGCTATATCCACTAAGTCTTTGAGACGGGCAATGGTTTTGTCTTTATTATTAATGTTGCCATCTTTGCTATCAGCCGCAATCCATTGCTGTTGTAATTGTTCGACATTATGAAGGATTGTTCTCTGTTCATTAATGTCCGAAGTTCCGGGATACTCAGGTGTCGATTGTGAAACAAGGCTTGTGAGCAGCACTACCAGGTTAACATTGCCCAGCCAAATGACATCGCCGTGATGTAACTCTTGGGGACAGTTGACAAGATATTTATTAACTTGTGTCCCGTTTTTGCTGCCCAGATCCTCAATAGTCCATACACCGTCAGCCGTTTTCACAAGGCGAGCATGGTTGCGGGATACTCCAGCAAAAGGTAAGTACAAGTTACATTCCGGCAAACGACCAATTGTAAATACATCTTGATCAACTGCGATCGTTGTCTCGGTATCTCCCTCTTGTAGGCGTAGCGTGAGTTCAGTCATGAGTGTGATAGATCCATTGAGGCTAGAGGTGCAAGCAGCTGTGAGGTAAGTTATACCCTACAGGTTAACCTTCACCTTTTCTTTATGACACTGTTAACTGCATTCCGACAACTGTATGTGACGGATATTACATTGAAAGAGACAATTTTATTGGAGATTCCGTTCAAACTAGGTTTGAATCCTTTTGTCAAGGAGAACCACCAAATTTTCAATTTTGTGAACGAGCTAGCGCAGTGAGTTCAGCACTGTAAGAGAGTTTCTTAGAGCAGGCGACTAGCGACCCTATAAACTTCGTAAGGGGTCTTCTCCGTTCGCACAGCGTCTCGTAGAGAGCATCTGGGAGTTTCCCCAAACCGCACCGCCCACCTCTTGCCTTTCTTGATAAAACCCTCAGGAGAGAAGCACATCTATCATTAGTGTCAATTCTATGTAAGGCTGTTTAAAAAACATTCCCCAAGCTTTTGTCAATTTGCAAAACCTCTTAGGCCAAGGAAAGTGACTGCGTTACCTGTGTCAGGATAAGACCCGACTAGGGCGTGTTTTTATCGGTGTATCCTAAAAAACAGGCGATCGCTATATTTTTAACTCATTTTTGAACCAAATTTATAATCATGGTCATGCCTATATTTCATGAAATTATCTTCTCTTCTCTACGAGGCGCACTCGCGTTCGAGACTGCCTGTAGCTAGATTTAGAGAACTGAAAAATTTAAGTTGATGATGAGTATAATTACTTAAAGTATACATATAAATACGTGGTAATTACATAGAATCTTATTGATTATCTTCCAGAAGGAATAGTATATTAGCGGGTTACAATTAAGCCTTAGCACCATTAGCATGTAACAAAATATATATCACTTGCTACATTCAATGGTGTTTTAAGTTACATGGTTAAAAACCCTTTGGTAATAATTCAACAACCAGAAGTTGGCAAGCTAATTCTTAAACTTCGTATGGTCACTGGTTTGACACAAGAAGAGTTTGCAACATCTTTAGGTGTTACTTATTCCACAGTTAATCGTTGGGAAAATGGACACACCAAGCCATCGCGCCTGGCTATGCACAGGATTGAAGAGATGTTAGGAGAGATAGGTGAACAGGGGCAAGAGTTATTAGCAAAATATTTACCAAAGAAGTTTTAAAGCAAAAATATCTTTTCTATAGATGAATATTATTAACATTTGTTGATTTCAAAAAACTTATGCTTAAAAAAACTTGTATTTACTTACATATTTCAATTAAAACGCAATGTTTAGTTTAAACAGTATATGTCAGTATACTTAATAGCTTTATAATAAATAGTTAGAGGGAAGAAAAATGGCTGCTAATTCAAAATATAAAATTATAGAAAAAATTTCCGATGGTCTAGATACTGTTGTTTATCGAGCGCAGGATCTTACAAATGAAAAAATGGTTATTCTTAAAATACTTAAAAGTGAGTACGCTAACCTTGAATATGTAACAGAGTTTAAACATGAGTATGAAATTGCTAAATCACTAGATTTACCAGGAGTTATTAAGGCTTATAGATTAGAAAATTATCAAAACAGTATTGCTTTAGTTTTAGAGGATATTGGAGGACAAAACCTAAAACAATTTACTAATAACAACAAACTTAATATAATAGATTGTTTGAAATTAGCCATTCAGATTACAGCTATAATTATAGATTTGCATGAGCAACATATTATTCATAAAGATATAAAACCACAAAATATAATTATTAATCCTAAGTCAATGCAGGTTAAAGTTACTGATTTTAGCATTGCCTCACGCCTGTCAAAAGAAAATGCAATGATCAGCAATCCTAATTTGCTTAAAGGAACACTTGCTTACATGTCTCCAGAGCAAACAGGTCGCATGAATAGGACGATTGATTACCGAACAGATTTTTACTCTTTAGGCGTAACTTTTTATGAACTGCTAACTGACCATTTACCATTTAATTGCACTGATCCCTTAGAAATAATTCACTCTCATATTGCCAAACAGCCGATACCTCCTCATCAGATAAACCCACAAATTCCGGAGGCTGTATCTAATATTGTAATGAAACTATTATTTAAAACTGCTGAAGAAAGATATCAAAGTGGCTTAGGGCTAAAAGCAGATTTAGAGATTTGCTCAAAACAGTTATTAAATAATGGAAAAATCGAAAATTTTATTCCTGGCAAGTTAGATAAATTTAGCCAATTTACAATTCCTCAAAAACTCTATGGGCGTGATAAAGAAGTAGCATTTCTCATGTCAGCTTTTGAGCGAGTAAGTGTTGGTAGAAGTGAGATGATGTTAGTTTCAGGTTATGCAGGGATTGGGAAATCCTGCTTAGTTAATGAAATTCATAAACCTATTCTCCAACAACAGGGATATTTTATTTCTGGCAAATTCGATCAATTTAAGCGAAATATCCCTTATACGGCTCTAATTGAATCATTTCAAGAATTAACCCAACAGTTATTAACAGAAAGCTCTGAAAAAATATTTGTTTTGAAACAGCGGTTTTTAGAAGCATTTGGTGAAAATGGTCAAATTATTATTGATGTTATTCCTGAGATTGAAAAGATTGTAGGTCAACAACCATCTGTACCGCAATTAGGAGCAATTGAATCCCAAAACCGCTTTAATCGAGCGTTTCAAAAATTTATTCAAGTATTTACTCAAAAAGAACGCCCACTTGTTCTATTTTTTGATGATTTACAATGGGCAGATTTAGCGACTTTAAAATTGATTCAAATGCTGATGCTTGATGATAGCCAATATTTTTTGATGATTGGGGCTTATCGAGATAACGAAGTCGTATCAACTCATTATTTGAATCAAACCTTGAATGAAATCCAAAAAGCAGGAGTAACTGTAAATAATATTACACTAAAGCCTTTAAGTATTAGTGATGTGCATGAATTAGTAGTAGATACACTTCATACTGCAACAGAAAAAACAAAAGCACTAGCTGAACTTCTTTTGAATCAAACTCAGGGAAATCCTTTTTTCTTAACTCAGTTGTTCCAAACTATGTACCAAGAAAAGCTATTAAATTTTGATTTTAATAGTGGAATATGGCAGTGGGAAATAAATCAAATTCAGACTATTGGGATTACAGATTATGATGCCCTAGAATTAATTGTGAGAAATATTAAAAAATTGCCTCAAGAGACACAACAGGTCTTAAAACTAGCTGCTTGTGTTGGCAATCGTTTTAACATAGATATTCTAGCAATTGTAAATGAAAAATCTCAGTCAGAAACAGCCTCTGAATTATGGGAAGCACTTCAAGCAAGCCTAATTTTGCCCTTGAGCGATAACTATAAAGCTCCGCTGTTTTTTGACAAAGACATATCTATATCCTTAGAATCTCAAGAATTAAAAATTTCATATAAGTTTTTGCACGATCGCATCCAGCAAGCTGCTTATTCCCTGATTCCAGAATCGCAAAGAAAACAAACTCATCTGAAAATTGGGCAATTAATCCTAGAATCTTACCAAACAGAGGAAATTGAAGAAAATATTTTTAATATTGTTAACCACTTAAATTTTAGTACTGAATTTATTTGCGATCAATCTCAAAGAGATCGGCTAGCGAAATTAAATCTCATAGCTAGCCAAAAAGCAAAAGCATCATCAGCATATGAAGCTGCCCTTAACTATTCGACAGTTGGACTAGAATTGCTTACACCATCGAGTTGGGAAAATAACTACAACTTGATGCTAACACTTCATCTAGAAAGTGTAGAAGTAGAGTACTTAAATACTAATTTTACACGAGCAGCTATCTTAACTGAAACTATTCTAGAGAAAGCTAATAATCTGCTGGATCAAGTCAAAGCCTATCAATTACAAATCCAGTTTTATATGGCTCAAAATCAGATGCTTAAAGCCATTGATACTGGATTAGAAGCGATCGCAAAGTTGGGGGTTACTCTGTCGGCGGCACCAAATAAGCAAAGTACTATAGCTAATTTACCTCAGCTTGAAGATTTAGAGAATTTTCCAGTTGTCAAAGACCCTTCCATACTGGCAGCTTTAAAAATCCTTGTTACTATTGCTGGTGCTGCTTTTATTACTAACCCGACAAAGGCAACTTTTCCCCAAATAATCTTGACTGTCGTCAATCTCTGTATTGAACATGGTCATTCAGCTTTGGCAGCTCATGGATATGCTTATTATGGGATGCTATTATGTGGCTATCTTGAAAATATTGATGCTGGATATCGCTCTGGTCAAATAGCTTGGCAAATATTAGGGCAGTTCCAAAGCGTTGAACTTAAAAGTAAAGTATATGCACCTTTTTATGGTTTTACCATTCATTGGAAAGAGCATCTTAGAGAAACAATTACTCCGTTGCAAGAAGGAATTCAAAGCGCGTTAGAAATTGGAGATTTAGAATACGCCGGCTACTGCTCTGTCCATTATTGTGGTCATATATTTTTTAGAGGAGAACAACTTGAATCAGTAGCTAATCAGCAAACATCATATATTAATCTCTTAGAAAATTTTAAACTAGATTTTCCTATAAACTATATTAAAATTTGGCATCAGTTAGCACTAAACTTACAAGGTTTGTCACCAAACAAACATCTTTTAGTTGGTGATAGCTTTGATGAAGTAGCAATGTTGCCATATCTACAAAATACTAACAATTCTACTTCTTTGTCTGCTGCTTATGTTGGCAAATTGATTCTTTCTTACTTATTTCAAGATTACACTCAAGCAATTGATAATGCCAAATTAGCTTCAGAATATATAGGTAGTGTGATGGGGATGATGACAGTTGGCATCCACAACCTATACTATTCACTAGCTCTAATTGCTTTATATCCAAATGTTGAAACTCAGATTCAACAAGAATATCTGGCTGTTATCAATAGCAATCAGGAAAAAATGCGGTTATGGGCTGACCATGCTCCTACTAACTATCAGCATAAATATGATCTGGTAGAGGCAGAAAAAGCACGGGTTTTAGGGCAAACCTTTATAGCTATGGAGTATTATGAGCTAGCTACTCAAGGAGCAAAAGAACAGGAATATCTTCAAGAAGAAGCACTAGCCAACGAGTTAGCAGCAGAATTTTACTTTTCTCGTGGTAGAGATCAGCAGGCGATCTTCTACCTGAGAGAATCTTATCATGCTTATATACGTTGGGGAGCGATCGCAAAAGTCAATGATTTAGAGTCAAAATACCCCGATTATTGCCCATTAAAAATAAATCATGAATCATCCAGTTTGAAGGCTAGCTTGCGAACTACTTCAAGCAAGATAAATAATTTGGCATCTTTTGATTTATCTACAGTTTTTAAAGCTTCGCAAGCGATTTCTAGTGAAATCATGCTAGATGAATTGCTATCTAAGTTGATGACAATTGTTATGGAAAATGCTGGAGCACAAACTAGCTGCTTCCTTTTAGAAATAAATGGCCAAATGGTAATAGAAGCATTGGTGGGAATTAACAAAAATGAGATGTTTTTGGAAACCTCTATGCTTTTAGATAATAGTCTATATGTACCCATATCTATACTCAACTATGTGATGAGAACTAAAGAAAGCGTCGTTATTGGTGATGCTAGCTCTGAAGGAAAATTTACTAGCGATCCTTATATTATTCAGAATAAATGTAAGTCCGTTTTATGTACACCGATAATTCATCAAAGTAAACTTATTGGAATTCTATATCTACAAAATAACTTAACAACGAATGCATTTACTACTGAACGGTTAGAAGTTTTAAAAATTCTTGCCTCTCAAGCAGCTATTTCTATTGAGAATGCCAAGCTGTATACTAATTTATCTAAACTAAATAATAACTTGCAACAAGCTAACCATCAATTAGAGAACTATAGCAAAAATTTGGAAATCAAGGTCGAAGAAAGAACACAGGAATTACATGAAAAAAATGTGTGTTTGGAAGAACAAGCACAAAAATTAGAACTGACATTAAAGCAATTACAAACAACACAATTACAGATAATTCAAAAAGAAAAAATGTCTGGCTTGGGTCAATTAGTTGCTGGTATAGCTCATGAAATTAATAACCCAATTAATTTTATATATGGCAATATTTCTCATGCTAGTGAATACATTAATGATATGTTACATCTAATTAAAACTTATCAAAAAGTATCACCCAATCTCAATCCTCAAGTTCTGGCAGAACAAGAGGATATAGATTTGGAGTTTTTGCTTGAAGACTTACCAAAATTGCTATCTTCAATGAAAATTGGAGCCGATCGCATCCGCCAGATAGTTCTGAGCTTACGTAACTTCTCCCGTTTGGATGAAGCAGAAATGAAGGCAGTTAACATTCATGAAGGTATTGATAGCACCTTACTAATATTGCAACATCGGCTCAAAACTGAGTCAGTCAATTCTAAAATTCAAATTATTAAAAACTATGCTTCTTTACCATTAGCAGATTGTTATCCAGGTCAGCTAAATCAAGTATTTATGAATTTATTAGCTAATGCTATTGATGCATTGGAAGAGTATAATTTTCAGCGTTCATTGAAAGAAGCGGAACTTAATCCAGGTTATATCAAAATAACTACTGAGTTATTAGAGCAAAATCTGCTAGCTATTCGCATTGCTGATAATGGTTCTGGTATGACACCGGATATACTTTCTCAGATTTTTAATCCTTTCTTTACTACTAAACCTATTGGAAAAGGTACTGGTTTAGGATTATCTATTAGCTACACAATTATTGTAGAAAAACATGGAGGTCAAATCAGTTGTCAGTCAGTACCAGGACAAGGAACTGAGTTCTTAATTGAACTTCCAGTGCATCAGAGTAATTCTAAGTTAATCAAGTAAAAATTTTACATTAAAGGAATCTTTATGGCTAACAATTATCAAGGTACAGATATTGCTACTATTTCAATTTCCGAAGTCTTTATGGCTTTGGTAATAGGAAATATACTAGATGAGCCTTATGAACCTTCAAATATTGGAAAAATATCCCAATTAACAACTACACAAAGAGATTTATATCTGGATAATATGCTTCATCCAGATAGTACTGTTTTTAGTTTAGCATTATCGGTAAAGCTACCAAAAAATTTAGATAGATTTATTTGGGAACAGGCAGTAAAAATAGTATGTCAAGCAGATGATACAATTAAAACAAAGTTTATTTTTTATCAAGATGAAGCTTTTCAATTTGTAGATAAAAGTGCTGATATTCATTTTGAATTTATCGAATTAAATACTAAAACCCCTGAGTTTAATACTTTAGAATATATTATAAAAGAAAAAATTAAAATAAAGCTTGAGTTTAACAAAAAGCATTTATTTAAAAATATTTTAATCAAAGATAACCAGAGTAATTATACTGCTATTTTAGGTGCGCCTCATATTCTTTTTGATGGATATTCTGGCAAAATTTTCTTTGAGAAAGTTGGAAAAGTTTATTTAGATTTAAAAACAGGTAATACTCCTCAAAAATTCAAACTTGGATCTTTTTATGACTGTATTGAAGAGCATCTACTTGAATTTGATACTCAAGAAATTCAGCAGTATTGGCAGGAATCTTTAAGCAATATTATTCCTGTCACATCTTATATAAAAACCAAAAGAGAAAACAAAGCCCAATCTAAAAAAGTACAAATTACTGGGAATGAGCTAGAGCAGATTAGAAAATATTGCCAATTAAATAAATGTAATATCCCAGCTTTTTTTAGGGCTGTGTATGGTATTTACTTGAGTAAGTATTTACAAGCACCAGGTGATTTTGTATTTTATGATATTATCGGTAAAAGAGATAAGCAAACACTTAATGTTTTAGGTTGTCTTTATCAAGTAGTTCCTGTTATTGTTAATCAAAATCTTTTTGGAAATAATTCAAACATTTTTAATTATCTTTCATATATAAATGATTATCGAAAAAATCTCAACCATTATCAAAATATTTCTGTATTTCAACAAAAAAAATCTTTGAAAGAGGAACAATTAAAATTCTTCTATAATTTTTATAAATTCAGAACTCTTAATCTACCTATTGCTGAAGAAAATCCTACATTAATTGTTTATAATTCTTTTGCTGATAATGAAGTTCATCTTATAGTTAACGAGTTTAAGGATATTCTAGAGATAGAAATATTTTATAATGAAACTTCTTTTGTATATGTAAAAGCTTTAGAAAGATTGCTATTTTTAGCTCATCAAATTATTCAAGGATGTGAGTATTTTCATCAATTGAATATATTGCCAGAAAGCGAGCATAAAGAATTATTAGAAAGCTGGAACAATACCAGTACGAGTTACGCATTAGATGAATGCGTTCATCAGCTATTTGAAGCGCAGGTGGAGCGATCGCCAGATGCTGTAGCAGTATTCTTTAAAGAGGCAGAGAACCACAGACAATCTTCACTCACTTACCGAGAGCTAAATCAGCGCGCGAACCAGTTAGCACACTATCTGCTTTCGCTAGGTGTAAAACCAGATATGCCCATAGGAATCTGTGTAGAAAGAACCCTGGAAATGGCGATCGCAGTTTTGGCAGTTCTCAAAACTGGTGGGGCTTATGTACCAATGGATTCAGCATATCCCAAGGAACGTCTAGCCTTTATGCTTGAGGATACTCAAGTATCAATATTACTCACTCAACAACAACTATTAGCAGAGGTTCCTGAAACTAAAGCGCAGATTATCTGTTTAGATACCGACTGGGACAAGATAGGCCAATATAGTCAGGAAAATCCCTCTAGTGAAGTAACAGCAGAGAATTTAGCCTATATCATCTACACTTCTGGTTCTACAGGCAGACCGAAAGGTATCTGTTTAGCTCACCGTCCTTTAGTGAATTTACTGCAATGGCATCTAAACTCACTATTAACAGGTGTACGTACCTTGCAATTTGCCTCTTTGAGCTTTGATGCCAGCTTTCATGAGATGTTTGCTACTTGGTCTTCAGGAGGAACTTTGTTTCTCATCTCAGAAAACTTGCGTCGGGATACTACAGCTTTAGCTCGCTTTATTCAGAGTCAAGAGATTGAAAAAGTCATCCTACCTGTTGTCGTACTACAGCAAATGGCAGAGATGGCTGAATCTCAGTTGGAATTATTTACTAGCTTAAAAGAAGTTACCACCACAGGTGAGCAACTGCAAATCACCCCAGCCATTGTCAAATTATTCAAATCGCTGCCACACTGTTCATTTCACAATCACTACGGGCCATCAGAAACTCATGTGGTAACGGCTTTAACATTAGATCGAAATCCTGATTTCTGGCCAACTTATCCGTCTATAGGTCGTCCCATAGCTAACACCCAAATCTATATCCTCGGTGCAGAGTTAAAGCCAGTTCCTATCGGTGTTCCGGGAGAGCTTTACATTGGTGGTGATAGTTTAGCTAGGGGTTACCTCAATCGACCCGATCTGACTAGTGAACGCTTCATTCTCAATCCCTTTAGAAAAAGCAAAGAGAGCAGCAAAGCAGAGAAAGAATTTTTAGTCTCTCAAAGCACTTCAGACCGTTTGTATAAAACAGGTGACTTAGCTTGCTACTTACCGGATGGAAATATTGAATACCTGGGTCGGATAGACCAGCAAGTGAAGATTCGCGGCTTCCGCATTGAGCTAGGGGAAATCGAAGCAATGCTGTTGCAGCATCCTGACGTGCGTGAAGCCGTAGTTATCGCACGCGAGGATGTGCCTGGCGACAAGCGCCTAGTCGGTTATATTGTTTCCAGCTTGATTCCAGAACGAGTACCTTATGAAAGTGTTTGTCGAGTAGAAACTGATAACAACCGAATAGTAGAACTACAAACAGAGGATATTTCCAATGGTGGCGTTTGTTTGTTAGGGGTGCCATTTAGTTGGGCAAGAGGTAAGCGTGTCCGTCTTTGCCTACGCTTGCCAGTCACATCACAAGAACTATGGTTAAATGGCAGCGTTGCTTGGAGTCAGGGTCAACGGGCTGGTATTCAGTTGACTCTAAGTCCTACCGAAAAAGCCCTGTTTCACCAGAGCATAGAGCATATCTTGGAAACCCAACATCTATGGAAGATTTTGCAGCGCACAGTGAGTGGCAATCTCCGTAGGTTTCTTAAGGAGAAGCTGCCAGATTATATGGTGCCTTCCAGCTTTGTGATGTTAAATGCATTGCCACTAACACCTAATGGGAAAGTAAATCGTCGCTCCTTACCAGCACCCGATTGCACTGGACGGAATCTGGAGCAAGATTTTGTCTCACCTCGTACCACTGTTGAGGAAGTATTAGCAAAAATTTGGGTGGAAGTTTTGAGATTGGAGCAGATTAGTGTCTACGATAACTTTTTTGAGATTGGAGGACACTCACTGCTAGCAACTCAGGTAATCTCTCGGATTCGAGATACCTATCAATTAGATTTACCATTGCGGCGTTTATTTGATGCACCTACTGTTGCCAGCTTGGCGGAAAGTATCGAGACAGAACTCAAGCAAAATTCAGAATGGCAGACTTGGGGAATCGCACCTATAACGCGCAACCAAAACTTGCCCCTTTCCTTTGCCCAGCAGCGATTATGGTTTCTGGAACAGTTGTTGCCTGACAGTCCCTTTTACAATTTTCCCCAAACTTTTCGTCTGTTTGGTCAGGTAAATTTGAGAGCTTTAGAGCAAAGCATCAACGAAATTGTTCGGCGACACGAAGTTTTACGCACCACTTTTGCTTCATCAAATGGGCAGCCTGTACAAATTATTGCTCCGACTCTGAGTGTACCTATACATCTGATAGATTTGCACTCGCTGTCTGAAACACAAAAGGATACAGAAATTCAGCGGTTGATGATTGAAGAGTTCCAGCAGCCCTTTAATATCAACCGTGGGCCGCTATTACGAGCAACCCTATTGCAGTTAGATGCAGAGGAATATCTACTGCTTTTGAGCATTCACCACATTGTTTTTGATGGTTGGTCAGTTAGCGTGTTGTTTCGAGAGCTGACATTGCTGTATCAGGCTTTCACCAATGGTTTACCTTCTCCCTTAGCTGAACTTCCTATTCAGTATGCAGACTTTGCTGTCTGGCAACGGCAATGGTTGCAAAGAAAAGTCATATCAGAGCAACTAGTTTATTGGAAACAGCAGTTAGCAGATTTACCAATTTTGCAGTTACCAAGCGTTAGCGAAGCTCGCCGTAGGCATCGCCCCCGTCCAGCAATCCAAACTTATCGTGGGGCGCGTCAACCTCTAGCACTCTCCAAATCTCTCAGCGAGGCAGTAACTCGGTTCAGCCAGCAGGAGGGAGTTACTTTATATATGACGCTCTTAGCAGCATTCCAAACCCTGCTATTCCGCTATACAAGTAGCGAAGATATCTTAGTAGGTTCGCTAATTGCCAACCGTCATCACCAACAAATTGAGAATTTAATTGGATTCTTTGTTAACACTTTAGTACTACGCAGCGATTTTTCTGGCTCTCCTAGTTTCCGCCAGTTGCTCAAGCAAGTGCGAGAAGTTACCTTAGAAGCTTATGCTCATCAAGACATCCCGTTTGAGAAGTTGGTCGAGGAACTCGAACCAGAGCGGGATTTGAGCCGTCATCCCTTGTTCCAAATCTGCTTTGCGCTGCAAAACGTACCCATGCAAGCTCTGGAACTTTCTGGTCTAAGCATTAACCATCGCTTAGAATACAATGGCACAGCCAAGTTCGATCTGTTCCTAGAACTCTTTGAAACGCCAGATGGGATTAGTGGTTGGTTTGAGTACAGCACTGACTTATTTGATGCTGCTACCATCTCTCGTATCGGAGAACATTTTCAGACTTTAGTTGCAGGGATTGTCGCTAATCCAAATCAGAAAGTTGCAGATTTACCTCTTTTAACACCTGCTGAACGCCAAAAATTATTAGTGGAATGGAATCAAACTCAAGCAGATTATCCACAGCTAACTTGCATTCATCAACTATTTGAAGCACAAGTAGAGCGTGAGCCTGACTCTGTAGCAGCAATTTTTGCAGATCGGCAAATCACTTACCGCGAGTTGAATGCCAGAGCGAATCAATTAGCTCGTCATTTACAAACTTTAGGTGTAGGTGCAGATGTATTGGTAGGTATTTGTGTGGAGCGATCGCTAGAGATGATCGTAGCTTTATTAGCCATCCTCAAAGCCGGTGGTGCATATATACCTTTAGATCCAGCTTATCCACAACAACGTTTATCCTTAATGCTGTCAGACTCTCAGGTACCAGTGCTATTAACTCAACAACATTTGTTGATGCAACTCCCTGAACATCAAGCGCGTATTATCTGTTTGGATAGAGACTGGCAGGATATTACTACGCAAAGTGAAGATAACCTTGATATTAGTATTAATCCTGACAACTTAGCTTATGTAATCTACACCTCCGGTTCTACTGGCAAACCGAAAGGTGTACAAATTATGCACCGCTCTGTAGTTAATTTCCTCCACTTCATGGGTCAGCATTTAGAACTGACAGAGCAAGACATACTCCTTTCCGTCACTACTTTATCCTTTGACATTGCGGTACTAGAAATTTTCTTACCGATTACTCTCGGTGCCCGTGTCGTTATGGTTCGTCGGGAAGAAACTATGGATGGCACAGAATTAATCGCAAAGTTAACTAACTCTGGCGCTACCATCATGCAAGCTACCCCAGCCACTTGGCAACTGCTTCTAGAAGCAGGTTGGCAGGGCAGCAAGCATCTGAAAATACTGTGTGGTGGGGAAGCCTTACCGAAAAAATTGGCTCAACAGTTACAACAGCGATGTGCTATTTTATGGAACGTCTATGGCCCTACTGAAACTACTATTTGGTCAGCAACATATAAAGTAGTGTCTGAGGATGGACAAGTTTTGATTGGTCGGCCTATAGCCAATACTCAATTCTATGTACTCAACGCTCAGTTACAACCAGTGCCAGTGGGTGTCCCAGGAGAACTCTACATTGGTGGTGCTGGTTTAGCACGTGGCTATCTCAATCGCCCGGATCTTACAGATGCTCGGTTTATTCTCAATCCCTTTAAGAAGGCAGGAGGCAGGAGGCAGGAGGCAGGAGGCAATAACGATCTTCGCCTCTATAAAACAGGGGATTTGGTTCGCTATCTCCCTGATGGCAATATCGAATATCTCAGTCGTATTGATCGCCAAGTAAAGATTCGTGGTTTCCGAATCGAGCTAGGAGAGATTGAAGCCTTACTCATGGAACATCCATCAGTAAAGACAGGTGTGGTGATAGATCGGGAAGATGCACCCGGACAAAAGCGTTTGGTAGCTTATGTGGTGCAAAATCAACAAGATGAGAATGCCCAAGAGTTATTAGCAGATTGGCAAACTGAACACCTTTCTCAGTGGCAAACACTCTACGATCAAACCTACAAGGAAACTACTGAGAAAGAAAATCAAGTATTCAATATTATTGGTTGGAACAGTAGTTATACAGGTATGCCCATCCCTGCGGAAGAGATGCGCGAATGGGTAGACCATACTGTTAAACGCATTCTCTCTCTGCAACCTAGCCAAGTACTAGAAATTGGTTGCGGTACAGGTCTTTTGCTATGCAAAATTATTTCCCATTGCGATAAATATTGGGGTACTGACTTTGCGCCCGAAGCACTACGGCAAATCCAACAGTTACAAATGTCTGGTCAGGATTGGCCCCAGCTGACTTTGTTACAAAGACCTGCTGATAATTTTGAGAACATTGAGGCAGATACCTTCAATACAGTAATTATCAACTCGGTAATTCAGTATTTTCCTAGCATTGACTATCTGCTGCAAGTTTTGGCAGGAGCTGTAAATGCTGTGAAGTCTGGCGGTTTTATCTTTGTCGGAGATGTGCGTAGCCTGCCGTTACTAGAGGCTTACCACGCTTCTGTAGCATTGTATCAAGCATCAACCGCACTTTCCACAATACAGTTACAAGAGCGCGTTCGACAACGCCTTAACCAAGAGGAAGAACTGGTAATTCACCCAGACTTTTTTACGGCATTGCAACAGCATTTACCCAAGATTAGCCAAGTACAAATTCACGTCAAGCGCGGTCAGCATCACAATGAACTGACAAAGTTTCGCTATGATGTGATTCTGCATATAGGCACTAATACCAGTAACACTGTAGATATTCCTTGGTTGGATTGGCAACAACAAGAGCTAACGTTGTCATCTATTCGTCACCTGCTATTAGCAACTCAGCCACAAATTCTGCGAATTAAAAACGTACCTAATGCCAGGGTAATTAAGGAAGTCAAGACTGTAGAATTGCTAAACAACCCAGATGAGTTTAAGACAGTAGGCGAATTGCGATCGCATCTAGAACAACTTCCCCAGATTGGGATTGATCCTGAAGAACTGTGGAATTTGAGTCAGGATTTACCTTATTCGATCGATATTATTTGGTCAGACTTTAGCGTACTTGACTGTTACGAGGTAGTTTTCAGACATTGCCAAAGGGGAAAAGTGGATGTATTCTCAGAGGCGATCGCTTCTCAACATACAGTTCACACTAAGCCTTGGAATTACTATGCCAATCAACCGTTACAGAGTAAGTTTACTCGCAAGCTGGCTTTAGAACTCCGCCGCTTTCTCGAACAAAAGCTACCAGAATATATGATACCTACAGCTTTTGTGTGCTTAGAGAAATTACCACTGACACCCAATGGCAAATTAGACCGTCGCGCACTACCTGCTCCCGATCAGTCTAGAGCGACTCTGGAAGTAGCATTAATTACACCTCGTACTCCTACCGAGGAACAAATGCTCGACATCTGGGCTAAGATACTCGATATTGATCGTGTGGGCATTCGGGATAATTTCTTTGAGCTTGGCGGTAATTCTCTGCTAGCAGCACAGTTAATGATGTCTGTACGAGAAACTTTCCAAGTAGAACTGCCCGTAAGATGTATTTTTGAGCAGCAGACTATAGAAGGACTCAGCCAAATTGTTGACAAAATACGTCAAGAAGGAACTGCTAGTCTCAATACTGTTGTTAATCTCAAAGCTGAAGCTGTACTCGATCCAAACATCTATCCTCAAGGAGTGCTTGCTAACGATATCAGTCAGCCGCAGCATATTTTCTTAACAGGAGCAACAGGCTTTTTAGGTGCTTTCTTAATCCATGAATTGCTACAGCAAACTCAGGCGAAAATATATTGCCTTGTGCGTGCTAATAACGAAAGTGAAGGTTTCAAAAGACTACAGAAAACCTTAGAAAAATATTTAATATGGGATGCAAGCCAAAGCTCAAGAATCATCCCCATACCAGGAGATTTAGCTTTGCCTCGTCTTGGACTTTCCGTAGAGCAATTTGAGAAACTGGCAAAGCAGATTGATGTTATTTATCATAGTGGTGCTCAAGTCAACTTTGCTAAACCATATTCTGTAATTAAGGCAGCAAATGTTCTTGGTACTCAAGAAGTTCTCAGATTAGCGTGTCAGCATCAACTCAAGCCAGTACACTACATCTCAACAATGGCTGTTTTTGGTGCAATGGCCTGTTTAAATGGATTAAATGTCCTTTATGAGGACGATGATATTGATAATAGTGAACCTTATCTCTCTCAAGAGATTGGCTATACACAAAGTAAATGGGTAGCCGAAAAACTTGTTTGGATTGCTAAATCTAGAGGAATCCCTGTAACAGTCATTAGATCGGGATTTTTAATGGGACATCCACAGACTGGCGTAACTAATACAGATGACTTCATATCTAGATTGATCAAAGGTTGTATACAAGTAGGTAGTTTTCCAGAACTAGTAAATCAAAAACAAGATTTAATCACTGTAGATTATGCCAGTAAAGCCATTGTACAAATATCTAGGAAAAAAGAATCTTTAGGAAAGGCCTTTCATATAGTGCCTTTACCATCCGAAAACATCGATTTAATTAAATTATTTGAGTTGATATCAGCTTGTGGATACCAACTTCAAAAAGTACCATATTCCCAATGGACAGATAATTTAATCAATCAAACTCAGTATTCACAGACAAATCCCTTGTTCCCTCTTTTGCCAATGTTAACTGAAAAAGTGAATCAAGGACTCGCGGCATGGGAGCTATATCAAAATACTGCTGATTTAGACTGTCGTAATACACTTAATGCAATTGCTGATGCGTCTATTACATGCCCATCAATGGATACTGAATTAATCAGTAAATATTTAGTTTATTTTCAACGTAGCGGATTTTTAAACATGGACTTTATCTAGCAGATCAATTTGTTGGCGAATCGGGTATGCAATACTCATTAATACCTAAGCTAGTAATGACTGACTTAAATTAAATGAGTATTTTAACCGATTAAAAAAAACATCGATTATTTAAGTATTTTTGGCAATGTCTATTAATAATTAAAAGAGTTAAATTTTAATTGTTAATAGATGCAAGGTTTTAATATGTACTTAACAGAAGAACAATTATTAATCTATAAAGAGCAAGGATTTCTTTTATTATCAGAATATATCTCCCGCACTGAGGTCGGAATTGTCAAAGCAGAATTATCTGCACTGTCTACAGAAAAATCGCCTCGAAAAATTCTTGAGAAAGATGGTAAAACTGTACGCTCACTTCACGGGTTGCATACTAAAAATGATGTTTTAAATTGCCTAACACGACATCCATTTATTGTTGAGCCTGCTATGCAAATAGTTGGCAATCAAGTATATACATATCAATTCAAAGCAAATCTTAAGGCAGCATTTACTGGTGATATTTGGAAATGGCATCAAGACTATATCTATTGGCACAAGGAGGATGGAATGCCAAGACCGCAAGTAGTCAATGCTATGTGTTTATTAGATGATATGAATGAATTTAATGGACCACTATTTGTTATCCCTGGCTCCCATAAAGAAGGGATGATTAATATTATGGCTCATAATTCTAGACTAACAAACACAAATTCTGATACTTCTGGTGATAACCCTGCATGGGTATCAAGTTTTAGTGCTAATTTGAAATATTCTGTAAACCAGGAATTAGTTACTAATTTAGTATCAAAGTATGGAATTACTTTGATAAAGGCTGCGGCTGGTTCAGTATTATTTTTTGATAGTAATATTGTACATGCTTCATCAAATAATATCTCGCCATTTGGGCGTTCTACTGTGATTGTTACTTATAACAGTATTGAAAATATTCCTTTACCAGTTCAAAATCCCCGACCAGATTTTCTTGTGAGTCAAGATTATCGACCAGTCATTCCTGTAGCACCTGATGCGTTATCCCAGTTTTCTAGCGTTAAGGTTTAACAGAAATACTGATGCCATTTTTGTATAAATATGCGCTAAATTCTCAAAAAGAGGGCATTTGGTATAAGTGTGATTAAGACTGCTATATCAGAAGGATTTTACATATAGTTAATCTCCGCACAACCAGGTTAGCAATATTAAAAATGCTATCTTAAAAGCAAAGGTCATTTGCTCAATTTTTGAGGAAAACGCTATGACTACAACGCTCATAGAGGCTAATTCTATCGAGTCATTGCTAGGTAAAGAGGCTGAAGACCTACTTACCTACAAAGCAAAAGTTTCTCAGGATTTACTACATTTGCCAGGGCCAGACTTTGTAGATCGAATCTGGCTCAACAGCGATCGCAACCCTCAAGTATTGCGTAATCTCCAGCTACTTTATTCTACTGGTCGTCTTGCATATACTGGGTATCTCTCTATTCTACCGGTGGATCAAGGGATTGAACACTCAGCAGGTGCGTCTTTTGCGCCCAATCCGATTTACTTTGACCCAGAAAATATTGTCAGGCTAGCGATCGCCTCAGGTTGCAATGCGGTTGCTACCACTTTGGGGACATTAGGTATCGTTTCGCGCAAATATGCCCACAAAATTCCCTTTATTGTCAAAATCAATCACAATGAATTGCTGACTTTCCCCAATCAATTTGACCAGGTATTGTTTGCTGATGTGGAACAAGCTTGGAATTTAGGGGCCGCCGCCGTAGGTGCGACAATTTACTTTGGTTCAGAGCAGTCTACTAGACAAATTCAGGAAATCAGCAAAGCTTTTAAACGCGCTCATGAACTGGGGATGGTCACAATTCTCTGGTGCTATCTGCGGAACAACGCTTTTAAACAAGATAAAGATTACCACGTTGCTGCTGACCTCACCGGACAGGCGAATCATTTGGGTGTAACTATTGAAGCTGACATCATTAAACAAAAGTTGCCCGAAAATAACAATGGTTACGGTGCAATTGCCAAAGCCACTGGTAAAAGTTACGGCAAAACTGATGAGCGCGTTTACACAGAGTTGACAACTGACCACCCAATTGATTTAACTCGTTACCAGGTACTAAATTGTTACTCTGGGCGCGTGGGGCTGATTAATTCTGGTGGGGCGACTGGTAAAAATGACTTCGCAGAAGCAGTTCGCACTACTGTAATTAACAAACGCGCTGGTGGTTCGGGATTAATTTCCGGGCGGAAGACGTTCCAGCGACCGTTTGAGGAAGGAGTCAAACTATTTCACGCCATTCAAGATGTTTACTTGTCGCCAGATGTGACTATAGCTTAGGGACTGGGGACACTTCTCTTCTCTACGAGAGGCTACGCCCTAAGCGTAGCTATGCCGCAGGCTTTACGAGACGCTGCGCGTAGCTTGCTTCCACGCGGTGGTACGACAAACGTTAGTTGAGCGCAGTCGAAACTCAGTGCACCGCTGGGAATTTGGGAAGAGTTTTCCCGATAGCCAATGCGTCAATAAGCAATACTCAGTTACTAATTCATGCCCTTGATTTTCCATCGTTTCTCTGTCAATAGATAGATAAAGAGTTAATCAAATTAGAAAAATAGGTGGGTAATTCCCACCTTACTTTTTATTGATATATGGCGGTTTTCGATTGGTTGAGTTACTGTTTTGACCTTTCTCCAAAGCTCTATCCTAAAAGGAGAGAGGCTTTGAATCTTTCCCCTTTCCCGTGTAGGGAAGGGGGCTAGGTCTGTCTGTATACTTGTCCTCACCGAATTGAAAATAGTTATATAGGCAACCAGCCTAGAGGAAGACGTTCACTCAATCCGAATTTCCTAATATTTAAACGTTTATTAAATATTGAGAAGGAAATTTTTCCCATGTTGGAAATCCAAAGAATATTTAATCAATTGCGTCGCAAAATCGCGATAGTCATGCTGGCAGGTTTATTTTGGTTAATTAGCTTACCTGCTATTTCAGCTCAGGCAGAAGGTTATTATTCGAAAAAAAACCACAAGGTAGAAGCAACTAAACCTTATTACGCCACCAAAGACCGCCGGGTACAAAATGAACCTTCCAGACCTTATTACGCCACCAAAGAACGTCAGAAACAAAAAGCTAATATCCCAGCAACTGGCGATGATTATCTCGACAGTGGAAGGCGTGGAATAGAAGGGATTCCTAGAGACGGAGGAAGTGAAAGTAGACCAAGAAATTCCAGAAGTTATGCTGAACCGAGGCGGTGAGGAAGCGCTCCTTGAGAGCGAAAGACTACGATCGCACTAAAATTAAAAAAGAACTTGCGCCCAATAAAGCCGCAAAAGGGGATTTTGATTGAGTCACCAAACTTCGCTACAATCCAAATCCAACAGAAATAATTACCCTTACACTCTACCTCCAAAGGAGGCTTGGTCAGATTGATAGCTGTTTTTAATTGCATAGAAGGTTTTTCTTTGGTAGGGGCGTACAGCTGTGCGCCCTTGCATCTATAGATACCTAGCTGCTAAATAAGAGTGCAAATGTTTGCGAACTAGACTAGATCAGAGAATTCTAAAGAGGCAAATCTTGGTAAGGATTCTGGGATATCCTTAGATAAGTGAAAGATTTGCCAAAAAATAGTAAGAATGAAGCTGGCAGCAAGAGTAAGTCAGGTAACACCTTCATTAACCTTAGCGATCGCAGCCAAGGCTAAGGCACTGAAGGCAGAGGGAATAGATGTTTGTAGTTTTAGCGCTGGAGAACCAGATTTTGATACCCCAGCGCATATTAAAGCCGCAGCAGTAAAAGCTTTGGAAGAAGGCAAAACCAAGTATGGTGCAGCAGCTGGAGAACCAAAGTTAAGGGAAGCGATCGCCCACAAGCTTAAAACTGATAACGGTCTTGATTACAAGTCAGAGAATGTCATCGTCACCAATGGCGGTAAGCATTCTCTGTACAACTTGATAGTGGCGCTGATCGATCCAGGCGATGAGGTAATTATCCCTGCACCCTACTGGCTAAGTTATCCCGAAATGGTGACTTTGGTTGGTGGAGTTTCAGTGATTGTACCCACCGATGCCACGACGGGTTATAAAATTACTCCCGAACAACTCCGTAAAGCAATCACGCCCAAGACAAAGCTATTTATCCTCAACTCCCCATCTAATCCCACAGGGATGGTTTACACGCCAGATGAAATCAAAGCACTGGCGCAGGTAGTCGTTGATGCAGATATCTTTGTCGTCTCTGATGAGATTTACGAAAAGATTCTCTACGACGGTGCAGAACATATCAGCATCGGTTCTCTTGGGAAGGAAATTTTTGACCGTACTTTGATCAGTAATGGGTTTGCGAAGGCTTATTCCATGACTGGGTGGAGACTTGGTTATTTAGCGGGGCCTGTGAAAATCATTAAAGCAGCGAGTTCCATCCAAGGGCATAGTACATCTAACGTGTGTACCTTTGCCCAATATGGTGCGATCGCGGCTTTGGAAAGTTCTCAAGATTGTGTCGAAGAAATGCGCCAAGCCTTCGCCAAACGGCGACAGGTGATGCTAGACAGACTCAACGCCATTCCCGGATTGAGTACCGCAAAACCAGATGGCGCTTTTTATCTGTTCCCTGATATCAGCAAAACCGGTCTAAAATCCCTAGAATTTTGTGACGCCTTGCTGGAAAAACACCAAGTTGCAGTCATTCCTGGAATTGCTTTTGGTGCTGATGACAACATTCGCCTTTCCTACGCCACAGATATGGCGACGATTGAAAAGGGAATGGATAGATTAGAGAAATTTGTCAAGTCTCGTATTTAATTAGTTGTCATTTGTGAGGAGAATTTACCAACTCCCCAACTTTTTAACTCCACCTTTTCGACTCAGAACGGGTGGAGTTGATTTTAAAACCTGATGTTTTGTGTTCCAAACTTGAAGTTTCAAATTCTTTTAGCAAGACATCGCTTGTTTAATTGGCTCTAATTCATCCAAAAACAACTCACGGGATTCGAGATAATATAAGATTGCTTCAATAGGATCTAGTGCTTCGATTGGGTAATGCCCTTGCTCGTATGTTTCCACAAGCGTAATTAAAACTTCCAAGCGGTCAAACTCTGGTGTATTTAGTTCTGCATCAAACAATCTTTCAATTTCATCAAGTGCAGCACGATAATCAGCTTTGGTGCGGATCGGACAGGGTTCAAGCATAGGTATTACTGGCTCAAATATTTAATTACATATTCTTAATACAGATTTCAGTCAGAATTTTGATCCAAGATTAAAAAATAAGTCTATTTTCCAAAAAACTTTTATTTAGAACTTATCAAACGCGGAAATGACCTGACTAGTACAATTCCTCCAATCAAGGCAAAAATTGATCCTAAGCTGATAAACATAACAGGTAAAAACCATAAACTTAGCCAGGAGTTGATCGTGGCAGAATTTGGCTTTTCAGGACTGTATAATATTTCTACCTGCTGACCTTTAGTAAATTCTGGTGGATTACTGCCTGAATTTGCTTCAAAAACTGTTGGTTCACCAGAGGGAGTGGTAAATTTCACCACTGGATAGTAGGCATAAGAGAAACGACCTTTACTGTCGGTTGATGAACGTTGCACTAAATCGATTATTGTCCCTTGTGCTGGTATTGCCTTGCCCACAAAAGAACGAGTATTCAGTCCAATTATTATGCCCGTGACGGCAATTATGCTACCAACACCGCCGAATATTGAACCAAATATCCGAAAGAACTTTGTATCTTCATTCATAAAATGTTCAAAAGTTTGATTTCACCAAAAGTTTTGATTTCAACTTTTAGGTTGATATTTTTAGATTAGGTAAAAATCGGGGAGAACTAGGGGAGACAAGTCTTGAGACTATAACCCAATCTGAAATTGGGCGTTCCCAGCCTCATGTTTTTGAAGTTCCGCACATTCTAGACAAACAACCGCGCCACAGTGCAAACAAAATTTGGTAACAGAGGTGAAGAGAGGTCATCTGTTGCAAATAATGTTGCCACTAATTTCAGAACTGCTTTTTCTCGACGATACACTTCAACTTGTTGTAATTGCCAGTTCAAAATCCAATATTCTTGAACTCCTCTAGAAGCATATAATTTTAGCTTGACTTCGCGTAGGCGTAGCCCGCCGTAGCATCGCGTCGCTCGTTTTGGACTCCAGGGGGAAGGGTACAGAGGAGAGGAATTTTCCCCCTTGCCCCCTGCCCTCTCTCCTACATCAACTCCATCTCTCGCAACCCCTGGCGTAGTCTCTTCGCCTCTTCGGGATTATACCTTTCATGAAGGGCGATCGCTTTTTTAAAAGCTGTTAAACTATCTTGATGATTGCCAGCTTTGAGCAACACTACTCCTAAATTTTGATAGGCTTCGGCATAGTTGGGATTTAACGCGATTGCATTTTGATAACATGCGATCGCATCTGTAAATAAACCCAGAGCCTTAAATATCATCGCCAAATTATAATGTCCAAAAACAAAAGTCGGGTCAATTTTCAAAGTTGTGGTGTAAGCAGCTTTTGCACCATTTAAATCTCCTGCTGCTTTGAGTAAGTTTCCCAAGTTATTGTATGCTCCTAATTTGAGCATGGGGTAAATTGGCAATTTGATGGCAGTTTTATAGTGAGAAATAGCCTGTGGGGATTTTTGCAACCGACTGTAGGCAATGCCTAAATGATAGTGGAGTTCATATAAAATATCGTAATTTTCTTCAGCAAAGGTGATTCCTCGTCTGAGTAACTCCATACCTTGAGTAATTTTCCCAGTTTCCACATACAACGCCCCTAATTTACTGCAAACATAAGGGTCATCAGGATGAGTCGCAAGAAACCCTTCCATCGCCGTAGCTGCTTTGGCATATTTGTTATTTTGAGCGATCGCACTTTTTTGATATCCTACGTGTAAAAGCGCCACCCCTGGTAAATAACCTACTTGCCAATGGGGTTCTTTAGTTAAAATTGCTGACACGCTATCATCGACTAAGGCATGGTAAGGACGGTCAAAACGAATATCTGGATGATTGCGGAACAGCCTGGAAACCAGAGAATAGGGAGATTGTTCTGCACCAACTTCATGGCGGACGAGGTTGATGAGCAGGTATTCATCTCTTGCGATCGCCTCTCGTAACTGCGGTACAATTGCTGGAGTCAGAGTTTCATCAGCATCTAATACTAAAATCCAATCACCAGTGACATATTTGAGAGCTGCATTGCGGGCAGCACTGAAGTCATTACACCATTTAAAATGATGGACTTTTGCACCGAGTTGTTGGGCAACATTGGGAGTGCGATCAATTGAGCCTGTATCCAACACTACCATTTCATCCACCACTTTTCTGACACTGTTCAGGCATTTAGGCAGTGTTGCGGCTTCATTTTTCACAATCATGCACAGACTGAGTTTCATATTGCCAATAAATTCTGGATTCAGATTTTTTGCTTGCTATAGTGACCAACTTTTATTTTGTGCCGATATGCATCAGATCATCATACTGGCAAGTTTTTCACAAAATAATAGATTTATCTAATATGTCTTGGGTAATAGTTAATAATATTTTAAACTAGCTATTACCCATTTTTCATGTTTATATAACTATAATACACATTGTATAAATAATCATATATGTAATGAAACCTTCATTTGCCAGAACAGTAAATTTAGTTCGTAGAAATCTTAAAGAATACTTGCGATCGCTTAACCATTGGTTTTTAGATACACCAGAAAGGGCACTCTTAGAAGCTCACCAAGCAGCTCAGAGAATTAAAAACATCGAACTAGAACATTTTGACAACAAAAAAATATCTTTAAAATCAGTAAAATACACTGAAAATGTTATGTCATATTGGCAAGGCTACCTTGATAAAAATTTAACTATTATCAAGATCAGGCTTGCAGAATTCCAGCTTAGTCGGGGAGTTATCAATATTTCTAATTCTGTTCTATTAGAAAAACTAAAGGTTATTGATGAAGTTGTAGAGAAGTACGCTATCAAAGATAAACTAATTAGTAACAGTGCATTCGGGTCAACTTCTCAACCCATACAAATTAATAATAACGAATTTAATAAACAGCCAGACTCATCTATTACTAATGATATTAAAGGAACACCTCCATCTCCAGATACTGGAGTATTTCGGAGTTCTATAGGCAAAACATTTAATAGAGTTAAAGCAGATTTTGCACCACAGGCAGAAGAAGAATTTGTCAGAAATTATCGAATTTCTAGAAATAGAACAATAATTTCCTTAAGATTTTTGGCAGCTCTAATTATTGTACCGCTTTTAACTCAGCATTTATCTAAAGAATTTTTATTAACTCCAATATTAGAAAGGATTAGAGGAGATAATCCAACTCAAATTTTCCTAAATTCTGATATAGAAAAAGAAGCTCTCCACGAATTACATAATTTTCAAGAAAAGCTGAGATTCGAATATTTAATTAATCAAGCGCCGCCACTTTCTTCAGAGCTAACACAAGAAAAAATCAAAGATAAAGCAGTTAAAATATTTGAAGAAGTTCGGATAAAAACTAATCGTGGCATTAGTAATATTTTTGCTGATTTAATATCACTATTTTCTTTTGGTATAGTTATCGCTCTGAGCAAAAGAGAAATTCTGATTCTCAAGTCTTTTATTGATACTCTTGTCTATGGTCTCAGCGATAGTGCTAAAGCTTTTTTAATTATTCTGTTTACAGATATATTTGTAGGATTTCACTCACCTGATGGGTGGGAAATCATTCTTGAAGGATTGGCAGAACATTTAAGTCTACCAGCCAGTAGAAATGTAATCTTTTTATTTATTGCTACATTTCCTGTGATTTTAAATACTATCTTTAAATACTGGATATTCCGCTATCTCAGTCGTTTATCTCCGTCGGCATTAGCTACATTAAAAGAAATGGACGAGTAATTTGGATTACCCCAAACATAAATTTGCTTACTTTGAGAAGGTAATGTATTTTTTCATAAATCAATGAATTAATTACGATTTACGTTAGTGAGTATTTGTACTCCTACTCTTAAGCAAGCTAGCAAGAGCTTCTTGTAGAGAGCGTCATTACCAATTACGAATTATTTTGACGCATTTGTCTTCTGATTCGCTAGGCTATGTATATCCTGGTTCTTCCCAAGCGTGCTATGGATTTTGAAAGTAAAGTCAATGCCTCAACTCCTACAGACAACATAGAGTTTGCTCAACCAACTACTACCCGGAAGCCACTGGAATTGCTGCGAGATACTGAAGCTTTGCTACGTCGCCCAACTGTAGCAACACTGTCGCCAATTTTGCCATCAAAACTCAGCAATAAATTCCAAGCAACCTCGTCTTTTGCAGATGACTACTTTCAGGAACTGGCAGAACTTGACCTAGACACTATTAGTGATTTTGAACTGCGTCCTGCACGAATTTTTGTTGGCTTGAGCCTTGTTGGTTTTGGGGCGCTGATGATATTGTTGCTGCTGCTGTACTTAAACACTTTGCATCCAAAACTCAGTACAGTTGAGCAGATTCGGCAATACTGGTATCAATATGTTTGGTTTGTGAGCTTAGGTGTCACGGGGATGTTTATCTTAGGTCGTGAAGCGATGCGTCCTATGCCAAAGCGACGGAAGTAATTCGTAATGAAGTTTTGTCAGAAGGATTTAGAAAGAGCCATAAAACTTGCTGATGACAAAGAGGGGGATTAAAACCCCCAAAAGATTGCTTGAAAGCTATGAATTCTCAATCAAAATAATTTAATTAATAAATTATAACTTTCAGGAATTAATACTTAAAAATGTGCTTGTGTATTAAGTAACCGTTAGGAGATTTTATACATGAATCATGATGCTTTCATTGTTCCGCCAGGTTCAAAGATTTCTTTGAAAAAAAACTATGACCCAGCTTATAAGACTGATTTTCACGAAAAAACTGATGCTGCAACCAAATTACAGGCAGATATTGAACGACTAGCTAATTACCAAAATATTCTTTATGCTCAAAACACCTATGCTTTATTGATTATTTTTCAAGCAATGGATGCTGCTGGCAAAGATAGCACTATTAAACACGTGACCTCTGGTGTGAATCCGCAAGGATTTCAGGTGTTTAGTTTTAAGGGACCCAGTGCGGAAGAATTAGACCATGACTATCTGTGGCGAACAACAAAGGCTTTGCCAGAAAGAGGACGAATTGGGATATTCAACCGTTCATACTATGAAGAAGTGCTAGTAGTCCGTGTCCATCCAGAAATGCTTAATAAACAACAACTTCCCCACTTCCCTGAGGGAAATAAGATATGGAAACAGCGTTTTGAAGAAATCAATAATTTTGAAAAATATTTGGTTGACAATGGTGTAATCATCCTGAAGTTTTTTCTTAATGTTTCCAAATCAGAGCAGAAAAAACGCTTTTTACAACGGATTGATTCTCCTGAAAAAAATTGGAAGTTTTCAGATAGTGATGTCCGAGAACGAGCTTTTTGGGATGATTATATGAATGCTTATGAAGAAGTTTTCAACAACACTAGTACAAAATGGGCCCCGTGGTATATTATTCCTGCCGATCGCAAATGGTTTACACGCCTGACCGTTGCCAATATCATCTGCACAAAATTACAAGAACTAAATCTGCAATACCCAACAGTTAGTGAGGAACATAGGCAGCAACTTTTGCAGGCAAAACGGATTCTAGAGCAGGAGGATTGACCTATTCAGTTAATAAATAAAAGCAAAAAAAATGCTGCTAGAGTATATATATGTAAATTAATTAATGCTTTTTGTAACAAAAAAGCGAAGCTTGTCTTATAGTGACAGCCAAAAAATCATGATTCAGATGGCAGAAGATGCGAACAATCATCTATCTCACTTTACTAATGCTGCCTTTGATATCGTGGCGATCGCAGCCTCAGCAGGCGGTCTGACTGCTCTAGCTAAAGTGCTATCAACTCTACCCGCAGAATTTCCAGGCGCGATCGCTATTGTGCAACACCTCGCTCCCGAATATCGGTCGCTTATGGCAGAAATTCTTGGTCGGCGCACAGATATTACCGTTAAACAGGCACAAGAGGGAGATTGCCTTACCCCAGGAACGGCTTACATTGCCCCACCCAATCGTCACCTGTTGGTTAACGGTGACGGCACCCTTTCTTTATCACAGTCGGAATTAGTACATTTTTTACGTCCTTCAGCTGACCTATTATTTGAATCGGTTGCAGCCACTTACAAAGATAGAGCGATCGCTGTTGTGCTAACTGGAACTGGTAGCGACGGCGCGATGGGAGTAGAAGCGATAAAAAAAATGGGCGGTACTGTTATTGTCCAAGACGTAAAAACTGCCGAATTTTCCGGGATGCCCACCGCTGCAATTCAAACTGGCAACGTAGATTTTATTCTCCCTTTGGATGAAATCTCCAGCACTCTGGTGACTTTGGTGATGGGAGAATATAACTAAGCAGAGGGGCGGAGGGGCAGGGGAGCAGGGGAGCAGAGGAGATATGTTTTAGAATGCAACTTGGTGTCACCATAGTTTCATGAGTCTTTGATACGCATTAATGAGGCTCAGAACTCCTTTAAGGGACTTCCAACTAAAAAAATATCCTATTGCTGTGGAGGCAGGTGGGCAGGGAGCAGGGAGCAGGGGGAGAAAGAAAAATCTTATCTGAGTAAATTTGGATAATTTATTTTCTGGAAGTCCCTAATGAGTCTTTAATACTCATTAATGAAGCTCAAAACTCCTTTAATGAGTCTTTGATACGCATTAGGGAACTCCAAAAAATAAATTATCCAATTTCAATCTTTCAAAACAACTTTCCCTCTCCCTGCCCCCTGCCCCCTGCCCCCTGCCCTCTGCCCCCTGCCCCCTGCCCCTCCCTACCCTATGACTTCCGCAGAAAGAGATCCCAAATTTGAAAATCTACTGATTTATCTCAGACAAAGTCGGGGATTTGATTTTACAGGCTATAAACGCTCGACTTTGATGCGTCGGGTATGGAAGCGGATGCAGTCATTGACTATAGAAAGTTTTGAAGAGTATCAAGACTATCTAGAAGTTTATCCAGATGAATTCAATTATCTTTTCAACACTATCCTAATTAATGTCACCGCTTTTTTTCGAGATTTATCAGCTTGGCAATATCTCGCAAAGCAAATACTGCCTAATCTGATTAAGAATAAAAAAACTTCTGACCAAATTCGCATCTGGAGCGCTGGCTGTGCTTCTGGAGAAGAAGCTTATACCCTGGCAATGTTAATGGCTGAAATTTTGGGAGCAGAAGAATTTCGCCAACGAGTGAAAATTTACGCCACAGATGTAGATGAAGAGGCTCTCAACCATGCTCGGCAAGCTGTGTATTCAGCAAAAGATGTCCAAGCGGTGCCAGATGAACTACGGCAGAAATACTTTGAGATTATCGGGAATCGCTATGTCTTCCGCCAAGACTTACGCCGCTCAGTGATTTTTGGTCGCCACGATCTGCTTCAGGATGCGCCGATTTCGCGCTTAGATTTGCTGGTCAGCCGCAATACATTAATGTATTTTAATTCTGAGACTCAAGGGCGAATTTTGGCCCGGTTTCATTTTGCACTAAATGATAATGGCTATCTGTTTTTGGGAAAAGCAGAGATGCTATTGATGCATTCTAGTCTGTTTACTCCACTAGACTTAAAAAACCGGATATTTACTAAGGTATCGACGGTGAATCTACGCGATCGCCTCTTAGTTATGGCAAATTCAATAGATGACGAATCTAGCAGCCGTTTGTCTCGAAATCTCCGGCTGCGAGACATGGGTTTTGACAAAGCACCAATCGCCCAAGTAGTGGTTGATATCAATGGCACTCTGGTAATGGTAAACGAGCAGGCGCGGACTTTGTTTGCTCTTTCCCCCAAAGATTTAACTCGTCCCTTCCAGGATCTAGAACTTTCCTATCGACCAGTTGAATTGCGATCGCTAATAGAACGGGCTTATACTGAACGCCGCCCCATCAATCTGACAAATGTAGAGCGTTATTTGTCTAACACAGAAACGCAATATCTGGATGTGCGAATTACGCCTTTGCAAGAAACAGACACCAGCTTTTTAGGAGTCAGTATTTCCTTTCATGATGTCAGCCGTTATATCAAACTCCAAGATGCCCTGCAACGTTCGCAACAGGAATTAGAAACTACCAACGAAGAACTGCAATCTACCAATGAAGAATTAGAAACTACCAACGAAGAACTACAATCTACTAATGAAGAATTAGAAACTACCAACGAAGAACTACAATCCACCAATGAAGAATTGGAGACGATGAATGAAGAACTCCAATCTACTAATGAAGAATTGCAGACAATTAATAACGAACTGAGCGAGCGCACCACAGAACTCAATCGCACAAACATTTTTCTGATCTCTATTCTCAAAAGTCTTCAAACTGGAATAGTGGTAATTGACAGCAGCTTTAACATCTCTATTTGGAATTACATGGTAGAAGATTTATGGGGCTTGCGAACTGATGAAGTTCTAGGAAAGTCTATCTTCAGCCTAGACATTGGGCTACCCGTCGAGCAGTTGCGATCGCCCATCCGCGACTCCCTCGCTGGGAAAAAACAGTTTCAAGAAATGCTCCTCGATGCTACCAATCGTCGGGGTAGGCAAATAAAATGTTATTTGGCAATCACTCCCCTGCTTGGTATTGAAATGCAAGGAGCAGTTTTGATAATGGTAGACGTACAGAAAGTCAGCAGTATGATTTCTATTCAAGAGATAGAGGAAAGGCGGCAGCAAGAATGAAGGAGGCAGGGGCAGGGGGAGCAGGGGAGGCAGGGGGAGAAATTTTGTTAGTTGCTTAATACAATCTGCAAATATGCAACACCGAATATTTTTATAGGGGCGCACAGAGGTGTATGGTTGGAGACTCACGTTTTAACGAGGAAATCTTTTAAAATCAATTTGCTGTGCTACTCAACTAAATTGCAATTTTGGAGTTTTGTGACTCTGTGTTTACTCAGTTACCGACTATCAACGTCCTGAAACAGCCCACTAGCTCTGCTTGGGTTGAACAAGCGATCGCTAACTTAGACATCATTTTACTCGACCACTCCCACTGTGAACGCAAAGCAGCAGGCGTGGCCTTGAACATGATGTTTCGCTATCCTTCCAATACTAAAATGGTTCGGGAACTAACTGCGATCGCCCGCGAAGAACTAGAACACTTTGAGCTAGTTAACCAATGGTTAGAACGCCGGAATATTCCCCTGGCTCCCTTACCACCGCCTCCCTACGGTGCGGGTTTAAAAGCTCAAGTCCGTCCCAAAGAACCTGAGCGATTCCTGGATTCCTTACTAGTCACTGGTTTAATTGAAGCTCGCTCTCACGAACGCCTGGGACTATTAGCTGCTCACTGTCCAGAGCCAGAATTAGCAAAATTTTATCGTGGGCTAATGGCATCCGAAGCGCGTCACTACGGTATATACTGGGTATTAGCTGCTACTTACTTCGACAGGGAAATAGTCATGCAACGGCTTGATGAATTGGCAATTGTCGAAAGTGAGTTGCTGGCGACTTTGCACCCAGAACCTAGAATTCACAGTTAGTAGACTAACCCAATAGATATGAAGCTTCAGCTAACACACCTGAGACTGCTTGTCTCCAACTACAAAGATTCTTTTCTGTTCTACCGGGATCTGCTGAAATTTGATGTCGATTGGGGCGATGAAGATAGCGGATATGCTGAGTTTAATACCGGATATCTCAAGCTGGGTTTGTTCAAAAAAGAATTAATGGCTGAAGTAGTTCCAAGAATCGAACAGCCTTCGTATGTTGTCAATCGAGATAAAATTGTCTTGATTTTCGCAGTCGATAACGTGGATGAGGTTTATGAGCAAGTAAAAGTTCAGAATGCGATCGTTGTGACTGAACCACAAGATCGCCCAGACTGGGGAATTCGCACAGCTCATTTTCGCGATCCTGATGGCAATCTCATCGAAATCTACAACAATCTAGGAATTGTCAGTTAAAAATTCGCTGTCAACAACGATAGTAATCTTGAATCATTCATGATACACAAGAACCCCGACTTATTTGAGAAGCCGGGGTTTTGCGGGTTGCAATTCTCACAAATCAAAGAGGATTGCTATATCCAATATATGAACCACAAACTTGGCTCTAACACCAAGCGTATTGCACTACAAATAGGGGATATATTTGCAATACCTTCCCCTGCAAATTTTAGGCATTTCTAGCCTTCCAAATTTCCCGATCATTAAAGCTAGAATAATGTTTAATTACAGTTCTAATCAGGCTAGCTTCGACTATTCAGGTTCACTGTCTATGTAGATGCTGGCTTTTTCTTCAGGACTATATTTATCAAACCAATCACCAACAGACCAACAATTGCCTCAGGTTCATGAATAGCAGTTGCTATCAACTAAGCGCTAAGATTCAACCTATAGTTTGGGTATGTGTCGCATACTTCTGGTTAAAGGTCTTCCTTCAAGAATATCTTACCCCTTAGCAATCCTTGTTTAGGATTCACGGAAGTATAAAAATCTAACCCTATTACATCTGTTGCAAAGTCAATTCCCAAATCAAAACCATTAAGTGTGTCAAAGTTGCGCGTTTGTAGAACAGTCTTTATGGATGTATCAAAGTTGCAATAGAAACTACTATCTGGTTGCGGAAAATCGTAGTTAAAATTTTGCAACAACTTTCCCTGTGGGTTGAAGAAAGAAATGGCGAAATTCAGTCAGTTGAGTCTTGGTAACAATGGTTACTAGAAAATTATCGTCATAGCTAAATTGCCCCTTAGCAAAATAACCTTGTTCTGCTAGGCAAGCAAGCTCAAAAGAATAGCTTTATTTCAAAAAATATTGAGTCCTATAGCTCTAGGATTTAGGGAATGGTCTTAAATAAGCCCTGTATACATCAATTTGCTAAAAATAAGGCAGATTTTATATAAATTCACCTTTTATTGACTAACCCTAAGTTAAATAAAGCATTACCCAAACTTAATCAAAATCAAATATTTTTTCTTCAGCATTATCTTTAAGTAATCAAACCATCCTCATGACATTTTCAAGACGTAAATTCTTTGCAATAGCAGGTACAACTGCTGTCGGCACCTTGATGGTGTCTCCTTTGGAAGGACTTCTTGCCAGAAAAGCCTTTGGTGAAAAACTTGGTACAGGATATGGGCCACTTTTCCCAGGTGCTGATGGAATTTTAGAAGTACCAAGAGGATTTCAGTATCGAGTTATATCTCGCACAGGCACCCTCATGAGTGATGGTAATTTAGAGCCTAGTAATCATGATGGTATGGCAGCCTTCCCTGGGCCCAAAAACACAACAATCCTAGTTCGTAATCACGAACTTAGCATCACTTCTGATACACGAGTACAAGTACCAAATCCCTACGATCCCATTTGCAGAGGTGGCACTACAACCCTGGTTGTTGGACGCGATCGCCAGTTGATCAAAGAGTTCAACTCTCTCGGTGGAACTATTCGTAACTGTGCAGGTGGTCTAACTCCTTGGGATTCATGGATTAGCTGTGAAGAAGATACAACTAGACCGACTGCAACTAATGGAGTCACAAAGTTACACGGTTATAACTTTGAGGTTCCAGCTAGCGACATCCCTCCTGTAGACCCAGTACCTCTAGTTGCTATGGGACGGTTTAATCATGAGGCTGTAGCTGTAGATCCCGAAACTGGATATGTCTATCAGACTGAAGATAGAGGAGATAGCCTGTTCTACCGTTTTATCCCGAAACAGTATGGCAATTTAAAAGCAGGAGGCACTCTCCAAGCTCTGAAGATTAAAGGTAAACCACCAGGAGTCAACACCAACACAGGTTTCGTCGTGGGACAGAAATGGGATGTAGATTGGGTGAACATTCCTGACCCCAACCCAACAACTACAGATAATGTCCGAGTGCAAGGCTTCAACTTAGGTGCAGCCCGGTTTAATCGCGGGGAAGGCATCTATTATGACGACAACAAAAATAAGAAAGATAAGAAAGGCAACAATGGTAAAGGTGAATTTTACTTCACTGCTACAAGTGGTGGACCTGTAGGCGGTGGTCAGGTCTGGCGCTATATTCCGGGTGAAGAGACAATTGAATTGTTTGTCGAGTCTCAATCTAAAGATGAACTCGATATGCCCGATAACATAGTCGTGGCACCTTTTGGCGATCTTATCCTCTGTGAGGACGGAGGCGGTGACAATTTCTTGATAGGTGTTACTCCCAGTGGTGAAATCTACAAATTTGCGCGTAATGCCCTTGAAACTGGTGAGTTTGCTGGAGCCTGCTTCTCCCCTGATGGCCATACTTTGTTCGTTAACATTCAAAGCCCTGGTATTACTTTAGCTATCTGGGGCCCTTGGAATAGTAATAGAGGCTAATATCAAGTCGTAACATCAATCTCAGCGCTCGCTACTATATCGCTGAATTATCCTTGGTAAGGAGACAAGGGGAGGGAAGACAATTCCCTCTCCTTGTCTGTTCATTGACACCTTGAGAGTACCGCCTGAAACGGACTCTGCCATAAAAGCTATTTGCTGGGTAAATTGGGATATAGATGCGGAAAAATTTTCTGTGTAAACTTGACCAGCAAATGGTAATGAAAAACTATTATCAAGATTTTTTAATTCGTGATTGGGTGAAAAGCGATCGCACAAGAGCCGCCGAAGTCATCAGTTATGTATTATCAGAATACGGTCTGGGTTGGGAACCAAAGGGCGCTGACCAAGATGTGCTGCAAGTAGAGGAATGTTATTTAGCTACTGGGGGAGAGTTTTGGGTAATTGAACACCAAAGCCAGTTAGTAGGTACTGGAGCATACTACCCCATACACCGGGGCGAAAAAGCTGTAGAAATCCGCAAAATGTATCTTTTGCCCAGTATTAGGGGTTTGGGATTAGGGAAATATTTGTTACAACAGCTAGAAGCAGCGATCGCAGAGCGTGGTTTTCAGCAAATTTGGATTGAAACCGCCAGTGTTTTGGTGGAAGCAGTCAAGCTGTATGAAAGCAACGGCTACACTCCAGCAACAGGAGTAGAAACAACAAGGTGCGATCGCGTATATGTTAAATTCCTCAACCAGCCCTAAATGCACACTTGGATTAAAAATCTCACAGGCTTACTCAATCTTTTTCTCCAATCCCATTGCCCCCTATGTCAACGCGCAACTTCCCAAGAATTCTGTCATAACTGCACTAGACAACTGCAAAAATGTCAACGTAAAGACCCGATTTCTCTTTGGCAAGAGCCAATACCAGTGTTTGGCTGGGGGGAGTATGGTGGCCCGGTGAAACGGGCGATCGCAGCGATGAAATACGAAAATCAACCCCAAATAGCTCGTCCCTTGGGTCAATGGTTAGGAGAAGCATGGTTGTTAAATTCACCGAGGCGAGATAGCCAGCCCGTGGTAGTTCCCATCCCACTCCACGCTAGCAAGCAAAAGCAACGTAAATATAATCAAGCCGCACTCATAGCACAAAGCTTCTGCGAAATAACTGGATTAAAATTGAAATTAAACGGTTTAGCAAGAGTGCGAGAAACGGAAGCGCAATTTGGTTTATCGGTATCTAAACGAGAAAAAAACTTGGCTAAAGCTTTTGCTGTTGGCCAAGAATTTCGCCGTCGTCCCCCAAATGCCCCAGTGCTGTTAGTGGACGACATTTATACTACTGGTGCTACTGCCAGGTCTGCTGTGCAAACACTTCGTCAGTATGGAATTGTGGTCTTAGGAATAGTAGCTGTAGCTACTGCCGTCAAAGATGGATAAATCCAGAATTAATGGGCAAGCTTTGGGTTAAAAGTGGATAAATTGACCAATTTACCTTATTTTTGTAGAAAAATTCCTTGAAGTGTTATGAATAAAGTTTTTGCGGCAGGTTTAAAACAACTCATCATTATTCCTGCCACATTGCTGGCAATAGGCATAAGTACAAGTGCAGCTTTTGCTCAAAATAAGTTGTATAGTCCAATTCCTTTATCTAACAGTACTGAGCTTTCCGATAGCCTCTCAGACAAAGACATTCCCACAGGTCAAGGTGGGTTTGCCCGTGATTACACAGTCAAGCTGGAGAAGGGCGATAATTTAGCAGTTGACCTGTCATCTGAAAGTTTTGACAGCATCATCACACTGCTAGCACCTGATGGTTCGACTCTGGCAGAAAATGATGATGGCCCTGATGGTAGTAGCAATTCCCTACTATTTACTCGCATCGTAGAGACAGGGAATTATGTTATTCGTGTCCGGTCTTTTGGGGAAACTGGGGTTGGAGCTTTTAAACTCAAGGTGACAAAGCTGCAACCGATTAAATGAATTAGTGATTAGTCATTGGTCATTGGTCATTAGTCAGGAGTTAGGAATTATTATTCTCCCCTACTTCCCCTGCCTCCCCTGTCTCCCCTACCTCCCGTGCTCCTCTGCTCCCTCATTTCTTAAAAGGCGGTCAGCACGCAGAGAAATAAGGCTTCAGTCCACTCAACGACTGCGCCATAGGTATCTCCAGTGTGTCCACCTAGTTTGTGGTTGAACCATGCACCAGTTAAAGTAGCGATCGCACTTCCAGCAATTATCATTGCCAGTGCGACAAATAGCTGCTGTTTATCTATCAGCACAAGTAAACCACTCAAACCAAACAACAAAAACAGCCCCGGTAACAAATCTTTGTAAGAACGAATGGCTTGTTTGTGAAATGCACCTTTGCCAGTTGGTTTCAGGTAAGGATATCGCGCGATCGCTAGCTGTTGTCCCCAGCGTCCCCAGCCACAAGCAGCCATCAGCAACAACCAACGGTTTTCTGGGATATCACTCAAGGCGGTTATTTTCAGTAGCACCAAGGCGATCGCAGCCATTGCCCCAAAGGCTCCTGTGGCACTATCTGCCATCACTTCCAGTCGCCGATCTGGGTCGCCTACTGCCAAACCATCGGCAGTATCCATTGCCCCATCTAAGTGCAGTCCTCCAGTTATCGCAATCCAAATACTTACCACTAAAGTACTACGAGTTAGCACAGGCATACCAAGATAATTCATCCCCGTATCCAGAAACCCTAAAATTCCCCCAATTAACAATCCTACAAGCGAAGCAAGACGTGCCACTCCCCAAAAGTCCAATCCGTTTAAATACGGTAGTGGAATACTCGTGTAAAATATAATACTAGCTGCCAGCTTTAACAGCAGCTTTCTCCACCACTGTTGCTGTTTCGTCATCTTAGTTACATTAATATTTGGTTAATTGCTAGATAATAGTCATAGCTTGAGTACAATTGAACATCACCAAACTTTAAAGCTTTAGATAAGATTTACTTCCTATTAGAGATTCCCCCTGAAAATTTTGTTATGCTGGTCTCAGTAGTAAATAAATAATTTTGAGTGCTTATTTATACAAAAAAGCAAATGATTCAGGAAATTAAAATTCCATCAGGGATCAAAAGTTGTGTTTTGTATTCGTTAACTAAAAACTTACTCGAAATTATTAGACGATTGCCCCACAAAATTGATATTTTTTTAAATGTAGGGAGTAAACAAGCTATTCAATTATGACAGTTTAGCTATGTTGTTGCTCTCCTTAGCTCAATCGCTATTTTCCTATGAGTCACCATCTACCCGACACCAGGATACCAGCTCCGTGCATTATTAACACGGGCATCATTGTGAATAAGCTCGACATCCGGCGACTGCTGGCAGATTTAGGTCGAGTCCACTACATCTACACCCAAGAAGATAAGGTACTGAGCGAGGGTGAAGGGGATGTGATGGAAGTTTTTGCCAATCCGCAAAGGTCTACCTTAGTGGCTAACCATGCGCTATATCTGAATGTTTGTAGTTTTGATTACTTGGAACTCAAACAGTCGTCACAACAAGAAACCTACTTCGATTTGATGCAAGAAGGAGTGTGTCTGAGGTTGATTCCCCGCTCAACCCCCTTACAAGAACGACGAGAGCGAAGCTTCAATGTCAGCGCCATAGAAGCGATGATGGAGCAAGTACTCTCAGCCAGGTGGGATGCAGAAATCGACGATGACTGTTCTGATTCTTTCTAAATAACAATTATTGCAGTATATACTCGTAAAGTTGGTAACTAGGTTAGTAGTGAATGCTTAAGTGTTCACTAAAACTCAATTACCAGTTTTTATGTTTGTCCATAATTTAGCCAAATAATATTAATTTTGCCCTAATACCATTTGGTTTTATGGCTGCTAGTTATGGATTTCTGAAACTCTTAACCGATTAGCGTTTCACAATCCAAAATCTAAAATCGTTCGGCTGAACGCTCACGACAAGTCTAAAATCCCAAATGGCATGAGTGCGAATTTTTCTTTTCAATGTCTTGCTTGCTGTAGCCAAACCAAAGCTAGAGCAGGAGTGTTTTTCACCCCTCACGGTCTTGTAGAAACCCCTAGATTTATGCCAGTGGGAACGCTGGCAAATGTCAAAACTATTACCCCATCTCAGCTACGAGATACTGGGGCGCAAATGATCTTATCTAACACTTATCATCTTCACCTACAACCAGGGGAAGCGATCGTGGCTGGGGGTGGTGGATTGCACAAATTTATGGGGTGGAATGGCCCAATGCTCACAGATTCGGGTGGGTTTCAGGTCTTTAGCTTAAGCGAGATGCGAAAAATTACTGAAGAAGGCGTAACTTTTCGCTCACCTCATGATGGACAAATTATTAACTTAACACCAGAACGCTCCATTGAGATTCAAAATACTTTGGGGGCCGATGTGATCATGGCCTTTGATGAGTGTCCGCCCTACCCAGCGACTCGCCAAGAGGTAGAAACTGCAACTGAGCGCACTTATCGCTGGTTAGAACGCTGCATAACGGCTCATCAAAGCAGTGAGCAGGCTTTGTTTGGGATTGTCCAAGGGGGCGTGTATTTGGATTTGCGTTGCCGTGCGGCTGAAGCTTTGGCTAAGTTAGATTTACCCGGATATGCCATTGGTGGCGTCAGTGTGGGAGAACCGCCAGAATTGATGGCTGAGATTGTCAAAGTCACTGCACCGCTTCTACCCCCCGAAAAGCCGCGTTACTTGATGGGTGTAGGTACTTATCGGGAAATGGCGATCGCGATCGCATCTGGTGTAGATTTATTTGATTGCGTAATTCCCACCCGCTGGGCAAGACATGGAACGGCAATAGTCCAAGGCGGACGTTGGAATTTAAAAAATGCTAAGTTTCGTGAAGATTTTACGCCATTAGATGAAACTTGTCCCTGCTATACTTGTCAGAATTTTAGCCGTGCTTACATATCTCATTTAGTGCGATCGCAGGAAATTTTAGCTTATACCTTGTTGAGCATTCACAACATTACCGAACTAATTCGCTTTACGCAAAAGATTAGAGAGGCTATATTAAGCGATCGCTTTGCCACAGAATTTGGACACTGGCTCAACTCATCTGAATCAGCACCAGATGAAGGGGAAATTACAAATGACTATTGACCAATGATCAAGACTCAAACCATGTTAAGATATTTCTCAATTATGAAAGCTGTGTTGGATAGGTGGATTTAAACAAACATGGAAGCAGCACTTTTATTAGCAAAACTGCCTGAAGCTTACCAAATCTTTGATCCTTTGGTAGACGTTCTCCCAGTCATCCCCGTATTCTTCTTGTTGCTTGCTTTCGTTTGGCAAGCAGCCGTGGGATTTAGGTAAGTTAATCTATTTTTCAATTGATAGGACAGGTACTCTACCTGTCCTATTTTTTTGTGGCGTCATGTTTGATAAAGTTAATATTTATTAATATTTTGTAATGAATTAATATAATAAATAAGATGTGAATCAAGCCATGTCAATATGAAGCCTTGAAAGCCAAGCTTAGAGTCAAGGAGGAATCAGTTATGGGTAATATCAAATTTGTTAAAGAGAATAAAGAAGTAGTAGCGGCAGATGGTGCAAATCTCCGGCTCAAAGCCATGCAAAATGACATTGATATATATACATTGATTGGTAAGATGACTAATTGCGGTGGTTATGGTCAGTGTGGCACTTGCATTGTCCAGATAGTCGAAGGACTAGAAAATCTTTCCCCCCGCACAGACGTAGAAAACCGGAAATTCAAGAAAAAACCGGAAAATTACCGTCTTGCCTGTCAAACTTTAGTGAATGGCTCAGTCAGCGTAGTCACCAAGCCTTAAGTTCTCAAATCTGCCATTGCTTCAATTTGTATCCAGTCAGTAGTCAAAATACTTACCAAAATTGAGTTTCCTCATTTTGAATTTTGAATTTTGAATTTTGAATTGGTATAACTCTGTCATCGATGATGCTATCCTAATGTTGTTGACTGGAAATTAAAGAGAGGCTTTCTTGCCATGCAAGTTAATGACCTGGGGTTCATCGCGAGCATTTTGTTCGTACTAGTTCCCGCTGTGTTTTTACTAATTCTGTACATCCAAACTGCTAGCCGCGAAGGTGGAAAAGATAGTTAAGAGTTTGTGTATAAAATAAATAACCCCTGCACCAATAGTGTAGGGGTTTTTATTTATCAATTGCTAACTCTATTTTGACTTTAAGCGATTGTCCGCGCTAACAATACCGGACAAGTGGCATTGACTCGAACATAATCAGACAAAGAAGAGCCGATGAGTCGGTCTATATCAACAAAACTCTTAGCGATGGATGGACGACGATCTGGAGAACCGAGCAATAATAAGTCTATATTCAACTCTTCTGCCAATCGACAAATTTCTTCACCAGGTTTGCCACTGCTGATATAAGAACGAGATTTGATACCCTGTTTTTGAGCTTCTGCAACGGCGGCTGCCAAAACTGGATTTTTGTCTGAATTAACTTCAGTTATTTCCGATCTTTTACCGCCTAAATCTGTACTAATATTTGCTAAAATTAACTCGCCGCCCTGAATATCTCGCAGTAAAAATAGTGCCAATTTCAAGCAATTTTTTGCTGAATCAGAATTGTCTATTGCCACCATAATGCGCTTAATTCTTTTGACATAAATGTCATCTTTTACCAGCAACATGGGGCGAGAAGATAGCTGGAAAACATACTGACTGACTGAGTTCGATAAAATCGATTGCAGCCGCTTCAGCCCGCGTGAACCCATAATAATTAAGTCAGCGTCTATTTCATCAGCTACTTGGCAAACTACATCTTTGGGGTCACCTTCACGCAAAATTGAAGAAACTTGGCTAGGATCTAAGTTTAAAGTTTGAATGGCATTCGCCAGAATTTTACCACCATTTTCCCATTTATCTGTCATGGTAGCAGCAGTACTTTGTGCAGGAACAACATGCAAAATTGTAACTTTTGCAGATTGAATTGAAGGGATTTCTTTTAGGGTTTTGAGCATTTCTTCTGCATGTCCCAATCCCGATACAGCCAGCAAAATTCTTCTTATCATCTTACGTAATTTTTGTTAAGTTTACTTTTGTTTTCGCTGTTAGTACTTGGCTCTGGTCAGATTTTTACTGCCTTGCTCGACAACCTAGTTAGTAAGTTGGCACAAATAAACTTTGTTTTTTAGTATTTAACACTCAAACAAATGGCAAAGTACAAAAAAGTAAACAAATGTTTAAGTTTTTTTGCACCTAGTTACTTAAATTATCAACTAGACCTCAATTATTAAGCATACCCTCAACTTAGCCTGAAGAACTTAATAAATTATGATGTTAGTTATTATTTTTAATCTATGTTCACTTTTTTTAATTAGAAGTTAGTTAAGTATTGCAAAGAAATGGCAAAATAACTCTTCAGGAAGATTGATTCAGTGTAACCTTTAGCAGACGCTCGCTTCCGGCTTGAATAGTCTACACTACTCCTAAATTTCCCATATTCTCCACCTTTTTTTTAGTCTCTTGCAGTTTTTGTAACTCAGATCGGATGGCTATATCCGAACAGTATCCGATTGGGATGTTCTAATAGTCAAACTTATATTTCATACTATATTGAAACCCCCCAGATTCTATTTGGGAGGTTTATTTGATTGCTTGTGAGATTTGCTTAACTGAGATGTGCTCCTGGTTGTCCGTTTTGGACTACAAACGAAGCTAGGGTTTTCACAGAGGCATTCAAGTCAACGATGCTTGATACAACGCGGTAATCACTTTGCCAGCGTTTTGGGGTAAGGTTGCAGCGAACGTATCCCCGGTAAGCACCGTCAAAAAACTTAGTATGGGGATTGTTACCTAGGGAAGCTTGAACTGGAGCAATAAATGCGGTGGGAAAATCAGAGGTAATTGAGGTTCCGACAAACTCAGTGCCTACCGTAGCTGAGTTTGGATTATTAAAGTCAAGCTTCAGGTCGTGTACCCAACTAGAATGGATGTCTCCGGTAATCACTACTGGATTAGAGGGTTGGCGCTGGTTTAGAAAACTTAAGAGCCGATTACGTGCAACCACGTAGCCGTCCCACTGATCCAAATTGAAGACACCTGCACCTGGACTACTATTAAAATTGTACTCGGCTAGCATTGTCTGTTGAGCAATCACATTCCAGCGCGATCGCGATTTATCTAAACCTTTTCGTAGCCACTGCTCTTGCTCCGAGCCGGTCATCGTAGCATTTGTATCAAAAGCTTGGGGACAGCGAGGCTTAAGTCCGTCATCACAAGGTTGATTAGTGCGGTATTGCCTGGTGTCTAGCACATTGAACTCAGCTAAATTACCGAAAGTCAACCGCCGATAAAGCAGCGCGTCTGGGCCCTTGGGCAATGAAGACTGACGTAAGGGCATGTGTTCGTAGTAAGCCTGGTAAGCATTAGCTCGCCGTTTTCTAAAAGCCTCTTGGGTTTGGTTATCTTCGGGGATTAAGTTGGCGTAGTTGTTGTCAACTTCATGATCGTCCCAAGTGACAATCCAGGGAAAAGCCGCATGAGCAGCTTGAAGATTTGGATCAGTTTTGTAGAGGGCGTGGCGATCGCGGTAGTCGGCAAGAGTGATAATTTCTGGACTATTATGCTGACGTGGTCCACCGGCTTGTGGTCCGTATTCATAGATGTAGTCACCAAGATGAACCACAAGGTCGAGGTTTTCCTCAGCCAAATGGCGATAAGCCGTATAGTAGCCATTTTGCCAGTCTTGACAGGAGACAAAAGCAAAGTTCAGTTGTTGGGTATAGCTATAAAATGCTGGTGCTGTACGAGTTCGTCCAATGGGGCTAACTTCCTTACCTGCTTGAAATTGATACCAATACCAACGCTCAGGGTTTAGCCCACGGACATCAACGTGGACTGAGTGTGCTAACTCTGGTGTTGCTAGTACTGTTCCTCGCCGCACAACCTGTTTCATGTTTTCATCAAGGGCGACTTGCCACCGCACTGGGACATTTACAAATGGCATTCCACCTCCAGAGAGTGGATTAGGAGCCAGTCGTGTCCAGATAACAACACCATCCGGCAAAGGATCACCAGAGGCAACACCAAGACTGAACGGATAGCCAGAAAACCTTGAGTTAGCCAATACCGGATGCCATTGGCTAGCGATTGTTAACCCTGTTAAAAATCCTGCACCCAGCAAAAAACTCCGCCGTCTGCACCGATTTGCTAGCAGGCGATCACCATCCATAAGTTCCATATTCACCCCTACCCAGATGTAAATACAGTTCAGTTGGCAAACTTAAGGAGGGTCTACTTGTGAAAAGCACAAAGAGTGGCTTGAATTTGACTTGTCTCCTAATTGCTGCTCAACCAAACACAAGGAGCCTAGCAAGCCAGGATCAAGCAGAAATTAAGATTTTGTTAAGTTTAAAATTGGATTGGGGCATTGGACATAAAGAATTTAGACCCCAACTACAGCAGTTTGCTTTTTAAGTAAGCTACAAAATGTAGGACTCACGCATCAGATATAAAGAGTTTCTACCTCTTGCCTTCTCCCTTGGCGCTAGCCTCTCCTTTGGGAGAAGGCAAGACGCTAAAAGCGATCTGCCTTCTGCCTCCTGCCTTCTGGTTAAAACCTGCCATTTCCCTGAACAATATGCTTGACAGTGGTTAAGGTTTCCAGGCTGATAAATCCCCGACGATGACCTTTTTGGTTAGACATGCCGAGAAACACTGAATCTCCCCGCGAGGGGTTGCGGGAAAAACGCGGGGAAGTGTTGATGTATGTAGAGGCACTGTTAACTCCCAAGGCAAACTGCCGACTTTCCTGGTACGATTCAGTGACGATGGAGTCGGCATGACCACTGCTGTGTTCATTAATCCAGGCGATCGCAGCCTCTAAGCTATCCACCAGTTTAAAAGCTACTGTCCTGGTTAAATAAGGGTTTGCCCATTCGCCTTCCTTGACCAACTGCAACTGAGGAAAAGCTTCTACTAGTTCTGCATCCCCTTTTATTTCAAAGCCTTTTTCCATCAAGCTGTTCCACAGAACTGCTAAAGATGATGGCAAGGCTTGGCGATGAATTAGTACTTTTTCAATGGCATTAACTTGGTCTGGTTCGCTCTGATGGCTATCAAGAATCATCCAGCGCACCATTTCTAAGCTGCTATTCAGCGACCAGTAGAGATAACAGTTACCCATCGCTGACTTTAAAACTGGGCAAGTTGCCTGTCGTACTACCTGCTGCACCAAGCTAGAACGTCCGTAGGGAATCACTAGATTCACGTACTCGTCTTGGGTAACTAAATCCCGAATCGAAGCACCATGTTCTGCTGTGATCAGTTCTAAACAACCTGGTGGTAGTCCAACTTCTGCGATCGCACTTTGCAGTACCTCAGCGATCACTGCGTTGGAATGGCTAGCTTCAGTGCTACCTTTGAGAATTAGACTATTGCCAGTTTTGATACAAAAACCCGCTGCGATCGCCCCTAAATCGGGAAACGCTTCATAAATAAATCCAATCACTCCCAAGGGCATTAACTGGGTATAACTTTGGGAATCTTCCAGTTGATAATCAGCGGTTCTAACGCGCCGCAGCGGATCTGATAATTCCCCCAACCGTTGTAAAATGTCCACTGTCATTTCTAGCCTTGTGGGAGTCAGCTTTAGCCAGTCCAATATCAACTCTGGCACTGCCATTTCCCGACTGGCTTCTAAATCTAAGGTATTGGCTTCTAGAATGTCGTCAAATGAGCGCTCAAGGGCTTGTGCCATCGCCAATACTGCACGACTTCGGTCTGCTCCTTTTGTGATCCCCAACTTTAGGGAAGCTTGATAGGCTCGTTGGGCACTAGTAATCGGTTCGGGGTGATCATCCAAAACTTCAACAGTCATTGAGTTAACGTCTGTAGGTAAGCCAGACCATTAGTGCTGGTAGGATAGCCAATAGCACCGCCACCATTGCCCAAGCAATAATGCTGGAACCATTTGCCAATCGCAGTGCTAATGGCAGCCATATAATCACTAGCACGAAAATAATGCCCAGCGCTATAGGCAGATAGCTTTCTCCCAAGCGGGGATGGACAACATGCCAACTATTTCCCATCCAACGCCAAGCCCGCTTGTAGGGATAGGTGGTAGAAAGCTGTTCTAGGACATGACCATTATCTTCTACTACAAAGATTTGCTGACAGCGATCGCAACCAAATGCTTCTGTCAGCGTAATCGGAATTAACTGACCCCTGCGACGACAGGGACAGGGGTATTCGGTATTGAAGTCTATTTTTTCGGGTTTTTGAGATTGCACAAGCGTTCTAATAACTTGAGCGTGTTTTACACGAACTGTGAGAATATAATGCCTTGGTACATGCCTGATAAGGCTTCTTTCTTTATATAGATGGACAGGCGATGCAAATATCGCCATGATTGCAAACAGTAGATGCCGTCAACTCTAAGTATCCTAATTGCCATACTAATATGGGGTTCTCTGTTTGTAGTCTTTCCCCTTTGCTAGCAATCTTGTTTAAAAATTTCCTTCTCCTCATCTGTCTGTCGCTTTCAAGGTAATGTGGTTGCGTTTTGGGGCATTTATTATGCTGACACACCTGGTACAATTTTAAGCCTACGTGGCGACCACTCCTAAAACAAATCGTTTGGGAAGGCTACGCTCATAAACAACAGACACCAATAAACCCGCTAATTGTCCTTTGGGTCGCTATATATTACTATCCACTTATCAAGGTAAGATTGGGATTACGTTCAATCTCTATTCCTTGCAGTTCATAAGCGTTTCAATAGCGGGAATTGCCAAAACATCCAGAGCGTGTGTGTGACTCTTTGCCCGTCATAGATTGTAGTTAACTTCACTGCTAAAAGACGCTTTACACCTGACAACACTATTTTTAAGTAGCCACCTTTAGTCCAGTGTAATACACCTTATACAAAACGAATTGATTACACCTATACAGATTGTAGCCAAGCTAGTGCATATCTACACCAGTCTAAAGCTGGGTTTTATATTTCTTAGCAACTGGGTAACGCAATTTGAGTGGGTGATATTCAAATTGAGACAGTAGACGATTTATTTGCTCAATCTGTCCACATTGGAAGCGATTCACAAAAGTGTAGTGCGAATCATCGAAGACTTCAAAGCAGCCTAAAAACATTAAACCCCTTGTAGTTTTTAACTTCAAGAGGTTTTACTTGGAAGCGGGTAACGCGATTCGAACGCGCGACATTCACCTTGGCAAGGTGACGCTCTACCACTGAGCTATACCCGCAATCGATAACCATATATTAATATCTCAGATTTATCCCTAATTGTCAACCCCTTAATTTAGCCATTAGTCATTAGTCATTAGTCATTAGTGAATAACAAAGGACAAATGACTAATGACTCATTTAGCCAAGTTCTTCTGACTCCGCAGTTAAATTGCCGACGCTGGCACTTTGAAAAGAGGCTGGCAAAGATTGGCTATTACGAGAATATGGCTCTGCCAGGTTAGAACGCAGTTGCCGCATGAGGCTTGCCATTTCTAGGGCATTCAGAGCGTAATCCCAACCATGATTACCTTTTATACCTGCTCGTTCTAAGGCTTGCTGCATAGTATCTACTGTCAAAATGCCAAAAATTACTGGTACCCCAGTTTGAAAGCTAGCGGCAGCAATGCCTTTAGAAACTTCTGAGGATACGTAATCAAAATGGGGTGTTTGCCCTCGAATGACTGCACCTAGACAAATTACAGCATCATAACGATGGGAAAGTGCTAGTTGGCGAGCGACTAAAGGTACCTCAAAACTTCCCGGCACCCAAACATAGTCCACCTGACTACCGTGGGGGTTAGGGTCTACACCGTGGCGTTTTAAACAATCTTGACATCCCTCTAGCAGCTTTCCGGTAACGAGGTCATTGAATCGACCAATAACCACTGCAAAACGCAAAGGTTCCGTTTGAGTAAAAGTTCCCTCGAAAACTGCCATGACTGCCTCTTTATCAACTATACTTCTGGCCAATATACATTTCTTATTTAAATGTAGAGGAGCAGGAAAGCGCGGTCAAAATGAACTAACCAGGAAAAAGAAAAAATTTCTTTTTTCCCTTAACCTTTGACCTTGGCTTTTCTGCCCCTCTAGTTCTTATATTATGTGCCTGCGCCAGAACGAAGCCGTCGCCTACACGACAAAAAAGTTTAACAAACCAACTAAAAATACCAAACCAATCCAGACGGCGGAACCAACCCAGAGCAGTTTTTTAGATTCAACCCAATTTTGGGGAGTGGCGTAAGCAACGGGGACGCCAACAACCAGGACAAAAGACAATAGGACTAGACCTATCAAGGCAAATTGGAATATTATGGTCATTTTTGCTTCTCCCAATACAGCGAAATACTAAGGATAGAATATCCTAAAGGGCGACACTGACACTTTCTTATTATTTTTAAGCTAGCAGAAATTGCAACATTTTAGTCATTTGTCTCCGTTCGCCCAGCGTCTCCCTGAGGAGAAGTTCTGAACGGAGGAAACCTTTGCTCAGACTTCTCTCTTTGTCTAAGTACCAATGACTAATGACTCTTAACTATGGATTTAATTCTTTGTCACACAACAGCAGATTTTGATGCACTAGGAGCAGCGGTAGGGTTAACGCGCCTACTACCGGGAAGCAAAATTGTGCTCACTGGCGGCTCCCATCCTCCTGTACGGGATTTTTTAGCATTGCATCGGGATGAATATCCGTTGATTGAACGCCGTTCAGTGAATCCAGAAAAAATTCGTTCTCTAACTGTGGTGGATACGCAACAGCGCGATCGCTTGGGTAAAGCTGCCCAGTGGTTAGATTTACCCGATGTAAGAGAGATTATAGTTTATGACCATCACTTAGGACAAGAATCAGATATTCCCGCCACGCGATCGCATATTTCCTCAGTAGGAGCCACCACAACTTTAATCGTGGAGCAATTGCAACAACAGGAAATTTCCCTCACTCCTGCCGAAGCAACTGTGATGGCTTTGGGTATCCACGTTGACACTGGCTCTTTGACTTTTGACCAGTCCACACCACGGGATGCCCTAGCTTTGGCTTGGTTGATGCAACAAGGAGCTAGTTTATCAGTAATTTCCACTTACCGTGACCCCGGATTATCACCGCGATTGCAGCAGCTACTAACTGAAGCGCTGGAAAGTTTAGAATATTTCTGTCTACATGGATATACGGTTGCTTGGGTAACTCTGAAAACAGATGGTTTTGTGCCAGGGCTATCGAGTTTGGCATCGGAACTCGTGGAATTAACCGAAATTGATGCCATACTGTTGGCTAATGAGTATCCTCTGGGTGACGGGGATTCACGCTTAACTGTAATTGGGCGATCGCAAATTCCCAAAACAAATCTTAACCTATTATTCCAAATTCTAGGTGGCGGCGGTCATTCACAAGCCGCATCTCTAAATCTAAGGGGAGTTGATTCACAGGCAATATTAAAACAACTCCTTGACGGGGTAAAAGCACAAATTCCTCATCCACCCACGGCTAGAGACTTAATGTCCTCTCCTGTCCGCACGATTTTGCCTGAAACCACAATTGCCGAAGCCCAGCGCATTTTGTTGCGCTATGGACACTCTGGTTTATCTGTAGTCGATACTCAAGGGCAACTAGTGGGTATTATTTCGCGGCGGGATATTGATATCGCTTTGCACCACGGATTTAGTCATGCACCAGTCAAAGGCTACATGACAGTAAATCTTAAAACAATTACACCAGATACTACGCTGCCAGAAATTGAAGCGCTGATGGTAACATACGATATTGGACGTTTGCCAGTATTGGAAAAGAGTCAGTTAGTTGGTATTGTCACCCGTACTGATGTATTGCGGGAATTACATCAAGAAAGAGAAGGTGAAAAGGGAAGAGGGGAAGAGAGGGAGAGGAGAAAAGGGGAGGAAAGTAATCTTAGTCTCCCTAAATTGGAGAATATACTTGCTCCGCAACTGTGGCAATTACTCACCACAGCATCGCAAGAGGCAGAAAAACAAGGTTGGCATCTTTATCTTGTCGGGGGTGCAGTGCGGGATTTGCTATTAGCAGAAGCAGCAAGCACCTTGATGATTAAAGATATTGACCTCGTAGTTGATGGCTTTCACAAATCAGCAGATGTTGGTGCTGGTGTAGAACTAGCAAAGGCACTCCAACAACTTTACCCTGCTGCTCGTTTAGAAATCCACGGAGCTTTTCAAACTGCTGCTTTGTTGTGGCACAAAGACCCAGAATTAGATTCTCTATGGGTGGATATTGCCACCGCTAGAACAGAATTTTATCCTTATCCAGCAGCAAATCCAGAAGTTGAGGCGAGTTCCATTCGTCAAGATTTGTATCGCCGAGATTTTACCATCAACGCCCTCGCCTTGCGACTCACTACTCCCCGGACTGGTGAATTACTCGATTTCTTTGGTGGATTACTAGATTTACAAGCTATGCAAATTCGGGTTTTACACGCCAATAGCTTTATCGAAGACCCCACCCGGATTTATCGTGGCGTGCGCTTTGCTGTGCGCTTCGGATTTCAGATAGAACCGCAAACTGAAGAGTTTATTCGCTATGCCATCAACAGTGGTGTTTACGATCGCACTTCCCAAGAGAATAGCAGAACTCCAGCCCTGCAAACTAGACTAAAAACAGAATTAAAACACATCCTAGAAGCCCCTTACTGGAAATCGGCTTTGCAGTTACTCGATAACTTAGGGGCATTGCAATGTATCCATCCTACCCTCAAGCTAGACGCAGAACTCCTGCGACAATTACGTTTGCTAGAACGCTGCTTGCGGCGATTTGACCCGCAGCCAACCCTTATCCATTGGGAAATGCGCCTAGAAGCGTTAATCACCCATTTAGCACCACAATATCGGGCGAAAGTAGCAAAAAATCTGCAACTGCAAGAGGATAGCATTAAACGCTTGCAAAACTTGGCTTCTGCTCAAACTGAGGCGATCAAATCTTTGCCTAAGTGTCAAAGTCCCAGTCAAGTGGTGCAGTTATTGCGACAGTACGACTTACCAATGCTGATTTTAATTGCTTTGCAAAGTCCGCGATCGCTTAGACATCAGATTTGGGAATATTTAACTGTTTGGGCTAATGTGCAGCCACTACTGAGTGGCAATGATTTAAAGAAACTTGGTTACAAACCAGGGCCGCAGTATCGGCAAATATTAGATGATGTAGTTGCTGCTACCTTGGATGGAGTGATTAAAGATAGGACTGAAGCTGAGGAGTTTTTAGTACAACACTATCCTAAATGAAATAGCGCTAGTCTAAATTGTATCTGGCTCTATGTTTAACTCACGCAATTTTGCTGCCAAACGTTCTGCCTTTTGTTCTGCTTGTTCTGCCGTTTCTTCCGGTGTTGGTACTAGTTGCCCATCTCGTGTAAAAAACCGCAATAAACCTTCATAAACTCCCAAATATAATCCTAGTTGCTGACTCCACAAATATCCTTGCTCACTTGCTTGTAGAGGTTGATATTCTCCATCTACTAAATAAAATCCTGTAAATTCTTGTGTGTAAGGGTCGAACCAAAAATAATCTAGCGTGCGGAAAGTATCTTGATAAATTTCTTTTTTTAAACCTTTATCACTATTCGCTGTTGAGTCAAACAAAATTTCTAGAATTACATTCGGATATTTGCCATCTTCTTCCCAAACTACCCAACTTTTGCGGTTCGTGCTACACTGTAGTCAATATCAAACTTCATCACAACTCCAACGAGATAGCACAAATGAAGTAGTACCAAATACCTGTTGCACCAAAGCAACAAATGTCAACAAAGAATCAACGCAACTAGTTTGACAGGGTTACTTCACATAAGTCATGCACTAAAAATATTGTCATCACTCTTATCTACATTGAACCGCTTGTAAACTGTCTGTGGGTAAGTTTTTTGTGTCTAATCTATCCGTAATTATTGCAAACATACGGGTGGATGTTTGCGAACTGAGGTTTGAGAAGAATGGAGAAAAAATCAATATTATTAGCTGAGAATTTAGCCTATGAACTCAGCTTGGACAGAACTTTGTTTCAAAAAGTTCAGGTTAGTGTCGAGGCAGGCGATCGCATTGCTTTGGTTGGTCGCAACGGTGTAGGAAAATCAACTCTACTAAAAATCCTTGCAAGTCAAATTAGCCCCAATACAGGCTCAGTTTGGCATCATGGTGTTGTCTACTATTTGCCACAAAGCAGCACTATCAGGCAAGAAATTACAGCAGATACAGTACTTAATTTTTTGATTTCTATCTCTGATGAATGGTGGAAGATTGAGGATATTTTGCAAACACAATTCCACACCACACTTGACCTATGTTTACCAATTACTAACTTAAGTGGTGGAGAATTCACGAAACTATTTTTGGCGATCGGTTTAGCTCAAGAACCAAACTTGCTGTTACTGGATGAGCCAACCAATCACATGGATTTACAAGCGCTAGAAAGCTTAAGGCAGTTTCTTTTAGATTTTGCTGGCGCTTTTGTGATTGTCTCACACAAACCTTTTTTCCTAGACCAGGTGACAGATGTTACCTGGGAACTTACACCTGCTGGTTTGAAGGTGTATGGAGGTAACTTTTCTCAGTATCGAGAACAGAAAGAAATCGAGTTAGAGGTAGCATTGCGATCGCACGAAGCCGCCAGAAAGGAACTAAAACGTACCCAAGCCACAGCGATGCAAGAACAGCAACGCGCAGCCCAATCAAGTCGCAATGGTCGCGCCAAGTTTCTGAATGGCAGTATTGATAGAATGGCCGCGGGACTGATTAAAACCAAAGCTGAGGTGTCTACCGGAACTGCGAAAAAGAAACATGAAGCAGCAGTAGCCAAGGCTAATCAAAAGGTTGCAGAGACAAAGGTCAAAACTACCAAAGTAACGAGTATTCAGCTAGAAGAAAAAAATCAAAAGCGCCGAAATCTAATTAATATCCAGGGTGCAAATCTTAGGATATCAGAACATCTATTGATTCAAAATATTCAATTGCATGTATCATCTGGCGATCGTATAGCCATTATCGGCGCAAACGCTTCTGGTAAATCGAGTTTGGTAAAGGCCATTTTGGGAATGGAAAACCAAGCAGCGGTTTTAGAATCAGGTGAAGTTTTGCTTGCACCAGCCATGAAAGCTGTATATCTCGATCAATCCTATGAATTAGTGAATCGCCAATACACAATTATAGAAAATATGCAAGCTGCCAATCCTCATCTCAGCTATCAGCTTTTGCGTCAACAACTAGGACACTTTCTCTTTAAATATGATGACGTTCACAAAAGCGCCTCTGTACTGAGTGGGGGTGAGTTGGCAAGATTAGCGATGGCTATGATCAGTATCTCAGAAATCGATCTACTGATTCTCGATGAGCCAACTAATAACCTGGATATTGAAACTGTTCAACAAATGGTAGTAGGTATCAATGACTATCAAGGAGCGCTTTGGGTAATTTCCCACGATCTAGATTTCCTCAGCCGGATTAACATTACCCAAGGTTTCAAATTGAGGGAACAAACTTTGCAAATGACGACTTATTTACCGAGTACACCAGAGCAATATTATCGAGAGTTGCTGGAATGTCATAAATAAAGCGATCGCTTGACTCTCAATCAAAGCCAATAAAATCAGCAATTTCTGGCAAAATTGGCACCAATACAGAAGGTGGGAAAACCTGATCTCGGCGGGAAGTTGAGGATTTACAAGCAATAGCCAAAAGTAATCGCCATTCCCGAAGGACAATTTCCAGTTCATGGCAGCAAAAATGAGCAATTACCCACCGTTCAAAATCCCTCGCCACATCTCGTCCCGCTTGTGATGCAAAATTTTGCAAAGCTTTTGTTACTACTTGCTTGATAACTTAGTCATAGTATTTCCCTGACAAATACTGTTTTTTTGTTCAGGTTTGATAGTCAAGTGCTGTCTGGGTATCAATTTGCTGCAAAATTAGCGGCTGCTTGAGTATCAAATCCAGTAATCCCAAAAAAGGTAGAAAAGGTTTTACCCAGTGGAGTAAGGGAAGAAAAAATGCTGGCAACCAATAACTAGTTCTTGTACCTTCCCAAAGATTGTCGTATTTCATAGAATTTCATCAAGGATATTTTCTACTGAACTAGTTTAGCGATCGCCAATCCCAAATCTCTAACTCCCCAGCAGAAGCCGTAAAGCATACAGGCAAGTTATAATTCTCTTGCGGTGCAACGTAACAAAAATTTATGAGTAACCCCCTTGTGCAAGCCTTTTTCGTAGGCAGAGCAGTAGCTGAAGTAGTTAATGAGCGTTTAGAGGTCGCCTTGACCGATGCTTTGAGTGATCTGGGCAAATTTGATGCAGAAGCTAGAGAGCAGTTGCGCCAGTTTACAGAAGAAGTCTTAGAGCGGGCAAATCGGGCAGCAGAAGCTGCTAATGCTGGTCAAGCTAATACAGGTAGTGGGCAACCTACTTCTGATTCAGGTGACGTACAAGCAGATATTGATGAATTGCGAGCAGAAATTGCCCTGTTACGAACAGAATTGCAACATTATCGCAGAACTTCTGCATAAATTTAGTCATTAGTCATTGGTCATTGGTCACTTGTACTGAGCGACTCGTGCCGAGCATCTCGACTTCGCTACATGGAACCGGAGCCGAGGTAAGCCGAAGTATCAAGAATTATAGACACATGACAATGACAAAAGACAAAACACAAATGGCACTTTCTCAAAAACAGTTTAGGAATCAGAGTGTCTTTTCTTTCAAGTGATTCGGTTGCAAACCAACGGTAAACAAAGTATATGGAACAAGGTTATTCAGATAAGGCATACCGTTGGAATCGGGAAAAATACTCTAGCAGACGGCGTTTTGTGGACATTTGGTCTTTTGTCTTGACCTTATTGTTCAAACTTTGGCTATATAACAAATCTTGGAGTTATCCGGGTGGTGTGACTGACGCAAAGCAAGCTGAAAGACGCAAAACCCAAGCGGTTTGGATTCGCAATACCCTACTGGATTTAGGCCCAACCTTCATTAAAGTCGGGCAACTGTTTTCTACCCGTGCTGATATATTCCCTGGTGAATATGTAGAAGAACTAGCCAAGTTACAAGACAAAGTACCAGCATTTAGCTATGAACAAGTAGAAGCAACCATTGAGAAAGAACTAGGCAAGAAAATTCCTGAACTCTTTCATAATTTTGAACCGATTCCCTTAGCTGCTGCTAGCTTAGGGCAAGTACACAAAGCTGTGCTACATACTGGGGAATCGGTTGTTGTCAAGGTGCAACGTCCTGGACTAAAGAAGTTATTTGAAATAGATTTACAAATTCTTAAGGGAATTACCCGCTACTTTCAAAACCATCCCAAATGGGGACGTGGGCGAGATTGGTTGGGTATTTACGAAGAATGTTGTCGCATTCTTTGGGAAGAAATTGATTATCTCAATGAAGGTCGTAATGCCGATACTTTTCGCCGGAACTTTCGCGGCTACGATTGGGTGAATGTCCCAAGAGTATACTGGCGTTACGCCACGTCCAGAGTACTGACCTTAGAATATCTCCCTGGAATTAAAATTAGCCAATACGAAGCTTTAGAAGCAGCGGGTTTAGATCGAAAGGCGATCGCTCGTCAAGGCGCTCAAGCCTACTTACTACAATTGCTCAATAGTGGCTTTTTCCACGCCGATCCTCACCCAGGCAATATTGCCATTAGTGCAAGTGGTGCTCTGATATTCTACGATTTCGGTATGATGGGGCGGATTAAGTCCAACATCCGCGAAGGACTGATGCAAACACTGTTTGGCATTGCCCAAAAAGATGGCGATCGCGTTGTTCAGTCTCTAATCGATTTAGGCGCGATCGCCCCAACCGATGATATGGGTCCAGTCCGGCGTTCCGTCCAGTACATGCTGGATCATTTTATGGATAAGCCTTTTGAAAACCAATCGGTGGCAGCAATTAGTGACGACCTTTACGAAATAGCTTATAATCAGCCATTTCGATTTCCAGCAACCTTCACTTTTGTGATGCGAGCCTTTTCTACTCTAGAGGGGGTAGGCAAAGGCTTAGATCCAGAGTTTAACTTTATGGAAGTTGCCAAACCATATGCAATGCAGCTTATGACCGATATGAATGGTTCTGAGGGGAATAGCTTTATTAACGAATTAAGTCGTCAAGCAGCTCAGGTAAGTAGTACTGCGTTTGGTCTACCACGTAGGTTAGAGGATACCCTAGAGAAGCTAGAACGGGGAGACATGCGCTTGCGTGTTCGGTCTATCGAAACTGAACGCCTATTGCGCCGACAGAGCAGTATTCAACTCTCAATAAGTTATGCTCTGTTAATTAGTGGTTTCACACTTTCGGCTACGATCTTAGTGGTTACCAATTATGTATGGTGGGCACTAGTGCCTGGTTTAGTTGCAGCAGGGCTTTCAGTGATCCTGATCCGACTACTTTTACGCCTTGACCGTTACGATCGTATGTATTAACTGTTGCAAAAATAATTTATGAAACTTAATTTCACGGGTTTTAGCGATCCGGGACTTATTCGTTCTAATAATCAGGATGCTTACTATATCGACCCAGAGGGGCGGTTTTTCGTTGTTGCCGATGGAATGGGTGGTCATGCGGGGGGTGAGGAAGCAAGTCGCATTGCCACTGGAGAAATTCAGGCCTATTTAGTGGCAAATTGGGAATCTCCTAAGTCTTCTCAAGAATTGTTAGAGCAAGCTTTGTGGGGAGCCAATGAAGCGATTTTACAGGATCAGCAAAAACATCCTGAACGCGCCGACATGGGTACAACGGTTGTAGCGGTAATTTTTCGCTCCCCAGAATCGCCCTGGTGCGCTCATGTTGGTGATTCGCGGCTATATCGCTTCCGTGAGTCGCACTTAGAACAGGTAACGGAAGACCACACTTGGGTAGCACGGGCAATCAAAATGGGTGACATCACTTTAGATGAAGCACGGTTACATCCTTTTCGTCATGTATTATCCCGCTGTTTAGGGCGTGAAGATTTGCATCAGATTGATGTGCAACCACTAGATGTAAAAGTAGGCGATCGCTTGCTGTTATGCAGTGATGGTCTCACAGAAGAACTTGTCGAACAGAAGATTGCTAGCTGCCTCCAAGATACTCCTTGGGTTGATAAAGCCGCCATCTCTTTAGTTGAGGCTGCCAAAGAGCACGGAGGGCACGATAACATCACAGTTGTCATCGTCTCACTCGAAGAAAATAGTCATTAGTCATTGTCCAAGGACAACTGACAAATAATTAATCTGGTAGATATACTCAGCAATTTGTTCAGCGTGAGCATTTTTCCTTTTTACAATTTGATACAAATATTTTTAGCCTCCAAAGTGACCTAAGGAGGCTAAATTTGCATAAATTGTTAAATTGACATCTTGCACGTAATAAGGTAGAGCGACTATAATTCACGCTTATTACCATCAATTCCCAACCTCCTTAAAATCCCCACCCTCCAAAGCTTTCTCCATACTTGAGGAGACAACATCTTGGTTTTTCTTAAATAGAAAAACTATCGATGGTTAAGGATAGCACTCTGATTTTCTCCTCAAAGGAGAGTTGTGCAAAGCAGGAAGGAGTTAGGGAGGTAGCTATACCTATATCTGGCCAAACAGAGCCTATTTTCCGGAATCTGCTTCGGCTAACTTGGGTGGTATATCAGTAGGATTAGGTGCAAGATATCAGAGCAGAAAAAGTCCACACTTAGGATGTGGGCAATCTGTCAAACAATTGTTATCTTTCGTAATACGGAGGAACAAATGTTGGACAGATGTAAGTCCAAATATTATCCCATTTGGACTTCTGTGATCTATATCACCTTTACGCTTTGTTTTTTTGGAGTTAACTATGAATCAACCAATGAAACTATCCTTGGAACAGCAATTCAGCATTTGCTCATTTGCTACTCAGGTGCAAAACATGAGCCACGAGCAAGCTAAAGACTTTTTAGTCAAGCTCTATGAGCAAATGGTAGTGCGCGAGGCAACTTATCAAGAACTTCTTAAGCACCAGTGGGGCTTAGATTCCGGTTCCACTATGGCATAGAGTCGTTCTGATGTCGCAGTGGGCGACCTCCTTCTCTTGCTTGGTTCCAAGGAGGAAAAGAGCTGGGGATGTCGGGGCGTCAACTTCGATAAGTAATTCCACAAGAGCGGCACAAAAGTTCAATTCACGAAATTAACTAAGAATAAGTAAAGATTGTCGTCTAAGGCACATATGCTGGAATCTAGACATAACTTTAGGATTTGAGGCTAAATTAGTTGTTTGCTTTAGTCAAACTTATTTTTGTTTTGTCTAGTTTGAGAATCACACCTGCGTAAATTTATAATCTCCCGTAATATGCACACAGGAAAATTTAGAGAGAATTTTGATAGCCCTACTTTTGGCAGCTAGTAATTTCACTCTTTATACATATAACTAGAACTTACATCTTTATATATATTTTGTTTATAAAAGTTTACATTCGGTGAGTGACCACCCCTTAGTTACATCGAAAACACGTAATATTAAGGAATTATTCCTAGCTAGAAAGATCGTACGGTGAATCCGTATCAATACTTTCCAGTTTTGTTAGAATTTGAGGCTTAATCTTTTCATACTCGCTTTTGAGTAAGCTTTTACTGATTTGCGGATCGGCAGAGGACATTAAAGTGTTGCTCATTGCAACCCACTCTTGTAGTCGTTGGCGCTGGGCAGAAGCGACGCTGGAAAGTAGGATATGGGTACAGCGACTTGGTGTTTCTCGTGCAAAGAATAACAGGCGGTAACAACCTGTATGCTGTAGTAACCGAGCAATTTCTTGACCAAGACTGGTTTTGAGATCGAGGTAATAAGGTAACCATTTGGCACCATGTTTGCGGTTATAGATGACAGTAATCCATAGCAGCATGGGATGGGGAATAGAGATGAACAGAAATTGATTATAGCGGGTACAGAGTAAGCGCTTTTGAATTTCTTCTTGGGGTAGCATTACCCACAGGGCTGGTAAAATCTCCCCATTGGTATGAATGGTCTGGGGAAAGACAATATCGGCAATTGGTTTGTTTTGAGGCCAGGAAATAGCACGAGCGATTTCATCGTTTGACAAGGATACCCGCAAATCGGCTTTTGTCTTTTGTTCAAGCTCAGTGCTAGCTGTAGTAGCAGGAACTAGGGCATGGCTGTCTTGCTGAATTTTGCGTGTATGCTCAGGCTTTTCTAGAGATGCTAAAACTCTGAGGATTTCAGTGATACTTTGGGGGCGATCGCGTGCTACTTTAGCTAAACAACTCATCACCAAATTTTCGATTTCTTTTGGTAGTTCTAATCCGGGCGCAACCTCAACAAAAGAACGTGGTTTTTGATAGTGATGTGTTTTATACCATGCTCCAAAAGAGTGAGTTGGTGCCACTAGTGGCATTTTACCTGTGAGCATCTCAAACATCATGACGCCCAAACTATAAATATCAGCACGGTTGTCTAATTCCTTACCCTCCATCTGTTCGGGAGAAGAATAAGCCAATGTCCCCAAATAGAATTTTGTATGGTCGCCATCCGACTGTAATAACTTAGCAATACCAAAATCTAGAACCTTGACCAATTCTCCAAAACTGGGATCTTGAATTACCAGCATATTGCTTGGCTTGACATCGCGATGGATAATTGGGCAAATAGTGCCATCAACCGGGATGCCATCATGGGCGCACTGTAACCCCAGACTGAGTTGACGCGCCATACTAAGGAATCTTGGTAAAGGTAATCGTTGCTTGCGAATAATATTGTTTAGGCTTTGCCCTTGTAGGTATTCCATGACGTAGAACGGGGTATTATTGTCATCTACGCCATAGTCCATAACTCGGACAATGTGGATACTTTTTTGCCCTAGTAAAGCACAGGTTTTTGCTTCTCGCTCAAAGCGGTCTTGCAATCGCATCTTTTCATTTTGGATTGATAGAGCAAGAAACTTAACCGCAACAGGTACACCTCCCAACAATGTATCTTTAGCACGATAAACCCGACCCATTGCTCCAGTACCGATTAACTCTTGGAGTTGGTAGCGTTTGCTGAGTAAGCGACCAATGTTGGGGTCTGACATAGAGAATTTGAATCCAAAAGCAGGTTGTAAGTGTTTGGGAGGAAAAGTGTATTTAATCAAACTGATATCTGAATTATTGCGCCCAGAAGTGACTTTATAGGCTAGTAGCGCAAGCTAGAAGTCGGAAGTCAAAAGGCAAAAGGCTTATACAGCTTTTCTGCAATTTCCAATCGTTGGTCTATTTAGGTGGTGCTGTACTAGTTAGATGGTGCTTTACTAGCTTTTTTCAGCCCTCTTTTAGAGGATTGAAACCATAACCTGGCAGTTTGCCACCGAGACGGTTATTACAACTGGTGCAACATACCAGATCAAACAAGCAGAAAGGGTAGATTTATAATGACGCTTTGTATCATTTTGCACTTTAATAATTGTGGTGTAGTTTTAGTTTGCCCAATTTTGACTAAATAAATAACTCTAGGATCTGCCAAAAACCTTAATTAGGAAGTACCACACTCACCACAGAATTCTGAAAAGTGAGTAATGAGTGCAGAGTGGCGACTGATGTTGAACATTTGGCTGGCTTCACTTTTCTCCAAACCATCGAGCTTGATGAACTGGATGACCTTTTGATGCAAGTCGTAACTGTAGGGTTTGGGCATGGGTTGAGCGATCGCTTTGCACCACTTCCAGTCTATGCTCTAACCGCCTTGGTAGTTGCTATATATCAGATTGTTGGTCAATTCACAGTGGGTTAAACCCTCCATACCTAAAACCGAGGTTTTGCGTTGCTTTCTCGCCCTGCAATTTATTGCAGGCTAATAGCTAAAGTAGGTTGAAACGCACTGAAATTAAAAAAATGAATATGTACGAATCTGATGTGTTAGACACCCTATCAATTCGCTAACAGTCTCATTATATTCGTCCAATACTTTTAAAACATCCTCTTATTGCCTGACCAGAATTTTAACCTTTAGGCTGATTTTGACTATACCAAAGATGTATTATTTTTTGGTAAAAATATCATAGTACTAATTGGGAGTTTTTCGCTTTTTATTTAGATTAGGATAAATGTCAAAGCTTGATTTATTACCCATCACATAGTATTGAATTCGACGTTGAATAATAGCGTTAAATCTGGAAATAAAATCATAAAAGAAGCCTGGATTTTTCCTTATTTCTGTCAATGCTGTTAACCATTTCCTTTGCTTGAGAGGCACTACAACTTGAAAGTAAGCTAGATTTTTCTTACAGACTGCAAGATTATAAGACAGAGCACGCATTAAAGCTGGATTTTTTTTCACAACCTCTTGTTCCATGAAATAATTAGTAGCTTTGCAGTATTGATTTAGACGTGGCAATGGGCTTTGATATACAAGAGAATCTGGGCGCGATCGGTAGAAATAGTAGGGTTTTGGCTCAATAAAAAAGCGAGATCCTTTGATTAAGCATTTCATATCAAGCCAAAAATCTTGACCCATCCTGATGGCTTCATCGTACTCGATGCCGTGCTTAACCAGAAATTCTCGTTTGAATAGAGGTTTGCTTAAACCAAGATGCAAGCCTGGTTCCCCATAGACATCAGTTTCTACAAAATAAACAATATCAATTTGGAGAATTTTCTCTATAAGTTCTCCACTTTCTTTAATCAATGTACTCCAAGGAGATGTTTCACCATCCTTGATTAAATAAACATCGTCAGCAATCATGTCTGCATCCATTTCATTTCCCAGCAACACAAGCTTTTCCAATCTTTCGGGAGCATACCAATCATCTGAATCAAGTACAGCAATCCATTCTCCTTGGGCTATTCTAAGGGCGCGATTACGCGCAGCAGCAGCCCCAAGGTTTTGTTGATTAACTATAACTTTAAGACGCTGGTCTGTAAAACTTTTAGCGACTTCTACAGTTTTATCACTTGAACCATCATCGACTATGATAACTTCAATATCAGTGAGCGTTTGTTCTAAGGCTGACTCTATTGCCTTCGCAATATAAACTTCAGTATTGTAAGCAGGGATAATGACAGAGACTTTAGGATTCACGAAACTGAACTCCTGGCGGTTAGGTAAAAATGCTAAAACCTGATGATAATTTGAGAATTTCTTCTTTACTATAAGTAGGTAGAGGTGAATAATTCAAGGTTTGTAGTAATGGCTTTAACCCTTAAAATAGGGCTAAAGCCATTACTACAAGCCTATTTAATGAATTTTCCATTACGTAATATAGTTTGATTGATCTATTCTTGCCTACTTACAACTTAGTAGGTAGGTGAGAATAAACGATTTTTAATGGTTGCTCTATCTTTGCTGTGCTGTACTAGCTACTTACTGCCCTTAAGTTGACTGACGCTCTAGGCTAGCTTCCATTGTGTTAGTTAAAAAATGACCAGCCAAGATGCCACTACTGAGGTAGTATGTATCTTCTGAAATGCGGTGTAGGGTTTCAAAGCCACTACGACGCTGACGATCGCCTATTACCCAGTAACGCTGCACAATAGTATCTAAACCAATCCAACCTTCACCTTCAATCTGCCCCAAAATATTATGTTGTAGTAGAAAAGTATACTGACGCTCTCCCTCATGTAGCCGTCCCTTGTATTGCAAAGAGATTTCTGAGCGATCGCTACCTGGAAATACCAACTTTGTAGCCATAGTGAACCAGTTATCTCGATTCCAAGCTACCAAGGTCATACCCTTGACGCTGATTGGCATACCATTACGTTCCAGCCAATTTCCTTGCATTGCCCAGCGTCCTGGTTCCAATAAAAAAGTATGAGCCACCTTCTATATTCCCTGTCTTGATCGAGTGCCGCCAAGACTACAGTTATAGCAATGCTAAGTTGCGTTAGCGATAGCGGGGCGTTTAGTCCGTGCTGAGTGAAGAATAAAGAAATTTCTTTTATCTTGCTTATTGTTCCTGTCTTAGGACTGTGGACTGACATTGATGAATTTCTCCTAAAAGCACTTCTTGAGGTGCGCCAGTGGCAGTAGGTAGGTTGCCAGGAATACCCAAATGTCGCCAGTAAGCTAAAACTGCAAAGGCGATCGCTTCTTTAAAATCTGCACTCAAGCCGACTTCATCTGTAGTCCAAACTGGTATGGATGTCAACAACAACTGTAATCTTTGTTTCAAATAGAGATTGCGACTACCACCTCCACATAATAGTACCCGTTGTGGCATTTCCGGCAAAAAAGTGCGGTAACTGTGAACAATTGAAGCTGCTGTAAGTTCCGTAAGAGTTGCCAGTAAGTCGGCAGGATTAAGTTGGTATGCTTGGGCATCTTTTAAACACTGATGCAGGTAAGCCACACCAAATAACTCTCGACCAGTAGATTTGGGTGGCGGTAAATGAAAATAGTCTTGGTTGAGCCATTGTTTTACCAATGGATGACAAGGAGTACCACTCGCTGCCCAATTGCCATCTTCATCGTAAGTTTTAGCACCAGCGCTTAAATGCTCCACCGCCAGATCCAACAGACTATTTCCTGGGCCAGTATCCCAAGCGCGAATTTTTGAGAGCCAGTCGCCATACCGAGGCGGAATATAAGCGACATTACCAATACCACCAATGTTTTGAATACAACGCCCTTCCTGGGGATGACTGAGTAAATAGGCATCTACTCTGGGCACGAGAGGCGCACCATGACCACCAATAGCGATATCAGCAACGCGGAAGTTGCTCACAGTTGTAGTGCCCGTAAAATGAGCTATTAATGCACCGCGCCCTAGTTGCAGACTGTAACCTAGTGGGCAGTAGGGAGTGGTTTTCTTCCCCATTTCCCTATCCGCAGGTGGTCGATGATAAACTGTCTGACCGTGGGAGCCAATGAGAGTGGCTGGCTGATGACCAATTTGAATATTTTGGGCGGCTTGGGCAAAGACCTGGGCGATCGCATCATCTATTTCTGCCAATTCTGCCATTGAGATGCCAACGCCTGCACCAACTGCTAATATTCTTTCTCTGAGTTCGGCTGGATAGGGATATGTTACCCCAGCTAGCAGATCAACTTTGATATCCAATTCTGTACCAGAAATATCTACCAAAGCAGCGTCTATACCATCTACGGATGTGCCACTAATTAAACCGATAACGCGAGTAGGGACAGCAGCTTCTTCAGTTGGATGCATTGATAAAGGTTCTTTTTGTTGATTGCAAGAGGTAGTTTAATTCATGTTACTACCCATGTCAAAAAAACTCAGGTGACATAGTTGACTGGAGAAAGACGAGTAAGTAGGCAGAACAAGAGAAGAAAGAATGTCAAAACCAATAGTAATGACCACAAATATCTTTCTATTTATCAGCAAACAGAGAATCTCAAACAGTGTTGTCCGTTGTCTTTATTAGTCCTTAATCAGGACAATATCCGAAAATACAAATTCTTAATATCTATAGTCTAACTTTACAACTTTTTTATCTTTAGATAAAAAACAGGTACTTTATCCAGGTTTTTGGGAAGTAAAACTACTTATTTAGCTTCAGAATATAGCAAATTTTTTACAAAATATAGGGATTTTTTAGAAAATGTAAATCCAGTAATTTCATCCTGTCATTTCTTCTGAAAGGCATTACATAATGAACTCAAATCGCACAACGAATTTATCAACAAATAAAACTACAGCATTTCAAAATTATGTCTCTTAAAAAAATTGCTTGTATCGCTGCTCTATCTTTATCTGCTATCTCCTCATTTATTTATGCAGGTTCTGCCCAGGCTATTTCGTTCAAAGTAACCACTGGTATTGCAGGTCCTAATGGAGAAACTAACCAAGGTGCTTTTTCTGAGTTTACTCAGCTTCCTGGTACGACAACTATTGACTTCAATAATGGTCAAGCACCAACCACTGGTTTCGCTAAGTATTCATTTGAGAACAACAGTGGAGCTAGCAGTGTTAGGTCAGATGTATGGGCACCTGCTGGGGCAAATGGTGAGGTCAATAATGGTAAGTATTTGGCAGTATTCAACGGCGATCAAGTCACAATTAACCTTGAAAGTTCCCTCAATTATTTCGGTATTGACTGGGGAGCTATCAGTCCGAGTAATATTTTTTCCTTCTATAATGGCAATACTTTGATTAAATCATTTACAACTGAGGATGTTAACCCAGTTGCTCCAATTCATGCGTCACAGCATGGCGGTGAAGGCAATGGCTACCTTCACTTCTACTCAGATAGTAGCAATGATATTTTTAACAAGATTGTCATCACCCAAGCAGGTGGTGGTGGATTTGAAAGTGACAACCATTCTTTCCATTTAGGAACTGACAAATTTACAGGTTTTAACCCTGAGTCTGTTCCTGAGCCTAGTGTTACCTTAGGTATGCTGGGTGTAGGTGGTATGTTTCTACGCAAGCGCAAGAACGAGAAGTTGCAAAGTGTAAGGCAATCTCATTAAATATACCAATCTTAACTTAGTAAGATTTTCCTGATTTTCTCTATACACTAATTTCAGGCTACAGGTTCGCATAGCGTGCCGTAGGCAGGGTTTCCAAACTTCCGATGATAATTCAACATTAAATACAAGCTAGGGCGAGTTCACCTAAGTAAACTCGCCCTAATCCTTTGGCTATTTATGATCACCCCTTCTCCTACGGACAACGCAACGCATAGCAAGCTTTTAGAGTAGGTGTATAGACAGGCAGCTAGCTATGCTTAGAGCTATGTTGCTGGAGGAAAGAAAAGTTGTTAGAAAAGCCCTAAACAATACTCAAAGAAGAAATAAAAGGAAAAAGCCTCCAGAAAACCTACGTCCTAAGAATCGATATGATAGAAAAGTAGATAAAACTTAAAAAATATTTATCGAATGGTGCTTCAATCATCTGGCTTGTCCAAGGTCAAAGACTCCATAACACAAAAAATCTTCTTGGGTAATGAACCCAATGCAGAGTTAATTGCAATTCTCACCGTTTATTTTGTCCAAGGAATTTTAGGGCTATCGCGTCTAGCCGTTAGCTTTTTCCTCAAAGATGAACTGCTGCTGAGTCCAGTGCAGGTATCGGCGCTATTGGGAATTGTTTTCCTACCTTGGATGATCAAGCCGGTGTTTGGTTTTATATCTGATGGCTTGCCTATATTTGGCTATCGTAGACGTCCTTACTTAATTTTATCCGGGATACTGGGAACTGCTTCCTGGGTGAGTCTGGCCACAATAGTTCATACTAGCTGGGCAGCTACGTTAGCGATCGCTCTTGGTTCTCTCTCCGTTGCCATGAGTGACGTGATAGTTGACTCGCTGGTTGTCGAACGAGCTAGAGGCGAATCGCAAGCAAAAGCCGGTTCATTACAATCTCTGTGCTGGGGTGCTTCTGCGATCGGAGGTTTAATAACAGCATACTTTAGTGGTCTGCTGCTCCAATACTTTACTACCCGTACTGTCTTTGGAATTACCGCCTTATTCCCTCTCATCGTCTCTGGAGTAGCTTGGTTAATTGCTGAGTCTCCCGTTAGCAAAGATGCTCAAGATAGTAATCAGACCAACTCTTTACCAATCAAACATCAATTGGGGCAGCTACGCCAAGCCATTAGCCAAAAAACAATTTGGCTACCAACGGCGTTTATCTTCATCTGGCAAGCTACCCCAAATGCTGACTCAGCCTTTTTCTACTTCTCTACCAACGAACTCCACTTTGAACCAGAATTTTTGGGGCGGGTGCACTTGGTAACAAGTTTCGCTTCTTTAGCAGGTGTTTGGATTTTTCAACGTTTCCTCAAAAGCATCCCTTTTCGCGTGATTTTTGCTTGGAGTACTGTCCTTTCGTCAATTTTAGGGATGACAATGCTGTTGTTAGTGACTCACACAAACAGGCTATTGGGTATAGATGACCACTGGTTTAGTTTGGGTGATAGCCTGATTCTCTCTGTAATGGGGAAAATTGCCTTTATGCAAGTGATGGTGCTAGCAGCAAGGCTTTGTCCCTCTGGAGTGGAAGCAACATTATTTGCCTTGTTAATGTCTGTCTATAATTTAGCAGGAACGCTTTCCCATGCATTCGGGGCGTTAATCACCTATTGGCTGGGGATCACTGCAACCAACTTTGAGTCACTTTGGCTATTGGTAGTAATTACTAACCTCAGCACTTTGTTACCCCTACCATTTATCAACTGGCTACCTGCTGCTGAGGAGCAAACTGAGACTTCAAAAGATGGGGAACAAGCGTTTTTGCCTGATTTGATGTCTGAATTGGTACTCAGAGAACCAGAGTCGAAAATAGTGGAATAGGTTTTTGGGGAAATTTGATCTCTTATTTGGGTGAAACCATTTTTTCGCTGGCAATGATATGCAAATCTATATTTTTGAGTAAGCGCACTAATTTTTGCGTCAAAGATCCTTTGAGGAGCATTTGCCAGCGCGATCGCTGACTCTCTCCGATTACAATTTGGGTGATTCGATATTTCTCGGCGACTTCAGCGATCGCATTAGCTACGTTATTGTTGGTAACACGAATAAAAGTACCTTCAAATTCCTTACAAAGTTTCTCACAAGTATGGATGTGTAAGCTTTCCTCCTTGGTGAGGAAGCGTTCTGGATCGGCAACGAACAAGGTATAAAGTGGGGCGTTCATATAGTTAGCCAGCCTCGCACCCCGACGTAACAGTTGCACTGAGTTAGGATAGGTGGATACACAGACTAAAACCCGCTCGTGAATATTACAAAATTGCCCGTTGGGGGTAGTAGCGATCGCATTTTCTTCTACGTTGTCTGCGACTTCCCGCAAAGCCAACTCCCGTAAAGCAATCAGGTTACGGCGTTGGAAAAAATTATCGAGGGATTGTTGAATTTTTTGGGGTGCGTAAATCTTGCCTTCTAATAACCGTTCTTGCAAGGTTTCTGGTGTGACATCCACTACCACTATTTCATCTGCTTCATCCAAAATCCTATCAGGAACTCGTTCACGGACTACAACCCCAGTAATTCTGGCTACTAAGTCATTGAGACTTTCCAAATGTTGCACATTCATTGTGGAGTAGACATCAATACCTGCTGCTAAAACTACTTCTACATCTTCATAGCGTTTTTCGCGTGGGGAACCAGGGACGTTGGTATGAGCAAGTTCATCGATTAAGACTAATTGGGGCGATCGCTTTAAAATAGCATCTGTATCCATATCCGTTAGAGTCAACTCACCCCGAGGATATTCCTTACGGGGTAAAATCTCCAGTCCCTCTGCCTTCTCACCTGTCTCTTTGCGCCCGTGGGTTTCCAAAAGCCCAACAACGACATCAATTCCTTCCTGTTTAAGTGCGTGTCCCTCTTCCAGCATCCGGTAGGTTTTGCCTACTCCAGGAGCCATGCCAATAAATATTTTATGCTTGCCCCGCCGTCGTGCCGGAAAAAGCGAGTAACTTCCAGAATTTAAAGGTGCAGTGCCAGTTGAACCAGTATTACTATTATCTGACATTAGACCTCTTGCACGAATATTGAAAAACAAGAATCTTATGTTTCACATAGAGCCGCAGAAGCGCAGAGAGTAACCAAAAAGCTATCTACTAACTCTTATACCGACGCGATTAATCGCGTCTCTCCAAACTCCCCATTTATTGATTTTGCTGACGATTAATATCCTGCAAGTCAAGAGCATAATTCAATCGGAGAACATTGATTCCCGGCTCGCCAAAAATCCATAAAAATCTGCCATCGGTATACTTATTAATTAAACGTAGGATCTCATCTTCTTTCACTCCCCGCGCCCCAGCAACCCGCGTCAATTGCTGCCGTGCTGCTTTGAAGGAAATATGCGGATCTAAACCAGAAGCAGACGTATAAATTATATCAGCGATCGGTTGAAGATTTTCGTCTCGCAATTGATTTGCTTCTTCTAGAATCCGGTTGAGTAGTTCTGGATTGCTAGCAGCGAGATTGCTGGCTCCAGATATGCCAGTTGGCTTGGCCTTTTTCCCTTGGCTATATCTAACAGTACTGGGACGAGGATGGAAGTATCGCTCAGATGTGAACACTTGACCAATCAAAGCCGAACCAATTGGTTCATTATTTAGATTCAGCACAATGCTGCCATTAGCTTGATAGGGCAAAAAAACTTGACCCACTACAAGGATTATCAGAGGATAGATGATTGCAGTCAACAACCAAAGCATTAGAGTTATAAAAATTGCTCTGATAGTTTCTCGAATAATAGTCATAAAAAGTTTTCCAATTACTACTAAAATTTAATTTTTAATTTTTAATTTTAATTCTTTTACCCAATCAGAACGATATTCAAAGATGCTGTCGCTAACAGCATAAATTACTGGGGCAATTACCACATTCAAGCACAGCAGGATAAAAATAGCGAGTGGTAGCTGATGTTTACGCCATTGTGACCAAACAAAGGACATCGTCTGCATCATATCTATCGGCTGAAACTTTTCCCAAGCATTGACCTGTTTATTCATATTTTTCTTCCTTCTCTCAACAGGTAAAAGTAAAATGTTTATTATTTTACTTTGGTCAAGATGCGCTCGTTTGGCAGCGTCTTTACTTATGTTGTCCTTAAGCCAAGCCCACAAGTGTAATCAGTATATCTATCAACTTAATGGCGATAAACGGCGCAATTAGCCCACCTAAACCATAAATTAAGATATTGCGTTGGAGTAGCTGATTAGCTGTCAGCGGCCTAAACCGCACACCCTTCAATGCCAAGGGAATCAAAGCAGGAATAATCAAAGCATTATAGATCAGCGCTGATAGGACAGCAGAATTAGGGCTAGTCAAATTCATAATATTCAAGCTTTGCAAATTAGCAGCGACAAATATCACTGGGATAATCGCAAAGTATTTAGCAATATCATTAGCGATGGAAAATGTCGTCAATGCTCCGCGAGTAATCAACAATTGTTTGCCAATGCTAATGATATCGATCAGCTTGGTGGGATCGGAGTCTAAATCAACCATGTTGGCGGCTTCTTTTGCAGCTTGCGTTCCTATATTCATCGCAACGCCGACGTTAGCTTGGGCTAATGCTGGGGCATCGTTAGTTCCATCTCCCGTCATGGCAACTAGTTTGCCTGCTGCTTGTTCCTTTTTAATGACGCTGATTTTGTCTTCTGGTGTGGCTTCGGCAATGAAGTCATCAACCCCTGCTTCTCTGGCAATAACAGAAGCTGTAATCCGATTGTCTCCAGTTAGCATGATGGTACGCACTCCCATCCGTCGCAGTTGCTCAAAGCGATCGCGGATACCAGGTTTCACAATATCTTTGAGATAAACAATCCCATAGATTTCGTGATCTAGGCTAACTGCTAGAGGTGTACCTCCCAGGTGAGAAACTCGTTCGTAGGCAGCATCTAATTCTGGCGTATTGCGTCCGTTGCGGGAACGGACAAATCCTTTAATGGCTTCTACTGCTCCCTTCCTGGCCTCATATCCACCAGGCAAGTTAGTGCCACTCATGCGTGTTTTGGCGGAAAAATCGACTCCTTCTGCCTGGTTGGAGTCAAAATCAAGCCGTGCGCCTAACTTTTCTGCCAGTCGGACAATGGATTTACCCTCAGGTGTATCATCAAAGACACTGGCTGCCCAGGCAACATTAGCAATTTCCGACATTGAATGACCGTTGATGGGAATAAACTCTTCCGCCAAACGGTTGCCAAGGGTAATTGTACCTGTCTTGTCGAGAACTAAAGTGTTGACATCTCCACAGGCTTCGACTGCTCGTCCTGAGGTGGCAATGACGTTAAATTGGGCAACTCGATCCATGCCAGCAATGCCGATGGTACTTAGTAAGCCGCCAATGGTCGTAGGAATTAACGCCACTAATAGGGCAATCAAAATTGGTACGCTGACTGGACTGTTGACATAGTAGGCAAGTGCGGGCAGAGTTACCACGACTAACAAAAACACTAAGCTTAGAACTGCCAGCAATACTGTCAGGGCAATTTCATTAGGTGTTTTGCTCCGTTCTGCTCCTTCCACCAAGGCAATCATCCGGTCAATAAAGCCTTTGCCTGGGTCAGATGTGATGCGGATAATTAGTTCATCTGAGATAATCCGCGTCCCACCAGTGACGGAACTAGCAACGTCGGAGCCTGATTCTTTTAATACTGGTGCAGATTCCCCTGTAATTGCCGATTCGTCTACCGAGGCGACACCCATGATTACTTCGCCATCGGCGGGAATGATATCGCCAGCAACAACGTAGACGTTATCACCTTGTTGGAGGCTGGTGGATGAAACTTCACTAATTGTGCCATCGGCAGCAAGTTTTTTAGCGATCGTCTCTGATTTCGTTAATCGCAAGGCATCGGCTTGAGCTTTACCTCGCCCTTCTGCCACTGCTTCGGCAAAATTGGCAAACCAAACTGTAAAGAATAAAATCCCCGACAGCAAGCCGTTGAAAAGTTGCGGTTTCTTTTGGAGGGCTGGGCCAAATAGGTTGGGATCAATTGTTAGCAATAGGGTGATGATTGTCCCCACCCAAACCACAAACATCACTGGATTTTTGATTGCATACTTAGGGTTGAGCTTAACAAAAGCATCTCTCATTGCCCTTAAGTACAGCCACTTATTACTTGTCCTGGCCTTTTTACGTACTTGGCGGCGATCGCCAGGACGAGAATTGGGGCGTCTAGCTTTGGAGTTAGTTGCCACTTGATTCATAAATAAAGTTAAAAGTTAGAAGTTAGGAGTTAGAAGTTGGGAGAGACGCGATTAATCGCGTCTGTACAAGAGTTAGGAATTAGGAGTTATTAGGAAGTTCCAATAAAAAAAAATCCAACCTGTAGGGTGCGTTAGTAACGCATTTTCTATCAGACGGTACGTTATGCGATCGCTAACACTGCAACGCAGTGGCTCCCTGACGAAACCGGATAAGTTATTTATTTTTTGGTATTCTCTTAATTCCAAACTTATAACTCATAACTTTTCTAACTGCCAGATGCTAGTTTCAAACCCTCAGCTATGGGACCTAGAGCTAGAACGGGAAAGAAAGTCAACACTCCCAAAACCAATGTCACTCCAGCAGTGATACCAGTAAAGACCAGAGAATCAGTTCTCAGGGTAGCAGGGGTTTCTGGGACTGGTTGTTTGCGAGACATCCCGTCAGCTAACAGCAGGATGGCAATCATCGGAATGTAGCGTCCTCCTATTAAGCTAAATAAAGTACTCAAATTCCACCACAGGGTGTTATCTTTCAACCCCTCTAAGCCGGAGCCATTATTTGCTGCTGCTGAGGCGTATTCATAAACTACTTGAGAAATGCCGTGATAACCAGGGTTGCTTATTCCAGATAGGGAGATGGGATAAGCCAAAGCGATCGCACTGGGAATCAAAACTAGAATTGGGTGAATCAACAGCACTACACTGGCAAGAACGATTTCCCGCTTTTCAATTTTGCGTCCTAAAAACTCTGGGGTGCGTCCTGCCATTAGTCCAGTTAGGAACACTGTGAGAATTAGGTAAATAAATAAGTAAGCTGTTCCAGTTCCCTGACCGCCCCAGATAACCTGGATAAATAAGTTGAAGAGAGTCGAAAATATTCCTTGCGGCATTAAAGAATCGTGCATCCCATTCACTGCACCAGACATAGTAGCAGTAGTCATCACTGCCCAAAACGCCGTTTGTGCCCAACCAAATCGAACTTCTTTACCCTCTAAATTAGGCTGTTCTAATCCAAAGGCGTTATTAACCAGGGGATTACCTTGTAGTTCACCGACGGCTGTCACTCCCACGAGAACGACAAAAATCACAAACACCATCCAAAAAAGTAGCCAAGCTTGTTTGATGTTGTTGGCAAATATACCGTAGGTGTAAATCAGGGCTGCTGGTATAGAAATCATGGCGATCATTTCTATCAAATTAGAAGCGCCATTCGGATTTTCAAAGGGGTGAGCTGAGTTTACGCCAAAAAAACCACCGCCGTTCTCGCCCAAAAGTTTGATCATTTCAAAGGATGCCACCGGGCCTCTGGCAAGATATTGCGTCCCGCCTTCTAAGGTTCTCAGATCCAGAGTCTTAGCTAATGTTTGTGGTACACCTGCTACAAGCAAGGCGATCGCTCCAATAATCGAAATCGGCAGTAATATTCGCGTAATTCCCCGGACGAGATCGACATAAAAATTTCCTAGTCTTCTACCCGTCAACCCGCGAATAAAAGCAATTCCCACAGCTAAACCAGTAGCTGCGGAGGTGAACATCACAAAGCCTAAAGCCGCTACCTGACTAAAATAGCTTAAGGTTGTCTCACCAGCATAGTGTTGCTGGTCGGTATTCGTTACAAATGAAATGGTTGTGTGCAGTAATAGATCCCAACTGGGCGCGCCGAAGCCATTAGGATTCCAGGGTAAGAGCCTCTGAAAATATATCAATAAATACACTGAAATACCCATGATGAGGTTGCTGTACAGTACAGCCCGGATATACTGCGAACCTGTCATATCATCCTTTCTCCGAACACCCGCTAGTACGAACATACTTCGCTCTATGGGGTTCATTAAAAAATCAAGCAGTGTTCTTTCTCCCAAGAAGACACGCCCTATGTATCTACCGAGTAGTGGAGTAATTGCTATGACAATACATAGCGTTAAGCCAATTTGCAAAAAACCTTGTCCCATATATTTCGCGCTCAATTAAATTTAAGTGCTAGCCAGCAAATTATGATAAATAACAGATTATAACTGTTGGTATATATGATTTGGAGCTATTTGGCGATATCTCATATCACCACAATTCTTTAATCTGGATTTACTATTTTTAGTTATTACTATTTTTCAGATATTTGTTAAAGTATCTGTTAAGAATCTTTAAATTTTACTCTTATTTATCTATCTCGCTAGTTAGTATTACTTGTTTATACAATACATTCTCAAAGTTCGCTACTTTCAAAGAAGATAAATATTCAAGAGGATTTTATTAAAGGGATTAGGTATCAGGCATTAGGAAGATTGTGGTAAATACCCCACCCCTTGTAAGCAACTACGTAGTCCCCAATCCTCAATCCCCAAGCCCTTAGTCCCCTTTCTTGCATCTGGACAATCATAATTTTCGGTTTAGTTCTCAAGTTGACAGTTGCAGATATAGATTGCAGATAAATCATAATCGCTGAATTAAATAGTTGTAAAGATTGTAGGATAACGAATTTTTAGTAAATCAAAAATGACAATGTTAAGTCGATTATTGACTATGAAAGAAGCTATAAATGAACGTGGAAAGACGTACGGGCTAATAGCGATCGTCTTTGCTATAGTAATAGTATTGGAATATTTGACACCACCTGAATACGTATTTGGCTACCTCTACACAGGGACGATTTTGTTAGCAGATTCTCGATTGAATCGGGGAGCAGTTTTGGGGATCACTATTGCAGCTACAGGATTAACATTGTTGAATTTGTTTGTTCCAGGAGGAGAAATAATTGATCCCCCAACGTTGGCAAATAGGTTGATTGCAGTGTTGGCGTTAATGGTAACGGGTTGGTTAAGCGACCGCAACCACCGCAATGAAGAAGCGATCGCTTCTACCCAAGCGCAATTACGCTCCCAAGAACAACTAGCTATCATGCGTGAAGATTTTGTTTCTACACTAACGCATGATTTGAAAACACCCCTATTAGGAGCAATTGAAACGCTGAAATATTTTCAAAATGAGCAATTTGGTGAAGTTACACCAATGCAAGCAAAAGTCTTACAAACAATGGCTCGTAGTCATCGGAGTACACTACAATTAGTCCAAACGCTTTTAGATGTGTACCGCAATGATGCCGAAGGGCTGAAACTACAAATATCACCAGTTAACTTGGTAACTGTGGCGGAAGAGATCATAGCCACGCTGACAGAACTAGCGAGAACACGTCAGGTTTATATTTCTCTGCACTATGGCGAATCAGATTTTCGGAGCTTTCTTTGGGTAAATGGCGATCCTTTGCAACTTGGGCGAGTTTTTACTAATCTCCTGAGTAATGGTATAAACCATACCTCCCGTGGCGGTAAAGTAGAAGTAGTACTTGAAGGTTATTCTAGCGATCAGGTAGTAAAAATACTCGATACTGGTTCCGGCTTTACTGAAGAAGAGTTACCCCACTTATTTGAGAGGTTTTATCAAGGACATAGCGATCGCCACGTCTCAGGAACTGGGTTAGGGCTTTATTTGACCAGGCAAATTATAGCTGCTCATGGAGGTACAATTTGGGCAGAGAATCGCTCACCACGAGGCGCACTATTTGGTTTTCGACTCCCTGCTTGTCCACCACCGGGGAGTTGAGGAGTGGAGGTGGGGGGAGAAGAGGGGCAGGGGAAGCAGAGGAGAATAATAATTCCTGACTTAATGACCAATGACCAATGACCAATGACCAATGACCAATAACAAATGACAAAAATCTTGCTCGTTGAAGATGATGAATTGTTTCGGCTTGGTCTGCGGATGCGGTTGCAACAAGAAACCAGTTTGGAGATTGTTGCAGAAGCAGAAGATGGGGAACAAGCTGTAGAATTAGCAAATCGCTATCCTCTGGATTTGGTCTTGCTGGATATAGGTTTACCGGGCATTGGCGGGATTGAAGCTTGTCGCCAAATTAAGCAGAAGCACCCAAATTTACCAATTCTCGTTTTAACGTCTCGTTCTGAAAAACCCCTGATTTCACGGTTAATTGCGGCTGGGGCCCAAGGTTATTGCCTTAAAGGTATTCCCGCTGAGTCTCTGATATTGGCGGTGCGATCAGTTGCAGCGGGCGCTTCTTGGTGGGATCAAACGGCAACAACAGAAATTAGAGCAGCTTTTGAGGGCAATTCTATGGCGGTGTTGCCCACAAAAACTGACGAAACCTTAGAAAATCCTTTAACAAAGAGGGAGCAAGAAATTTTGGCACTCGTGGCAGCTGGCAAAAGCAATCAAGAAATTGCTGAAATTCTCTACATTGCCCCTGGTACAGTGCGGGTTCATGTCCATGCTATTTTACAGAAACTAGAAGTACGCGATCGCACTCAAGCCGCTGTTTTAGCTATCCAAAAAGGATTGGTAGCACCAGAATTGTTGATTAATTAGATTTATCGGGGACTGGAAAGCAAGGAGGAAAGAGGTAATTTTTCATTATCCCCCTTGCCTCCTCTCCCCCAATCCCCACTCCGTGGGGGTACCGAGTCCCCCTGCCCCTCTACCTCTTCAGCCCAATCCCTTTTCCGATTTTGGAAACTGCGATGAGATATCAGGTTGCTCTATGGGAATTTCGATCGCAAACTCTGCTCCTTTGCCAACATCTGAAGTACAGGTAATATTTCCTCGGTGTTTTTGCACGATAATCTGATAGCTAATGGATAATCCTAGCCCACTACCTTTACCCACAGGTTTTGTTGTAAAAAATGGGTCAAATAAACGCGAGCGCAACGACTCTTCGATACCAAGACCATTATCAGCGATCGCAATTTTTACCATATTCAAGTCTGTCACCTCTGTATGAATCCGAATTTGGGGAGTGGAGAGTAGGGAGTAGGAAGTAGAAGATTGATTCCCCATTCCCCATTGCCCCTTATCTCCAGAGAGCGCCATATTTTCTCCACTCCCTACTCCCTCTTCTATTGCGTCAATAGCATTATTCAACAGATGCATAAATACTTGGTTTAGTTCACTTGCATAACAAGCGACTAGGGGCAAGTTACCATAATCTTTCACTACAAGAATTGCCGGACGGTCTGCTGCTTCCCTAAGCCGATGTTGCAACATCACCAAAGTGTTTTCGATGTCTTCATGGATATTTACCCGTTTCATCTCTGCTTCATCATGCCGAGAGAAGTGTTGTAGCGCTAGTACAATTTCCCGAATGCGATCAGATCCTCTATACATTGCACCTATCAGGTTTTGCAGATCCTTAATCATAAAATTCAGGTCTATATCTTTGGCTATTTGCTGAATTTTTGGTGTAGGTTTGGGAAATTCCTGTTGATAGACCTCAATCATATTCACCAAGTCTTGCACATATTGACCAGCATATTGAAGATTGCCATAAATAAAACTGATAGGGTTATTAATCTCATGAGCCAGCCCAGCTACTAACTGTCCTAGTGCCACCATCTTTTCGTTCTGAATTTGTTGAACTTGAGAGGCTTGCAAGTTGTCAAGAGCCTGTTGGAGTAAAAAGTTTTTTTCTTGCAGTTTAACTTGGAGCAAACGTAAATTAATCTGATTTTCAATTCGCAACACAACCTCTGCTCCATGAAAAGGTTTTGCAATATAATCTACACCACCAACATCAAAGGCTTTTACCTTATCTACAACATCATCCAGGGCGCTAATAAAAATTACTGGGACTTCACAAGTTTTATCGTCAGCTTTGAGTTGTTGACAAACTTGATAGCCATCCATATCTGGCATATTTATATCCAGCAAAATCACATCGGGCAAAACCATTTGACACGCAGTCAGTGCCATTTTACCGTTTAAGGCTTTGCGAACTTCAAAACCTTGTGCAGTCAACATCGCCGATAAAAGCCGCAAATTATCTGGGGTATCATCGACCACCAAAATATTTCTTTTATGATGGTTAGTTTGATTAAAATGCATTATTATCAAAAGCTAGGCGTATAATTATTGAGCGTAGTAAATGCTTCTTTGAAATAACCCTGAAATTGGTCAACAAATTTCACCGAAATACTTAATATTTATAGTTTAACTCCCACGGTGGCTGGAGAGTTTTACAGACAATCAAAGCTATTGGCCAGTTATAAGCTTTACGAACCTGATAGCCTGCTTACAGCAGTATAGTAGATAGCACGCGCAGATTATCTAACCGAGCGTCAACAATGAAATTTTTTCCAGGTGCTACTTCATAGCTACCATTTAGGTGCTGCGGCAAGCAACTTAAGAACCAATTGTTGTTCTATGGGTTGAGAAAACAGATATCCTTGAGCAAAATTACAGTTTAAACTTCTCAATTGAGCTAACTGTTCTTGTGTTTCGACACCTTCAGCGATCGCACTCATCCCCATTGAGTTGGCAATGCCAATCATTGCTGGTACTAACCCCATATTCTCTTTGTTCTCCTGCATCCGTTTGACAAAAGATTTATCAATTTTGAGTGCATTCAAAGGAAAGCTGTGTAAGTAACTCAAAGAAGAATATCCTGTGCCAAAGTCATCCATAATCAACTTGATTTTTCGCTGCTTTAGTTGTTGAAGAATTATTTTAATTGCATTAGTATTTTCCATAATTACACTTTCTGTAATTTCTAATTCTAAGTATGCAGGATTTATTTTATTTTCATAAATTATTCGGTCAATTTGTTCTACCAAATTGGGCTGTAAAAATAACCGCGCACTCAAATTGACACTAATAGTTAGGGGTTCTGGTGTCACTGGATGATGTTGCCAGATACTTAATTGATGACAAGCTGACTGTAATACCCAAGTGTTAATGGCATTAATCAAACCTGTTTCTTCGGCTACAGGAATAAATTCTATAGGAGAAACCAGACCACGAGTCGGATGTTGCCAGCGCACTAAGGCTTCAAATCCAGAAATTTTGCCTGTAGTCAGGCAAACAATTGGCTGATAGTAAACAAGGAATTCTTGCCTTTCAACTGCCCTTCGCAGGTCATTTTCTAACTCTAAAAGCTGAATAGCTTCTTGATGCATCGCTGGATTGAAAACGTGATATTTGGCTCTTCCTTGAGCCTTTGCCCGATACATTGCCGTATCAGCATCCCGCAGCAAATACTCTGGGCGTTCGTAATCTTTATTACCCCAACTAATACCAATACTGGCATTCATGAATACTTCATATCTTGACAGTTTAAAAGCAAGTGATAGCTGTTTCAGAATCCGTTCAGCAACTTGGATTGCTATATTGATATCTGTAATATTTTCTAGGAGAATTCCAAATTCGTCCCCGCCCAATCGTGCTAGAGTATCAATAGGTATTAGACATGCTTGCAGGCGGCGAGCAATAGCTATCAACAATTCATCTCCCACCAGATGACCAAGGGAATCATTAACAACTTTGAAGCGATCGCAGTCCAAAAAAAGTACCGCAAACTGATAATTAGATTCTTGCTTCGCCCGATTCAGAGCATTTTCTAGTCGCCTGATAAACAAAACTCGGTTTGGTAATCCAGTCAGTGAATCATGCAGTGCTATATCTAGCAGTTGACTTTGCAATTTCTGGCGGGAATTGATTTCTTGTTGGAGTTTTTGTAGAGCTTTTTCTAGCTCCCCAGTCCGCTGTTTTACCCGATCTTCCAGTTCCACATTTAGTTTCAAGATTTCTAATCGCGCCGACCTCAATGCCAGTTGATTTTGTACGCGCACCAAAACTTCTTGAAACTCAAAAGGTTTGGTGATGTAGTCTACACCACCCACCCTAAAGGCTTTAACTTTATCAAAAACATCATCTAAAGCGCTAATAAAAATTATCGGGATATCGGCTGTTAGCTCCCAAGCTTTAAAGGTCTGACAAATTTCATAGCCATCTACTTCTGGCATCATAATATCGAGTAGAATCAAATCCGGTAATACTGTTTGAGTTGCTGTCAGTGCCATTTGCCAGTTCAAGGCTTTACGAACGTTATACCCTTCCCTTGTCAATATGGAGGATAAAACCCGGAGGTTATCCGCCATATCGTCAATGATCAAAATATCTTTTTTATCAGGGTCTAAATGCTCGTAATTCATTCTACGTTTGTTTTAGTCAATTCCATGATTTTCTCAAACTGGTAGTTATTTGCTAAATCCCTAAGAACCTGGAAAACTTGAGCATTATCTGATGGAATTTGCTTAAGTAACTCTAAAATCAGTTCATCGCTACAGCTGGCTGCGGCATAGTGAATCTGTTGGAGCCACTCAGGTGACATTTTTGATAAACGGCTTAGGAGTTCAGCAACACTGACAAACATCTGTGTCGGTTGATCGACAAAGGCTGTGTTTGTGGTTTCTACTTGGTTGTTATACTTTACACCCAGATGTTGGCTCAGTTTTTCCAATAATACTTCCTGAGTGAATGGCTTGCGAATAAAATCATCGCAGCCAATAGACAAAATTTTCTGGCGTTCTTCCTCAAAGGCGCTAGCGGTTAAGGCAATAATGATCGTGTCTGTATTGGAGCAATCCTGCGTTGCTTGAGATAAGTTGCAAGGGGGAGCCAAGGCTGTTAGCGATCGCGGTCGCAAAGTGGACGCACCAGAAGCATCATTTCCCATGACACCAGTTGCTTCTGGCGCCGGAGACGCTTTGCGTACAACTTTGAGAACCTCGCAGTCGCCTGAATCGGGTATCCCTCCTGCAAGGCACTGGCTCCCCAATGACACCAGTTGTTTGAATTTTGGAAACCTCCGCAACGTATTGGCTGCCCCATACTCTATTTGTTTAGTTTTAATAATTCTTGTGGCTTCGTAGCCATCCATGATCGGCATTCGCATATCCATAAAAATCAAGTGTGGTTGCCAAGATTCCCAATTAGCGATCGCCTCAGTACCATCTGTAGCTTCCCTAACTTCAAGACCTAAAGATGTGAGTATTTTAACTAGCAACAGACGGCTTTCTTTGGAGTCGTCAACTACTAAGATGCGGTATATTTTTTCAGTAGCTGCTAAAGCTAGAATTTGGGATTTAATTTGGTTTGTTGGGATTTCTCTAGGGCAAGTTAGAGCAATCTGAACATCAAAGGCAAATGTACTACCGACACCAGGCATACTGCTGACAGTAATATCTCCTCCCATCAGTTGCACGTATTTGCGGCTAATCGCCAAACCCAATCCCGTACCTTGTTGCGATTTTCTGCCGATTTCAGTTTGCTCAAAAGCTTCAAACAGCAAGTCAATTTCTTGTGGGGCAATACCACAGCCAGTGTCTTGTACCTCGAAGATTAGAGATTGGCATGAAGAGGCAGAGGGGCAGGGGGACTCGGGGTCCTCACGGAGTGGGGATTGGGGGAGAGGGGGCAAGGGGGAGAATGAAGAATTACCTCTTTCCTCTCTTCTCTCTGCTCCCCAATCCCCAGCCCCCAGCGATGTACTGACTTGTACTGAGCGCAGTCGAAGTAGCTTGTCGTTCGCGGAGCGTCTCGGAGAGAAGTGTCCCCAGTACCCAGGACCCAGTCTCACCCGTAGCGTCACCCTCCCCGTCTCAGTAAATTTGATGGCATTTCCCAAGAGGTTGATCAAGACTTGACACAGTTTATTTTCATCCGTTTCTATGTATTTAGGAATGTCTTGTGCATATTCAAACACTAATTCTAAATTTTTAGATGCAGCACGCAAGTGCAACATCTCTTCTAAGTTCTTTAACAGATGAATTAAGTCAAAGCTGCTGCAATTTAATGTGATTCTGCCAGCTTCAATTTTGGACATTTCTAGAATGTCGTTAATTAAGTTGAGTAGATGTTCGCCAGCACGATTAATAATTGCCAAGTTTTCTTGATGTTCGCCAGATAGGGAATAATCTCGGCTCATAACTTGGGTGAAACCAAGAATGGCGTTGAGTGGGGTACGCAGTTCGTGGCTCATGTTAGCAAGGAATTCGCTTTTGGCGAGGTTGGCGGCGGCGCTTCGCGCTGCTTCATGAACGGCTGCTTGTTGTTCCTGTGCAGCTATTTTTTGCGATTGAATCAATTTTTCTTGAGTAGTTTGCAGTTGCTCGATAACTTGCTGTAACTCTTCAGTACGTTTTTTGACTTGAGCCTCTAAGGTGCGATTGTATTCTGCTAGTAATTTTTCTGTTTGTTTGCGTTGGGTAATATCAAAAAATGTGGCGATCGCAAAAGCCAGATTTCCCGATTCATCATAAATTGGTTTACCCAAAACTTCAATGAGAGTAACCTTGTCACAACAGCGAATTTCCATATCATCAATTCTGGCACTTTCCCCAAGCAATGCTCTCAAAATCGGTAGGCGATCGCTTGGGTAAAGTTGATCTGTTCCGGCAAGGTAAGCTTGATATACCTCTGACAATTGTTCGGCGCTAACTTCTGCGATTGCTCCTTGACCAAGAATTTGCTGCCCAATTTGATTTGTATAATAAGGTTCAGCTTCAGCATCTATGATAAACACACCTACTGGCATGGCTTCTAAAAATTGAGTGAGCCGACTCTGACTGTGAGATAGCGCTGCATTTAAGACTTGCATCTGGGCATTCTTTGCTGATAAAGCACTGAAGGATGCTTGGAGTTGCTTTGCCATAGTTTCAAATGACTTAGCTAGTTCCCCCAGCTCATCAGAACGCTGAATTTCTGATGTTTGCTCCCATTCACCTTGAGCAATTTTCTTCGCTGAGGTGTTTAATTGTAGAATCGGCTTAATTACCCAGCGAGCAGTCAAAATCCCAATTCTTATAGCTACTAAAAAAGCAACTATGCACAGCAAAATGGTGATTTGGGTGTTGGCATTAATTTGCTCCATAAATTCGCCTTCGGGAATCACCGCCACGATTAGCCAATCTAAATCCAGTTCGTCCCTCCAACTTTTTACCTGCACAAAATAACGCATTCCATCGGCGGTAAAACTTAGCTGTTGCTTCCCTACAACAGACTCAAGACTGCCAAAGCGTTTGATCAAGGACTGTGTTGTGAGTCTAATTAAAGAATTTTGACTATCTAATGCTGATTGACGTTTTCCTTTACCATTAATGATGGTATATGGTGGCTCGCTAGTTGAAGTTGCCACTATTAACCCAGAACGCTCTAAAATAAAAGTTTTACTCGACTGTTTAATCTTTAAGTTAGCTAAAAACTTGCCGATTTGTGATAAAAGCAAATCAACACTAATCACCCCTATAAATTTGCCATTTTTATCGTAAACAGGATAGCTGGAAGAGATGGATAAAATATCTGGTTTATCTTCCCATTGATAAATTTGACTCCAGACTGGTTTACCTATCTTGACTGTATCTGCATACCAAGCTTCTGCGCGAGGATCGTAATTTTTGACTTCCTGGAAATGGCGGCGATTTCCTTGATTGTCTGTAGTATAAACATAAAGTTTGCCTATACCATGCTTTTCACTAACTTCATTAATCAAGAGCTTGCCATTATCTAGACGTTCAACACCGATAAATTCACCTTTGAGATTAGCAAAGCTGTTGTAGCCAACATTGAAAACCTGCATTTGTTTCCAAAAGTAATTTCCGGTAGTTTTAAAGTCCGAAAGGTTGAGTAAACCTAGCTCAATTGCATCTAAGTTGATTTGATTGATTTGCTTTGGGGTTGTTAAATAGCTATCAAGATGCTGTTCAATGCGATCGCAGATTTCATTTTCTAATTGAGTAGCAAGCTCCTTTACCGCTTTTTGACCGTTTTGATACGAAAGATAGCCCACAAGTCCCACCGCACCACAAATTTGCAATATAAAGGGCACAATCAGAACATACCTCAGAGGCATCTTGGCATAAACTTTGCCAACTAAGCGATTAATAGATTTGACAGGCTGAAGTTTGGATAACATTGTTGTTTAATTCTTCCCCAGCATATATTAGGGGTATTTTGCTATTTAAGCTACATTAGTTTCAGCATCATTACGGTGTAAAATTCCTTTTTTATGATTTTTTGCATTTAAAGTATAAAAAAATACTAAAATTTAATAAATACTTGTTTTACTATCTGAGTTCCTCCAACGCCTAATTTTCAAACTTTGTAATCACACCTGAATTTGCTCAGTTTTATCTGGCAATGTGTCAACAGATTTTCTCGGATGGACTGAAATTTAACTAATAAGCTACAGTATGCCATTCTCAAATTCAGGTCGCCATTAGCACCCAATCCTAAATTTAATTTTTAATTGCTGATGTCTTGATTTTTCGGTCTTAAAACCTTTGGACTTGTACAAAAACTTATATTTAAGTACAACAATTTTAAAATTTTCATGCAAATACATAGTAAAAACAAAAAAAATTCCAAAAAATTCACTTTGTATTTTTTATTTTGAAGAAATGTTAATTTTATTGTGGAAGTATGTCAACCTTATCGCCGATTTGTAAAATTCTTCCGGCTGATGATGGGGGTAATTGGGTATTCACACTCAATCTGTAAAAATGATTAAAAGGCGATGAAGCAACCCAATTTGGTAGAGTTGCTCGCCGCTGGGTTACAAAGATTTTTTGAAAGTTTGGGTAAGCTTCCCCTAAGTAAGAATCGCGTGTTGGGACTATACAACGCTGACATGGATTAATCCCAAAAAAATCCACATTTCCCACTCGAAAAGAGACTAAATCACCATGTTCACTAAATAGCTGATCTTCCCAAAATGCTGGTACACCATCAATCTCGATGTTGGCACGCATCCGACGGCGCATTTCATCTACACTTAAACCGGGAAACCAAGAAGCTACTTCTGCCAATGTTGCCGTACTAATTACCGTTGGGCCAAGTGAGTGTGTATCGTCAGGAAAACCCATTAGAGAGTTTTGCCTTAATGTGACAGCAAACTCAAAAAAATCACTCAAAATTGCTTCTAATGCTTGGCGTTCCTCATCCAGATGAAAAATTTGTTGTAAGTCGCTATCGGGGATTTGTAGTGAGATAGTTCTATTTAAGAGTGCAAATTGGGCCCTTAGTAAATGGATTTTAGCATGACGCTTGCCATTGACAAATCTACCCTGTTCGTCAACAATGGCAAACTCACGGTCATGCTGTAGTGCTCCACTGGCAAGAACTCTAGCGTTCTCAACTTCAACACCATCCAGTGACTTAACTGGATACAGTAAAATCTTTGCTAAGTAAGGCATCATAGCAATTTTGGATTTTAGATTTTACGTTAGCGTAGCGTGTCGGAGACAAAAGTTGTAAGGAGGAGCCACTGCGTTGCGCGGGTTAAGAGCGTTCTAGTAAGTGGCGTTGGTTTCCCTCAGTAGCAAACTTTTCAAGACGGATTTTGGATTGAAGATTGGTGTTAGTAGTCCCCAATCTAAAATCTAAAATTCTTTTGTTAATTATGGATATATTGGTGATTTATCTATTCCTCCAACATGATTTAGAGGCCAGAAGCGAACTACAGCACGTCCAATAATATTCTGACGGGGGACAACACCCCAGCAGCGGCTATCGTAACTACTGTTACGATTGTCACCTAATACTAAATATGAATCGGCTGGTATAGTCTGGGGTTTTGCTAAAAAAGGCGGCTGTGGTCCTGATTGACAAACATCAATGACTGTGCTCTGTCCAGAACTGAGGTAATTGGCTTCTGGGAGGGGTTTGTTATTGATATAGACTTTGCCATCCTTAAGTTGTATTTTTTCTCCAGGTAAAGCAATTATGCGTTTAATAAAAGCATCCTGGTATTGTTCTTTTTGCAACTCCTTTGTAGGCGAAAATACTACAATGTCTCCTCGCTGCGGGTCAGCAAATTTATACTTCAACTTATCGACAATGATTTTGTCTGCCTCCCACTGGTTTGGTGTACCATGCAGAGTAGGTTCCATCGATCCAGAAGGAATCCAGCGTGCTTCAGCAACAAAGGTACGAATTCCCAGAGCTAGAACAATGCTTAATACAATTGTTCTACCTAGCTCTGCGATCCAGGAATTATCGGGTTGTTGACTAGAGTTGTTATCAGACACTTGATTATGCATGAAATTACTTAACTTAACGAAAGATGTAGGTAATTAACTCACCTAGTGAGACTGTATCTGTTAATCTTAACGGGAAAATTTTAATTTCCTAGTCATGTTCGCATCTTGACTACCAATTTTAGATTGTAGATTTTAGATTTTGGATTGGGGTGTTGCTTCTGGCTCATGACTCGCCTCTGGTGGGCGAAACCAATTTAAAATCATCAGGCTGTAACCCTTCTAGAATAAGGTCAATCCCAATTGCTAAATCTAAAATCCAAAATTGATTGACGGGGTTCTTCATAAATTAAAAATAAACTTTTTTTTAATCGCGGCAAAAATTGATTACTCCGATCGCGAATAAGTTTAACCTAAAAGCATAGTTCTCTGTAATACATAGCTCCCTATCTAAACTTTGTGATCCCTATGCCATCTCCAAAAATACTACTGATTCGCCGCGCTCGCATAATCTTACCCAATGGTGAACTGATGATTGGGGATGTATTGACGCGCGATCGCCAAATAGTCGAAGTTGCGCCAGAAATCTCCCAAACAGCACTAGCCACTGAAATTGACGCAGAAGGGTTAACTTTGTTGCCAGGAGTTATTGATCCGCAGGTGCATTTCCGGGAACCTGGACTAGAACACAAGGAAGATTTATTTACTGCCAGTTGTGCCTGCGCTAAAGGGGGAGTCACTTCCTTTTTAGAAATGCCCAATACGCGCCCCCTAACAACCACACAGCAGGCTTTAGACGACAAGCTAGAACGTGCCTCACACAAGTCCTTAGTTAATTATGGCTTTTTTATTGGGGCAACAGCAGAGAATCTACCAGATTTGCTTTTAGCAAAGCCAACACCAGGAATTAAGATATTCATGGGGTCGATGCATGGTCAGCTGCTGGTTGATGGCGAAACAACATTGGAGGCGATATTTGCCAAAGGCGATCGCTTGATTGCTGTTCATGCTGAAGACCAAGCTAGAATCAACCAACGACGCCAAGAATTTGCCAACATTCACGATCCAGCCGTTCACTCTCAAATTCAAGATGATCAAGCGGCTTTGCAGGCAACCCAACTGGCATTAAAACTTTCCCAAAAATATCAACGTCGTCTGCATATTCTGCACATGTCAACAGCGGTGGAAGCAGATTTGCTGCGTCAAGAGAAACCTAGTTGGGTAACAGCAGAGGTGACGCCACAGCATTTGTTGTTGAATACTAGTGCATATAAGCAGATTGGCACTTTAGCACAGATGAATCCTCCTTTGCGATCGCCCCACGATAACGAAGTTCTCTGGCAAGCTTTGCGCGATGGCGTGATTGATTTCATCGCTACAGATCACGCGCCCCATACCTTAGAAGAAAAAGCTCAAGAATACCCTAATAGTCCTTCGGGAATGCCTGGGGTGGAAACTTCCCTAGCTTTAATGTTAACTGCGGCGATGGAGGGAAAGTGTACTGTTGCTCAAGTTGTTAACTGGATGTCTAAGAATGTGGCTGTGGCTTATGGTATTCCCAATAAGGGAGCGATCGCACCTGGTTATGATGCCGATTTAGTGCTTGTAGATTTAAATACATACCATCCAGTCCGGCGCGAGGAACTTTTAACCAAATGCCGTTGGAGTCCCTTTGAAGGCTGGAACCTTACCGGCTGGGCTAAAACTACCATTGTCGGCGGTGAGGTAGTTTATGACAAAGGCCAGGTAAATACGCAAGTGCGGGGTCAAGCTTTAACTTTCTTATAGCAAATATTTATTTAAGCTTACGTAGTGGACCAATAAATATACATCAAAGTCATACTTGAACTGGCAAGATTTTCATCTATCCAAAGTCAAGACTAGACCAATGTGGTTTGGTTAAAGCTAAAAGGCGAAAATCCTTGTTTTTCCTCCTTTACCCTTTTAACCAAAGGGTATTGACTTGTGGCTGTATCAGAAATTGCAACTTGAAACCCTGAATTTATTTTTAAGTGTTTCAAGTCAAATCTCAATAACTACTCCCTTCGTGCTATAAGATTACCTATTTATTCTTCTTTACCCTGCTTGGTGTTCTTAGCAGTTCGTTAAAAAAACTTAGGTATTCTTAGCCGGATAGGAGTAAACAAAAAGAAATCGGATTGTGATTAATCTCATAATGCTTAATCTTAATCCAGTTCATGTATTTCCCAGAAACTATGCCCTGAAACATAACCAGAGAAATAATCAAGGAGAATTGCTATGTCCTTTAAAATTTTGGCTTTAGACGGTGGCGGTATTCGTGGAGTAGTTGCAGCACAAATACTTCAACAAGTAGAACAAGAAATTATAAATCAGGGGAAAGGAAACTTTTTACACGAATACTTTGACCTGATTGCTGGCACTTCTACTGGTTCAATATTAGCAGGAGGGATTGCCTTAGGAAAGAAGAGTGATGAACTCATTAAAATGTATAGAGATAAAGGTAAAGATATATTCCCGCTGGAGAGAAAAGAGCGCTACAAAAATTTGCCGTCCATCATCAAACCAATTCTTGATGTATTTTCACCACCTACATATTCTCATGATGGAATTATTAGCGTCCTCAAAGATGCGTATAAATCTACAAGAATAAAAGATATTGAAAAACCCATTATTTTGATTCTTGCTTACGATACGCTATATCGTAATACAACCTTTTTTACAAATTGTCATCCCGATTTAGGAGACAGATGGTACGATGACTGTTATTTATGGGAAATATGTACCGCTTCTGCCTCAGCTCCCACTTTTTTTCCACCATATAAATTAGAACCTGTAGATAAAGAAAAATTTGGTGATTGGCAATTTCCACACATTGATGGAGGAGTTTCTGCTAATAATCCCTCTCTCGCTGCTTTGAGTCTAGTTATGAGGATCAGTCAGTCTTCAGTCTCTCCAACAATTAAGCAAAAATATAAACTGGATAATCTACGATTGGAAGATATTTCTATTCTTTCTATTGGCACAGGTCAAACTGGTGAACCATTTCAATATGAGCAAATAAGCAAATGGAGAGGCTTAGATTGGGTACAACATCTTACTAATATTTTTATGGAACCTACATCTGAGATTGATAGTACGATTTGCCGACAAATTATGGGTGGATACGATTCTAAACGTTACTTACGTCTTCAGTTTGACTTAAATGAGACATTTAAACCCAAGCCAAAAGAGACTTATAAAGATCCTCGCATTGTATTACCTCCAGAAAATCGAAAAAACCGATTTACAGGGGAAAAAGTCAGTGAAGAAATAGATAACACTAATTCCAAAATTCTTCAGCAGTTAGGGACTTCCAGAGAATAAAATATACAGTCAATAAAAATGATAATCATTTCAAGGAGGGAGAGAGGGGTTGCCGTCGGCAACCCCTCTCTCCCAATAAATATGCAAGACAAATGTCTGCACAAAGATAGTTCTTAAATGCAGTTAACAGAAT
>NZ_JAVRBN020000014.1:0-159963 GCF_034531305.2 Nostoc sp. ChiQUE02
AAAAGTCAAAGAATTTTTGCGATCGCAAGCTGCTAGAACTTATCTTGAGTTAGATGAAGCTATTACAACTGCCCTAGATGCAGTCACCAAAAAAGACATTATTGGATGGTTCACTCACTGCTGTTACTATATTGCACCCAACTGAGAACCGCTATATAGACTTAGCATCTTCAAAGTAGGAAAATTGGGTTGACTAGAGAACCCAATTTTTTCTACTACTCCCCACTGGTCGCTAGAGCCTGTTAACCTCTTACTGGAACTTAAAATCTAGGAAATTATGCAGAAAGCATCTGCCACACATTTGGCATCTACTGATTATCAGGCTGCTGCAAAAGACATTAAACTACTAGTTTTGGATATAGATGGCACGATCGCTGGACACTCTAACACTCTCAGTGAACCTGTAAAGCAAGCAATTGTTGCGGCCCAAGCACGAGGAATTCAAGTAGCGATCGCTACAGGTCGAATGTATCGTTCAGCCTTGCGCTTCCACGAAGACATCGGCTCTACCTTACCATTAATGGCCTATCAGGGAGCCTGGATTCAAGACCCGATCACCCAAAAAGTTCATCGCCATTGGGCTGTTTCCAGGGAAATTGCCCACCAGCTACTCGACTATTTTGAACAGCCTGAGTTGCGATCGCTCCTATCTGTCCACTTTTACATCAATGATCAGCTATACGTCCGTGAGTTAACTAGAGAAACCCAAATTTATGCAGAACGTTCTGGTGTTACCGCGATTCCCGTGGGTGATTTGCGCCAAACTTTAACAAATGAACCGACAAAAATTCTTGCTTTGTCTGATGACACAGATGTAATCGACAAGCTATTGGGCAATTTGCGCCGCCAATACACACCTGCTGAACTTTATCTGACAACATCTGTTGCTACCTTTTTTGAAGCAACTAACGCCTCTGTGAATAAGGGGACTGCTGTACGTTACCTAGCCGAAGAATTATTGGGATTACAGTTAGCCAATGTTATGGCGATTGGCGATAACTTTAACGATGCGGAAATGCTAGAGTATGCCGGACTTGGTGTAGCTATGGGCAATGCACCAGCAGGAGTGCAAGCGATCGCGCAGTGGGTAGCTCCTAGTGTAGAAGAAGATGGAGCAGCAGTAGCAATTGAAAAGTTTTTGCTCTAGTGAGGGCACTTTTTCAGACGTAACCCATATAAATCAGAAAGGACACCGACGACTGGCCGTGTTTCGTCTCGGTGCCCCTGCTGGTTCGCTCCTCACACACCTGCTAATGTAGCCGAGGTGATGCATTGAGTCAATAGCTATATTAAAGTTTTTATTTTTACCTAAGCGACATTACCGATTTATAACTCCAAAGGCGCAAAAACACCCAGGTTTTCCTCTAGGACAAATCTTAATACTGACTGAGTAGCCATGAGCAATCCGAGTCTGGCTTGGGCTAGCTCTGGTGATGTAATTTTCACCTCACCCCAAATCCGGCAATTAGACCAGAACTTTTCAAAGGCCTGGCTCAAATTCAGTGCTACTTTTTCCCATTTCACAGAACCGCCAATATCAGGGCACTCTATGTTGTCTACCACTTGTATTAATTCGCTAATTAGACGACGCTCATCTGGGTGATTTAGCCGCAGTGTTCCGTCACAGTTGAGCCAAGGTAGAGGGTTGGGAGAGATAACATCCCAAAAAGCTGGACTAGTATTTGGAACTGGTTCTTTAAGTTTAATCAATCCCTCTCGGTGAGCCAGAAGCACTAGTGAACAGCAGCGTGCATGGGTGTATTGAACAGTAAACAAATTGGGCACTTGTACTGAGCGCAGCCTCTCCAAGAGTTGTATTGGGCATTGAAAAGAGTCATCGGGGCGGGATGCAGAGGGCAGAGGGGAAAACTTTTCTCCCTTGCTCCCCGCTCCCTGCTCCCCTGCCTCCCCTGCCTCCCCTGCCTCCCCTGTTCCCTGCTCCCTGCCCCCCATCTCCCCCTCTCCCCCTGAACTTCCGACTGCGAGATTTTGTAACCAAGTCGCTAAGGTTGAGTGAGTCAATTCAAAATGTATCCAACCAGGGGGAACTATTTGAATGCTAAAAACGTCCCCACAAATCCCTGATGTATCTGAGGCGATCGCACTGGCAAGTTCCATCGCTTTTCGATTCTGAGATTTTGATAGTCGCAGAGCTACACCTGAGATATACAAAACTCTATTATCATCTCTACCTTTATATAGAGGGATTTTTTCATCTTTTGTGCATATATATTTTCGTCTGCAAGTATTAATACTTAGTGATTTTATTAAATAACTCCATATTAGCTGTTTAATGGACGTATATTTGCTAACTAGTAATTTATAATGCACGTAATTTTATTGAAATAATCATGTAAAATATATTTGTTACTTTTCTGTCATCTACCTTGCGGTATAAATTTAATTTAGATGAAGAAAAATGAGAAGAGGATAAAATTTGATGAATAATCGATGAATAGTAAGTAAACTTTACTACCATCATTGTACAGTAGGAAGTATAACAAAAGAGTAGAGAGTAATTTGCTTTCTATTCTTTGGATTGGCTGGCGCTGTTAGGCGTTAAGCCTGCCTCGCCAACACAAAGACACTCCTTGCACCCTTTTATTTACGTCTTTGTCTTCAGCCGAACGCTCTTTGTTACCTATGCAATCTCCATCCTCCTTTTCTGAGGCATCACGGCCTTTTTTGACTTGGCAACGCATTCTTGACTGGGCTCAAGAACACTATCGCTGCCGTACCTTTAGCAAAGATGAGCGCATTCCAGCTCGACCTGGATTGCTGTATTTGGTGCAAAGGGGTGCGATCCGCATGGTAGGAACCGCCCAAGTTAGTGCGACTGCTAGTCAGCTAACGTCTCGACGAATCAACAGAACTCCAGAAGAAGCGTTCTTGGGTTTTGTGGGAGCGGGACAGCCATTTGAAATTGTTGCCCAATCACCATTCACACTCCAGGCTTACGCCCATGTTGACCAAACTGCGGTGCTGTGGATGTACTGGCATGATTTAGACAATTGGCCTCACTTCCGTCGCGAAGTTATGGATGCCTTTAGGTATCAGCACCAGCGTAAGCTGCTGTGGCTGAGTGCCTTGGGACAACGCCGCACAATTGACCGACTCTTAGGATTTCTCACATTGTTGATTGAGGAATATGGAGAGCCAGCAATGAGCGACACTGATCCTGATGTGATTCGCGGTTATTGTTTGCCTTTCCCCCTCACCCATGCCCAAATTGGTAGCGCGATTGGTTCCACTCGTGTCACCGTCACCCGCTTGATGGGTAAGCTGCGTCAACGTGGCTTAATCCTGACTCAAGGGGATAATCTCATTTGCTTGCCAGCAGAGTCGATTAATAGAGCTGGTTAAAGCACAGTTCAGAGCGGCGATTTCCGCCACTCTGTCTGAGTACGATAGGCTCCGCCTCGCCGGAGGCGATCGCAGGTGTCAGCGAACTTTAACAAACCCAGCTTGGGTAATCAGTTCCTGTCCCTGTTCAGTCAGCAGTAAGTTGGCGTAAGCGACACCTGCTTGCTGCTCAGTCTGACCATTCTGTTTGACCACCACAAACAGATTGCGGGTAATCGGGTATTTTCCTGATTGGAAAGCTTCAATGTTCAATTTGTTCCGTTTACCAGGACATTCAGACGGGAGGACAGAAGGTTCTTGGTATGGAGCAATGTATTGCCCTTGCGTCCGCCCCAACGGCAAGGCTTTGATTGAGCATTGAGGAATCACTTCTGGGGCAGAAGCGTAGTAGATGCTGCCAGGACTACCAGCCAATTTTTGCAAGGCTTGGGTGGTTGTCGAGACAAATTCCACATTGGAGCTGAAAGCTTGACCACCCAAGATATCTTGGACAAAAAGTTCGACTGTACCGCCATCAGCAATGCGGCGGGAATAGGGCTTAATCGGGATATTGGGGCCGCCCACCTGGCTCCAATTATTGATTTTTCCGGTGTAAATTGACTTTAACTGGTCTACCGTTAATCCTGGGATATTCAAGTTGGGGTTAACTGCAAATGCTAAACCATCAATTGCCACAGGAATTTGTTTCAAACTGAACCCACGCTGCTGGGCACGGCTTAATTCCTGATCTAAAACTGGTCGTGAGGATTGGACAAAGGCTAGTTGACCGTCTATCAAGGACTGGATGCCAGTACCAGAACCAGGAGATGCATTGCTGGGTTCTACATAGCGCAGCCGTAGCTCTGGCCGCGCAGCTTGAATTGCTGGATCAACTACTAGTCGAATCGGTGCCCAAGATGTACTGCCTCCGTAATTGAATAATCCTGTAGGAACATCCTGTACTGAGGTGAAAGTCCCGCTGCTAGGTTTTCCTGATGCGGCTTGGGGCGTGTTGGTGTTTCCAGAACTAATTTTATTTATCTCCACACCAGACTTTCTGCTGAACCACCAAAAACCGCCAGCTATTAGCCCGACAGTGATTAAAATTGATAATACAAGAATAGGTATTTCATTTTTTTGGGACATAGCAAATTACTCCCGCGTCCATTCAATATAAGTGCTTGATAGGTGCTTGCTACTTGAGATTGTATTTGGAAGACGGGTGTTTTGTTAGCAAATTCTGACAAATCCTAACTTCTGACTACTTTAGAAGCCAATGTATAATAAATTTCACCTGGATTATTCGTCTCTTGTCTCAAGATTTGAGTGCTGGTGAGAAAAAGTTGACAGTAAAATTTTTCCCCATAAGGCTTAATTTCCCATCTTGAGGGTTTTCCCAGGTTAAGTATTGGTTAAGTTTTAATTTTTTATTGCTGATTATCGTACTGGTTCAAAGTCATAACCAGTGCGGGAGCGAGAACCCGGAACAATTTTTACAAGTTGGACTGGCGCATTGCGATCGCCTGATGCTAAAAATCGAATTGTGCCAGAAGCGCCGCTGGTAGAAAAGTCAGAGGAGAAGAGTGCTTGTTGAACTCCCGATCGTGTGGGATTGCGTTCTAATGCCGCAATCAGAGCTACAGTGGCATCATAGCTGAGGGCACTTCGCCAACTCACATCACCACCCCATAGTTGCCGCGATTTCTGAGGAAAATCTGACTTAGGATCGCCATCAATATGCCAGGGAACTGCCACTACCATCCCCGTAGCTTGCTCTCTGCCAATTTCTAAAGTTTTAGCGGTGTAAACATCATCTCCCCCCAGCAGAGTTAACCGTTTCTGGTTAATCTGAATTACTTGCAGCGCTTTATCCAGAGTTTCAGTGTTAGCAGCTAACATCAACACTTCTGCACCTTGCTTAGTTGCTTGTTCTACACTTTTAGCTGCACTAAAATCCGCCTTGGATAAGTCAAATTCGCTGGATACCTGTCCACCCTCTAGGGAAACAGATGAAACAAACTCCGACTTTAAAGACTGGCTATAGTTACTCTGAGAATTAAAGAAAACCACTGCATTTTTTTTCTGCAAGGTTCTCACCATATAGTTGGCTAAACTTCTCGCAGCCATAAAATCACTGGGAACCGTGCGAAAAACGTAGCGGCTAAAGTTAGAAATTTTTACAGATGTGCTGGTAGGGGAAATTGCTACAAGTTGTCCAGAAGTATAGATAGTACCTGCGGCTAAGGTGGAATCGCTAGTATTCGGTCCAACTACACCTAATACTTCGGAATTGCTGACTAGGTTAGAAGCGATTTGCTTGGCTATTTCTGGATTGTCGTCGTCGTTAGCTATCCCTACCCTCAACGGTACTCCCTTGACTCCTCCAGAGCTATTAACTTGATTTTGGGCTTGGGCGATTCCACGTAAAATTTCTAAAGAAGTATTAGGGTCAGTGCCGAATGGTACAGAAGCCACAATGGTGTAGCTCTTGGAAGAACCGATGCGGGCGTTGTTAAGAAAAATTAGTGTTTCTGGATCGTTCCGGTTGAGTTTTAGGGCAGCTGTGAAATTGACGATCGCTTTGTCATAACTTTTAGCAGCGATCGCCTGTACTCCTTCTTTTTTCACTGGAGAAATCTCACCTGGAGTAAAGGATTTTTCCCCAAAACTAATGCGGTCTTTGCTACCTGTTTGTTGATTTTGAGTGATGGTATTACCAATTTTGACCCCATTGTTAGTAAACCACCAAAAACCACCGCCAACTATTCCAACTGTCAGCAGCAGGGTCAAAGCTAAAATTGTGGTTTCATTCTTTTGTGACATGAACAAATTTGAATAAAGAAGAAAAGTTTATTATTTGTAAATCTTATGTCTTGAAATAACAAGCGAACTACTTGTCTTTGAGTTGGGCAACAGTTAAACCAGGGATGTTGAGATTGTGGTTAACTGCGATCGCAATACCATCAATCGCCACCGAAATTTCTTTCAAATTAAATTCTTTTTGTTTAGCTTCTGTATTTTCTTCAGCTTTAACTGAGCGAGAAGATTGAGAAAAAGCTAGTTGATTATCTATCAACATCCGAATACCAGTTCCAGATCCTGGTTTACCTGAAGGAGGTTGAGTGTAGCGTAAAGTAAATTGAGGGCAGAGGCTTTGCAGTACGGAGTCTGCCTCTTTACGGATGGGTGCCCAGGTTTTACTACCACCATAGTTGAATGTCCCCTGTGGAAGATTTGCCACGTTACATCTGTTGACAAACTGGTTTATGGGATTACTTGTGTTGCCACTCCCCGAAGACTTAGGAATAGTTCCACTTAATTGTGCCCACCGTTCCATAAGAAACCATAGACCACCAAAGATTAAACCAATGGTGATGACAACGGCTAAGAAAAGACTAAGTGTTTCGTTTTTCTGAGACATAGGTGGCTGTTAGCACCAGGATTTTTTTAAAGTAACAGAGATAATAATTTATAAATAAGTCGAAATACGGCTGTCAGTGAAATAGCTACTAAGCCTGCTGCAACTGCTAAAATAACTACTGAGAGAATGTCAAGACCCCCCCGTAAAAAGGGGACAAAAAAAATAATCCCAAAAGTAATTGTTGGAATAATTAATAAATCAAACTTTTCAATCCACCGCCTGGTTTGGGCAAATATTAGTATTCCCAAAATTACAGATGCAACACTTAAAGTAACTATTGGTGATTTTACTAGACTGAAGAGGGCGATCGCGATCAATGCACCCTCAAATCCACTAAATGCCGCTCCACCCAACAATTCCACTGTAGAAAACGCTGGTTGAGTTGGTGAAGGGCGGGGGACGACGGGACTAGAACCTTTGGGTGGTTGTGGCGGAAGTGTTACAGAGGGCGAATTAAGTTGTGTAGGGGCTTGAGCTGCCTGTGAGTTAAGTGCATCTAAAACCTCCTGGGCTGACTGGAAGCGCTGATTAGCAGCAGGTAGCAACATCTTGTCTAATATGTCAGCAAGACGAGGCTTGACAGTTACCTGGGTTCGCCATTTCCACTGGTTACTATAGGCATCAAACAGTTGAATTGCTTCCTGATTTGTTAACAAGGTAATAACAGTTACAGCCAGCGCGTATAAGTCTGTAGATGGGAATACTTGGCCCCCAGCCATCTGTTCAGGGGGTGCAAATCCCATAGAATAAATTCCTGTGGAAGAGGCAGCAGAACCAAGTGCAACATTTGTTACTTGCTTAACTGCGCCAAAATCTAGTAGAAAAAGTCTACCGTCACGACGGCGCATGATGTTAGAGGGTTTAATATCTCTGTGGATAATTCCTCTATAATGGACAAACTTTAGCACCTTCAGGATTTCTTGCAGCACCTCCAACACTTGCTGTTCAGAAAATTTTCCCTGCTGAACTAATTCTTCCTCTAGGTTTTGCCCATCAATGTATTCTTGCACCAAGTAAAAAAATTGGTCTTGCTGTCCTGGTTGCAAGCTATTAACTATCACTGGAAAGAAAGCAAACAAGTCAGGAATTTGTTCGTGGTCGTTACCAAGTTGTGCTAAAACTTCTGCCTCTCTCTCAAACATTAACTGCGCTTGTTGCAGTTGAGTTAAGGTTAAATTTCCCGCTGGTTGAAACTGCTTAACCACGCATTGACGCATTCCCGGTATTCGGCGATCGCGTGCCAAAAAAGCTGCTCCAAACCCGCCCCTTCCCAGCAGCTTCATTGGTACGTATCGACCATCTAGCATCAGTGGCATACCACAGGTAGTGCAATACTTTTGCTGGGTTGTTTTCAGCGTTGTAATATCATCTAAATCGGCAAAATAGTTCTGTGGACGTGGGCAACGTGGACGAGTACAGTAAACTTCCATTTTCTTGATTAGTCATTAGTCAAAATAATTCGTAATTCGTATTAGTTCACTCAGGTTATATAGAAACTAAATCTCTTGATCAAGAACAGGAAACTTTTTTGCTGATATCAAATTCCTAGCTTGCCTACGACAGGCTATGCGAAAAGCTAGGAGATAATAATTACGAATTACGAATTACGAATTATTTGGTCATTGGTCATTTACAAAAAACATAGGACAAATGACATAGACGCCCTAAGGGTAGGACTAATGATCGGATTGTTAGTCTTCGCCGGAGGAGATAGGCGTTGCTGCATCCAATGTAGCTAACACTATGTTTTTTTGTGTTAATTTTAACACATCTTGATTCCATCCTGGGTTCGCAAACTGGGGCAAAATTTCTTGACTAAAGGCTTCTGCGGCCTTGGATCTATAGCGATTGGGATTAAAAATCAGCCATAGTGTCCGTTTGACGACAACGCCTTCAATGTTGGCACAATGCAGAACGCCCATTTGTAACTCTTTAGCGATCGCACTAGTTGAAACAAAGGCAGCCCCCAAACCAGATTGCACAGCATTTTTAATTGCTTCAATGGAATTCAATTCCATTTCAACCTTAAAACGTCTAGTATCAATTTCACAGCGTGCTAGCACTTGGTCAATTACTTTGCGGATAGTCGATTGGGAATCTAGGGCAATGAATTGTAATTTATATAGGTCTTCTTTTTGGATTTTTTCAAGTTTGGCAAAGGGATGAAAGACAGGTAAAATCAGCGCTAGTTCGTCTTCAGCGTAAGAAATAATTTCTAAAGATTCTGACAGTTCACCAGGAATTTCACCGCCGATAATCGCCAGATCAACTTGTCCGTTCGCGACACTCCAAGCAGTCCGCCGGGTAGAGTGAACATGTAATTGCACTGCCACATCCGGATATTTTTGTCGGAACATACCAATCATTCTGGGCAAAAGATAAGTGCCGGTGGTTTGAGAAGCACCGACAATCAAAGTACCGCCTTGGAGATTTTGTAAATCCTCGATCGCGCGGCAGGTTTCCTGACACAGACTGAGGATTTTTTCACCGTAGCTTAAAAGTAGATGCCCGGCTTCAGTTAATTGGGCGCGTCGTCCTCCACGGTCGAATAAGGGGACATCTAGCTGCCGTTCGAGATTTTGCACTTGCAAACTCACGGCTGGCTGGGAAACGTAAAGACTATCAGCGGCACGCTTGAAGCTTCCTTCTTGTGCGATCGCTTTCAGGATACGTAACTGATCTAAAGTGAAAGGAAGGTCAGACATAAGGCTCAACCCACAAACTTTTAAAGGAGCGGATGCACGCAATAAATCCGGTTTGGCAGCAATCAGCCGGACATGATTTGTTGCATATTAAACTTGAAGGCTTGACTCGAAAAAGACAGTAGCACAACATCTTGACTAAAGTCCCCTTTTGAATACTTTGTGGTATTGGTTGTACTGAATTCAGTTTTCTTTAAATTACTTCACCCGTGTATATGCTGCTGATTTCTTGGTTGACACCCAGTCATTTTGTCATACTGGGGTTACAAATAGTTTTTGCGATCGCTCATAGTGGAGGCGCTGCTTTGCGCCCTTGGGCAGAAAAATACATTGGCCCAAGGCTTTATCGCATTCTCTTTGCATTAGTCAGCCTACCGTTGGCTGTGATATTAATTATTTACTTTTTTGGGCACCGCTATGATGGTTTGCAACTTTGGCAGGTACAAGGGGTGCTAGGAGTGCGAGAATTTGTTTGGCTGCTGTCAGCAATCTCGTTTTTGTTTTTATATCCTGCTACCTTCAATCTACTAGAAATTGCTGCTATTCAAAAGCCCCAAGTTCATCTCTACGAAACAGGAATTATTCGGATTACCCGTCATCCCCAGATGGTGGGACAAATAATCTGGTGTGTTGCCCATACTCTGTGGCTGGGTACTACCTTTACCCTGGTAACTTCCATTGGATTGGTGTTGCATCACTTGTTTGGGGTTTGGCACGGGGATCGTCGCTTGAGCGATCGCTATGGAGAAGCCTTTGAAATTGCCAAACAGCGGACTTCAATTATTCCCTTTAAAGCAATTATTGACGGGCGTCAATCTCTCAAATGGCAGGAATTTCTCCGCCCTGCCTATTTGGGAGTTGCCATTTTTATAGCTTTGCTTTGGTGGTCGCACCCTCTGTTGCTGGAAGCAACTAGTAGGATAGGATGGTAACTCTAGGCGATCCCCAATGTCAGGAAAAAATCTCAAAAAAATCCCAAATAGATGAAAATTTCAGCTTATCAATTGCCCCAAATCAATGTAGGATAAATTCAAACATCTATTCAGTGGGGGTGCGTTAAGTCAGCTTGAGATTTTATATTGGTAGTCGTCGGTCAGTTGTCTTTAACCTTGGGAGAAAGTAGCAGATTCAGTCAAATCCCCAGTCTGACCACGGCAATCAGGAGTTTAACATTCAAAAAAGCCAGCGCGACTTCAACGGTGGCTTTTTTGTCAGAGACACATTAACGCGCTCAATTTTTGCCTAATTATTTTGTGTCCTGAAATTTGTGTCCTGAAAGCATCTATCGCCAGTTACTGACTTGCCAATCCTTCACTTCAGTGCTGATAGCTAGTTTGATATAAAAACCTTATAAACCAAGAGGCGTCATGGTGTTGTCGGTTAGTGAGCGGACATTTACTCAAGAAGTTTTAGAATCTCCTATTCCTGTTTTAGTTAATTTTGAAGCACCTTGGTGTGGCTTGTGTCGGATTATTCACCCACTGTTGTTGCAATTTCAAGCCCAATGCGGGGAAGAAATTAAATTAGTTGGGGTTAACGCCGATCAAAATTTTAAATTGTCTACTACTTATAGGCTAAAATCACTACCCACTTTACTATTGATTGAAAACGGCGCTGTTCGCCATCGCTTGGAAGGCTTTCGCGGCAGAGAAGATTTACGTCTAGCTTTAGAAGACATTAAAGCCAGTTACAGCAATTGCCCTAAAATCTACAAAAGTTCAAAAACAGTGGACTTAGAGTGTCGGTCAGCTTGAAGAGAGTGCCCAGTCGTGAGTAATAATTAAACTCAGGACCGGGCACTCAGCATTCAGAAGTATTCTCGGCAAATCTAAAACCATGCTTAACACCCCACCCAATCAGCCTTGGGTGGGTTATTTTATCCTAAAGGGTGTGTGTCACAATTATTAACAGTTTCGACACGCTATTCAAGAATTCTAAAAGTAGGCGTCAGTGATGGAAGTAATCTATCAGTATGCCTGGCTGATTCCGGTGTTCCCTCTTTTTGGGGCAATGCTGGTCGGTCTAGGGTTAATCTCGTTGAATCAGGTGACAAACCGCCTACGGCAGCTTAACGCTGTGGTGATTATCTCCATGATGGGAGCAGCTATGGGGCTGTCGTTTGCCTTGCTATGGAGTCAAATTCAAGGACACGCGCCTTATATTCGCACCTTGGAGTGGGCGGCAGCAGGTAATTTTCACCTGAGCATGGGCTACACTATTGACCACCTGACAGCCCTAATGCTGGTGATTGTAACAACGGTAGCCTTGTTAGTCATGATTTACACCGATGGCTACATGGCTCACGATCCCGGTTACGTGAGGTTTTACGCCTATCTCAGTTTGTTTGGCTCCTCAATGTTAGGTCTGGTGGTCAGTCCCAACCTAGTACAGATTTATATATTCTGGGAACTGGTCGGGATGTGTTCCTACTTGCTGGTCGGCTTTTGGTACGATCGCAAGTCAGCAGCAGATGCCGCTCAAAAAGCGTTTGTCACCAACCGCGTGGGCGACTTTGGTCTCCTGCTGGGCATTTTGGGGCTGTTTTGGGCAACAGGCAGCTTTGATTTTACTGTTATGGGCGATCGCCTCGCCCAACTTGTGCAATCAGGTTCTATCAGCAATTTTCTCGCTGTCCTGTTTGCGATTTTAGTTTTCTTAGGGCCAGTTGCTAAATCAGCCCAATTCCCTCTCCATGTCTGGCTACCAGATGCAATGGAAGGCCCCACCCCCATTTCTGCCTTGATTCACGCGGCAACAATGGTGGCAGCGGGTGTTTTCCTTATTGCTCGGATGTACCCAGTATTTGAAGACGTTCCAGCCGCAATGAATGTCATTGCCTTTACTGGGGCGTTTACAGCGTTTTTGGGGGCAACCATTGCGATTACCCAAAACGACATCAAAAAGGGCTTGGCTTACTCCACCATTTCCCAACTCGGTTACATGGTGATGGCAATGGGAATAGGCTCCTACAGTGCTGGACTATTCCACCTGATGACCCACGCCTATTTCAAGGCGATGCTGTTCTTGGGTTCAGGTTCAGTAATTCACGGCATGGAAGGTGTTGTTGGTCACGACCCTGCCCTAGCTCAAGATATGCGCTTGATGGGCGGACTGCGGAAGTACATGCCCGTTACAGCAACTACCTTTTTGATTGGTTGCTTGGCAATTTCTGGTATTCCACCCTTTGCTGGTTTCTGGTCAAAAGATGAAATTTTGGGGAAGGCTTTTGAGGCTAACCCACTTCTCTGGTTTATCGGCTGGCTAACTGCTGGGATTACAGCTTTCTATATGTTTAGAATGTATTTCATGACATTTGAAGGCAAATTCCGGGGTACTGACGAAAAAATCAAGGAAAAACTCAAGAAGGCTGCGGCGACAATTGTCCTGGAATTAGAGTCAGAAGAACCAGTCCCGAATTTTGGGCCTGGGGCGATGAAGAAAGGAGAATTGGCGGCAACTAGTGAGCACCACGACTCCCATGACTCCCACGGGCATCACAGCGACTCGCCTCACGAGTCTCCGTGGACAATGACTCTGCCGTTGGCACTGTTGGCTGTGCCTTCGATTTTCATTGGTTTGGTGGGAACTCCCTACGCCAATTATTTTGAAGAGTTTATCTTTCCTCCTAGCGAAACTCTCACCGAAGTTCTAGAAAAAACCGCCGAGTTCAATCCGACGGAATTCTACATTATGGCGGGTGCCTCAGTGGGAATTTCCTTGATTGCGATTACCTTAGCTTCGCTGATGTATTTGCGCCGTAAGATTGACCCGGCTGCGATCGCTGCTAAAATCCAACCACTTTATGAGTTATCCCTCAACAAGTGGTACTTTGATGACATTTACCATCGGGTTTTTGTCCTCGGCTTGCGTCGCGTAGCCAGACAAGTTATGGAAGTTGACTTCCGCGTTGTCGATGGTGCTGTTAACCTCACAGGCTTTTTCACCCTTGTTAGCGGTGAAGGTCTGAAGTACCTAGAAAACGGTCGCGCTCAATTTTATGCCTTGATTGTGTTTGGGGCGGTTTTGGGCTTAGTGATTGTCTTTGGTGTCACCTAGTTTTAGTGCTGAGTGCTGTTAGCGGTAGTGGGGCGTTTAGCCCATGCCGAGCGCTGAGTGAAGATGGAAATACACTATCTTTACTCAGCAAAATCTACACCTTCACCTCAGTACTCTACTCATGACTCAGCACTTAGCACTCATGACTCAGCACTCACTAAAGATGAAGGCAAGGATATACATTTACCTACCTTCATCTTTCTTTATTTTTATTAAATCAACCTAACGAGCAAGACCAAATCCCCAAAAAGCTGTTAGTTAATAGCTAGTGACTTTTTGCCAAACATGATTTTGATAGCAGACCAATTGCCATGAATACAGCTAATTTTCCGTGGCTGACGACGATTATTCTGTTTCCGATAGCGGCGTCACTACTGATTCCCATCATCCCGGATAAAGAAGGCAAAACAGTGCGCTGGTACTCCCTAATCGTAGGGCTGATAGATTTTGCACTAATTGTTTATGCTTTTTATACTGGGTATGATTTCTCCAATCCAGATTTGCAGTTGGTGGAGAGTTACCCCTGGGTACCCCAACTAGATTTGAATTGGTCAGTAGGGGCTGATGGTTTATCTATGCCCCTAATTATTTTGACTGGATTCATTACCACGCTGGCGATTTTAGCAGCTTGGCCTGTTACCTTCAAGCCGAAGCTATTTTACTTCTTGATTTTGGCGATGTATGGCGGTCAGATTGCCGTGTTCGCTGTCCAGGATATGCTGTTATTTTTCCTGGTGTGGGAACTGGAACTAGTACCGATATACTTTCTGCTGTCGATTTGGGGAGGCAAAAGGCGGCAATATGCAGCGACCAAATTTATTTTATACACCGCTGGCGGTTCGCTGTTTATTTTGCTGTCTGCCCTGACAATGGGATTTTACGGCGATACGGTGACGTTTGATATGCGATCGCTCGCCCTCAAAGATTTCGCCCTCAATTTTCAACTTGCCCTCTATGCTGGCTTCTTGATTGCCTACGCCGTCAAGTTGCCGATTATTCCCTTGCACACTTGGCTACCTGATGCCCACGGTGAAGCAACAGCACCCGTACACATGTTATTGGCAGGTATTCTGCTGAAAATGGGCGGTTACGCCTTAATTCGGATGAATGCCCAAATGCTCCCCGACGCCCACGCCTTTTTTGCACCAGTGTTGGTGGTTTTGGGGGTAGTTAATATCATTTACGCTGCCCTAACATCCTTTGCCCAGCGAAACCTCAAGCGAAAAATTGCTTACTCCTCAATTTCTCACATGGGCTTTGTGATGATTGGTATTGCCTCCTTCACCGATTTGGGATTGAGTGGGGCAGTGTTGCAAATGGTTTCCCACGGGTTAATTGGGGCGAGTTTGTTCTTCCTCGTTGGCGCAACTTACGATCGCACACACACTCTGATGTTGGATGAAATGGGTGGTGTTGGTAAGAGAATGCCGAAGATTTTCGCCATGTTCACCACCTGTTCAATGGCTTCTTTGGCATTGCCAGGGATGAGCGGTTTCGTGGCAGAATTAATGGTATTTGTTGGCTTTGCTACTAGCGATGCTTATAGCTCTACTTTCAAAGTCATTGTGGTGTTCTTGATGGCAGTTGGAGTGATTTTAACTCCCATTTATCTGCTGTCGATGTTGCGGGAAATTTTCTACGGAGAAGAGAACAAGGAATTAGTTTCTCACCAAGCTTTAATAGATGCTGAACCCCGCGAAGTATTTATTATTGCTTGTTTGTTAGTGCCAATTATTGGTATTGGTTTCTATCCTAAGTTGCTGACTCAAATGTATGACGCTACAACTGTACAATTGACGGCAAGATTGCGTGATTCCGTGCCGACATTAGCACAGCAAAAAGAAGAAGCAGCAAAGGTTTCTTTGAGTGCGCCCCAAATCGCTAATTAAGTTGCGATCGCTAGTTTAGTTTAAATATTTATTACTTTGAGGGCGGGTTTTATACCTGCCCTTTTTGTTACTCACTCGAAACTTTTAATTCGGTAAAGTCAAAAAATCATCGAACTGAGTTTAAAAATCCTGTATGAGGTAAGTGAGTAGATTTATTTTTTACAATTTTCATAAAAATAGATTTTAAACTGATTGATTTGTTTGCAACCAGTAAAGTAAATCTTCCATAGCAGTAAAATCCAACAAAACTTCACCAAGGGTTTCTAACTTATTTAAAGAAAGAGATTGGATACGCTCTTGCAATTGTGGTGATAATTCTCCCACTCGTCTTTGTAGTAACTTTAAAATAAGCCTGTTATTTGCCCAGAGTAGCATCAAAGTCTGGATAGAGTAGTAGTACTTACAGTAGCTAGCTTAGAACTTTGCTGAATCGGAATCTCAACCCAAAACTCTGCTCCCTGTCCTGGTTCCGAAATACACCAAATAGATCCGTTGTGTTTTTCTGTGACAATCTGAGCGCTAATTGCCAGTCCTAATCCTGTGCCTTTACCTGCGGCTTTTGTGGTAAAGAAAGGGTCAAATAATCGTTGTTTAACTACTTCGGTCATGCCAGGGCCATTATCTACAATTTGTACAGTTATGCGATCCGAGTTGCGTAACTTAGTACGTATTACAATTTGGCTGGGGTTAGCTTCTATATCCTCAGCAGTTCGCTGACTGTTACAACTATCCAGGGCGTCAATGGCATTACTGATCAGATTCATAAACACCTGATTGAGTTGTCCAGCATAGCACTCTACTAACGGAATATCACCATATTCTTTTACTATTTCAATTCCGGTATTTCCAGGCGTTTGTTTGAAGCGATTTTGTAAAATCAGCAGTGTACTATCAATACCTTCATGAATGTTGACAGGCTTCATATCCGCCTCGTCAAGTCGAGAAAAATTCCGCAAGGATAGAACTATTTCACGAATGCGATTAGCTCCCATTTTCATTGAAACTAATATTTTAGGTAGATCCTCAGCCATAAAATCAAGGTCGATCGCTTCTATATGAGCTTGTACCTCAGATGTTGGATTAGGATTAGACTTTTGATAGAGTTCTACCAGTTCCAGTAAGCCTAGTGTATATTCATTTACATGAGTAAGGTTGCCGTAAATGAAGTTAACTGGGTTATTGATTTCGTGAGCTACACCAGCCACTAATTGACCTAAACTCGACATTTTTTCGGTCTGAATTAGTTGAGCTTGGGTTTCTTTGAGATTGTGCAAAGCTTGGTTGAGTTGTTCTGCCTGAGCAGTAGCAGCAGCAGTAGCATCGCGGCTTTGATTATACAATTGTGCCTGGTCAATGGCGATCGCTAACTGGTCAGCCACACCTCGAATCAGTTCCACCTCATCATCACTCCAGGAACGAAGCGCCCTACTATGTTCGCAGACAATCACACCTAAGCGACCCGACTGAGTTTGCACCGAAACTGTTAGTAGAGACTTAAAGCCCAATGTCACCAGTAAATTCCGATTCCTGGAATCAAGCCAGGAATCTGTAGCAATGTCATCAAAGCAAAGCAAATTCCCTTCCAGAACAGCCTCACTCAGTGCTTCCACATTCTGGATAGGAGAACAGCCCAAGGGTTCTGGTAAATCGGGAGCGCAAGCTTGCTGACTGAGTTCAAAGCTAGTAGATTCATCTTCTTTATTACACCAAAGAAACTGGCATCGATCAATTTGGAGCAGTTCCCGAACTTCACCCACTACTGTACTCAAAATCGTATTTAGATCCAGCGAATTACGAATTTGACTAGATAGACAAGTTTTCAGAATTTTTTCCCGCTCAACTAGCTCTCGCAACTGGGCTTCAGACTGCCTTAACTCTTCCTGGGCCATCTGACGATTGACACTAGCTCTTGCTAGTAGCCAAGAACCAATGCCAATTAGTCCTACCAACCCAGCATATAGGAGTAGCAATTGACTCAAAAATCGGTTTGATTTAGTCGCTAATGTCTCTGGCGACACCCATGAGACAATCTTCCAGTGATAAGACTTAGTGTCAATTTGATTTTGGCTTGCGGCAAAAGCCTGCCCTGCTCCCGTACTAGATTTTTGCCCTTCGACAAGCGGGTAGACTGTAGTAAAAGTGAACATTCCCTCAGCAGTTTGGAATTGTCCCGATTCTTTTTGAGAAATTTGCTGCCATGCTTGGGGAAAAGTTTTGCCAAAAGTGCGGTTTTTGCGATCGGGAAACATAAATCCCCATTCATCCTCAGATTTCGCCCCTTTTAACCAGTAACCATCAGCATTCAGCAGCATTCCCTGGCTAGTGGCGTTAGCGAGGGCTTGATTAAAATTATCCAGCAGTTTGCTGCCGAAATAATTCAACACGACAATGCCTCGTTTCTGTCCACGGCTATCAAAAACGGGAGTGCCAAAGCGGATCATTGGTTTGAGGGGTTGTTCAACCTGACCTCGTTCAATATTCAGGTCAAGGGGAGAGACAAACACTTGTCCTTGGTTCAGCCGCAAAGTGTCATTAAACCAGTAGCGCTTGGCTTGCACTTGCAGTTTTTCTTCAGGGACAATCTCTGGTTCACCCTGTTTGAAGTTAACTCTGACAACTTCCTTACCTGATTGATCTAAAAAGCGAATTTGGTCGTAAAGTTTTTTATATCGAGAAAATAATAAGAATTCTTTGGAAAGTGCCTGTTGTTCTCCATCTACTCTTTTTAAAATACCCTGTAACTCATTTTGTCTAGAAATAACGATCAAATCTGATACAACCGAGTGAAAGTCTCCGCTGATTACTTTTGTTTGTAAATCTACCTTGCCGAGTTCATTGGTTTTTAATACAACTTTCTCAGTTTGTATCTGCTGGTAGTAGATAGTCCCTAAAATACCCCCAACTAACGCTGACAATGGCAAAAAAACCGTTAGGAAATTTTTGATTAAAATTTGCGAATGGATCTGTGGTGACATATCTGATACTTAAGTACGACTCAAAAATCGGGCTAAAAATCAGCTAAGTTCCAGCTGTGCGACATTTTCTGAGTCAAGGTTGAGAGAAGACTTTTTCTCCTGGTAGGTATAGGTAATCAGCCCAGCTACCAAATTCACCATGAAATTGAATACTCTGCGACTTCTGGAATGTTCTAGTTGAACAATATTCCACCCTTTTTTGCTATTGTCAGTTAGACACTCTGGTAGTCAGTACCGAAAAACCACGAATCTAATGAAAGGATTTTACACTTGTAAATATTTCATTACTGAGAAGAAGGCGATGTTTAAGACGGGCTACGCCTACGCTAAAAATGGTTTTTGATTTTTGCTATGCGATCGCACATCAATAGATTACCTACAATCTATCTAGAATCAGATTTGGCAAAACCGCTCATGTTAAACTACAATCCGCTGCATTGTTTGCCATCTTCCGAAGAACTACCCGACTCAGATGATACCGCTGTGGATAATGAACTCCAAAATTTAATTCCCGGCTTGCTAAAAACGATACTGGCTTTGGTTTGGTGCGATCGCTGGGATTGGTTCTTTGGTGTTGATATGGGTATTTATTATGACCCAGACAAACCAGCTATTGTCCCTGATGGATTTCTCAGTTTAGGAGTTAAACGCTTCGTTGATGAGGATTTACGCCTAAGTTATGTGCTGTGGGAAGAAAAGCAACTGCCAATTTTAGCGCTAGAAGTTGTTTCCCAAATATATCGAGAAGAATATAGCATCAAGAAAGAATTTTATGCCAAAGATTTAGGAATTTTGTACTACGTTGTGTATAGTCCCCTGCGGCGTAAAAAGTCACCTTTGGAAGTGTATCGCTTAGTCGATGGGGAATATATCTTAATGTCAGGAAATCCCGTTTGGCTGCCAGAAATTGGTTTAGGAATTGGGCGAGAACGAGGAATTTATCAAGGTATAGTGCGGGAGTGGCTGTACTGGTATGACGAAGAAGGGCAAAGATTGCTGATACCAGAAGAACGCATTAGGGAAGTGGAAGAACGCACAGCTTTTGAAGAACAGCGACGAGTGGAAGCAGAACAACAGGTGAAAATGTTAGTTGAAAGGTTGAATGCGCTAGGTGTTGATCCAGAAACTTTGTTATAGATTTACCAGATTTTCTAATTTTTGCTGCCTTAATGTTAATTAGCTTCCTGGCTAGGAAATTATATCTGTAAAGCAACTAATAGCTTGACGGTAAAAATCTTCATGACTAGTTGCTCAATAAATATATTTACCAAAACCTTCATCAAAAATATGGAAGTTAAATTAGGATTTGGAGCAGTCCCAAGACCTCAATATGTTTTTGTCAGCAAAGAACCCGATCACTGTTGGTATATGCTTGCTGAAGATGAAAGACGCATTCCAGTTTATGAAAGAGCCTTGACTGGGGTAATTACAGGGATAGAAGTTAATAAAAAGGTTGAAAATACATTCGGAGAAGTTATCAGAACAGATTTAAATGTTTTGGCAGACAAACCCTATATTATCCGTTCAGGAAGTGATACCTATTTTTGTAAAGGTTTATTGCTGTCTTTAGATATTCTTACTTTTGAACAACTGCGTCATCCACTTACTATTGCCGTTAGTCCTGGAGATAAAAAAGTAGTATTCTGTAATATTTACGATCCAGTAACTTATCCCTCTATAGGTGTTAGTTGGGATGGACATAAGGAATTAGACTGGCAAGCTTTAGGGCAAAAAGTAAGTTTAAAAATTAATAAAATTCAAAATTCAAATCAAGAGATAATACAAGTATCTGCGAATACAACGACATCAGAAATTCATGCAGTTTTGATATCTCAAAGTGACACGTATTTAGCCCAGTTCAATTGGACACCAGAGCAGGGAAGGGATTATTTGCAGCAGAAATATGGCAAGCGATCGCGTCTACAACTTACTGATACAGAAATTCTGGACTTTATTGATTATCTGAAGCTACAACTAACCCAAAACTGCTCAACTTAACTGCTGTTATGTGAACTTGGGATAATTGCGATCGCTTTTAGTCCAAATCTTCTTCGGTAAGTCCAGCATCTTTCATAATGCTTTTCAAAGTTCCAATCGGTAAATCTCGATTACTATGAACCGGAACGGAGAGGATTACATCAATACCTTCTTTTACGTAAATATGATGACTGCCAGTAATCCGTTTCAATTCCCAACCCTGCCGTTCCAAAATTTTACAAAGTGCTTTACCTGAAACCGCTTTCATAGCGATATTTCAACCAACTGTTTCTCCGGGTCAAGTTCTTCTCGTTCGCTAGCAACTTCCAACCAACCTTGAATTGCATCTTGCAGCATCTCTAACAAATGTTCATAGCTGTCTCCCCAAGTGTGACATCCGGGTAGTGCAGGTACAGAAGCACACCACACACCGTCTTCTTGCCAGATAACTGCTTTAATTTTCATTACCAATCATCTCCACAAGATTGCGACTAATATTCTAGCGTCAAGCCGAGTGCGATTGTACAAGTAGTTGCGATGCTAAGTGAGACATAAATTGATAGTTATAAGTGATGATCCTGCATTTAACACAGTTTCATAAATATTGCTTATTTATACTGCCTCAATGGTGATAATTGGCTTAATTAGGGAAGTCTATGTATAACCAATCCCTGATTTTTAGGTTAAACACTTAGAAAAAGGGCAAAAAAATACAAATTGCAAGGAGTACTTATGATTCTACTTATCTTAGACACTATTGCTTTAGCTAGTGCTTCTGTAGGAGCATTTGCAGGTGTGAGGGCAATTTCCAACATAGACGCAGAAAAAGAGAAGTTTAAAAAAATCTCAAGTCTTTATGATGAAACTTTTAGGGAGTTGGAAGGAGATTTAATCTTTACAAAGAATCTTATAGAACAGTACAATCAACTTCGACAAGATACCATATCCAATACTGAAAAAATTTTTATTTTCTTTGACAAGAACATTGACAAGATAAAAAATCTGCATCCCAGTGAACTTTCAATTCAGCAAATTCAGGAATGTAAAAATACTTTTAATGAAATTAAGCAGTCTCTCATAATTGATACTAATCCTGTTGATTCATTGAAAAGCTCTTATTACTTAACTAATCTTACAAATCCTGTAAAATTAGCAGTGGAAGAAATTATATCTCACAACTTATCTGTCAAACAAACCAACAACTCTACAAGGAATTGTTTAAGTAAATCTTCAATGAGGATAATTGCAGGAAGCACGATAATTTTATCTCTACTGGCATCTGCTAATATTGCGGTGAGTCCGGCAGTATTAATTACTGGTTTTATACTTACTCGCTTGCAGGAGGAAGCTTTAATTCAGGTAAGAGAGTATGAATCAGAAGTGAATACAGGAATTGATAAAATTAATTTAACTAAGGATTTGATGCTAAAAATAAGGCAGCAAATTTCTGAATCAATGAAAAAGTTGAAGTTTTTAAATGATGCAATGAATGAATTTTTAGCTACCGATAATATAGCTGGCTTTACTCACGAAGCAACTCAAGTCGCTTCTAAATTAGCTTATTGTGCTCCAGTAGCTCATGAACTTAAAATATTCATACCTTTGGTGAAATCCCTAGTTGAAATGTTCATACCAAAAATTTTAGATTATGAAGGTAAACTGAAAAATGTTGCATTAGGTATTAAAGATAACCACGATGATCGCAGGTTTTTATTGGGATTAGATGAAGTAATAAACATTAAATTAGAGCGAGAATTGCTCAATAGCATAATTTGAAATATAACGATATTTGGATGCTATTGTAAACCTTAAGAAGAGCGAACACTAAAGCTATCAGCCTAGTCATCAAAGTGTATTGTATGATTAGGCTTACTTCACCTCATACCCTGGATAGCTAAGACTAAATCTGCTGGGATCTAAACCAATTGGAATATTAAGAATTTTAATGATACTGATGTGGTATTTTGAAGTGAGAGAATAGCGATCGCCACTCCACTATAAATTATGTTGCATTACCACATATTGCAACACAACTTTTTTGAGACGATGAGCAAAGAAAATATTACGTTTCAGATAGATAGCGATCGCAAGGCTGCACTTGATGCGATCGCAATTCATTGCAACTGCGATCGCAGCTACATCCTTAATGAGGCAGTAGCCGCTTATTTAGAGAGGTATCAGTGGCAAACCGAGGAAATTCAAAAGGGGATTGCTGAAGCGGATACTGGAGACTTTGCCGATGATAATGAAGTAAAAGCGACTTTTGCAAGACTCACCAATGCATATTAAGTGGCGTGTTGTCCGCTTTATACCACACAGTCACAATTACACTTATCAAATATCGCTTGCTTCCGGTAGCCAGTCTTCATCCAACACTAACTCTAAAAAATATGGGCACTCTTCTGGAAATACGGAAATTTGTATCCCCGTTTGCTTGGCTGCTTGCCGACGCGCCCTTTGATAACTTTCCTCAAGTTGCTCTGTAGGATAACTCTTAAGACTAGAACTATCTTCTATTGCTAACTCAATTTGTGTGCGAGAATCAGTGATGGAATCGAGCCAACTATCTGAGCGACGCTGGGGTTGATATTGCCACTTCAGCAAATGCAAAAGTAAGCGAGTTAGTTGACTGGCAATAGCCCGCCGTTCACTTTTGCCCAAGCCTTCAACCTCTTCAATCAGATGTTCTACATCAACTTCATGCCAGCGATGCGATCGCAATAGTTGGGCTGTCTGTTCAATCCACAAGTTAAAATCTGCTTTATAAGTTGCACTCATAGCCGTTCTTGATCGGTTGCATAGCTTAGGCAAGCCAAAATATCTTCTTGTGTCAAATAAGGAAAGTCATCAAGCACTTCCTCGTAGGTCATGCCAGAGGCCAAATAAGATAAAACATCGTATACAGTAATTCGCATTCCTCGAATACAAGGCTTACCACCTCGTTTTCCTGGTTCGATTGTAATAATATTTTGATACTGCACAGCTATCAAGCCTCAAAAATCTTCATCATCAACAAAAAATTCGGCATCGTCTTCTAATCGAGAATTACGCTGACCAATACCAGCAAGTCCCCACAGAGGTTGCAGCAGTGCCATGCCAATTAACCCGACAATGGCACTAAAAGCTAGCACTAAACCCATTGGTATTTGAATCGATTGGAATGTTAAGAATTTTAACGATACGGGTGTGGCGTTTTGGACTGAAATGATTGCGATCGCAATTACCCAAACCGCTAAAACTAGAGATGTCAAAAAAGGAGCGATTTTCATAGTTTGATAAAAGTTAGGAGTTAGGAGTTAATAATTCTTAACTTATAACTCCTAACTCCTAATTCTGACTGATTAAACTGCTACTGCCTCTAGTTTAGCAATGGCACTCTCTAACTCTTGGGCGATTTGGGTGAGTTTTTCGGGAGTGTTGGTTTCTAGGTAGACGCGTACCAATGGTTCTGTACCAGAAGGACGTAGTAAAACCCAGCTACCTTCTTCTAAATACAGCTTAATCCCGTCCTTACGCCCCACTTCCTTGACTTTAATTCCTGCTACTTCTATAGGTGGATTTTTAGTAAAGGAGTCGATGACGGCGGTTTTGTGCGCCTCTGTGAGGTGCAAGTCTAGGCGATTGTTGTAAAGTGGGCCATCGGCTTCGGCGATCGCTTCTTTGACAAGTTGACTCAGCGGTTTGCCTTCATAGGCGATCGCTTCTGCCACCAGCATATCGGCTAATACCCCGTCTTTTTCGGGAATATGCCCAATAATACTCAAACCACCTGATTCCTCTCCACCGATTAACACCGCAGTTTCCCGCATTTTTTCGCCGATGTATTTAAAACCAACTGCTGTTTCGTAAATTTGCAGCCCATTTTTAGCAGCGAAATTATCCAGCAGGTGGGTTGTGGCCACAGTACGGACGATAGCGCCTGTTTTACCTTTGTTTTTGATCAAATGACGTGCTAGAACTAACAGCACAGTATTAGGAGTGAGGACAGTTCCTTGTTCATCAACGATACCAAAGCGATCGCTATCTCCATCCGTTGCCAAGCCCAAATCAGCTTGATCGCGGACTACTGCTTCCACTAACTCAACTAATTGTTCTCCTTTGGGTTCTGGCATTCCACCCCCAAATAAAACATCCCTCCAATCGTGGAAACTTTCTAACTGAACGCCACTATGTTGCAAAACTTCATCTAAATAGCCGCGAGAGGTAGAATACAAAGCATCGTACTTTACCTTTAAATTAGCGCTTTTGATCTTTTCTACATCAAGTAGAGTGTAGATAAATTTCAGGTAATCTGGTTTCGGATCGAAAATTGAAATTGAACCTGATGGGTTGCTCCCAGGCAACTCATCCGATGCACTTTCTATATTTGCCACAATAGTATCAGTAATCTCTGGAGTGGCAGGCCCAGCATAATCGGGTATATATTTAATTCCACAGTAGGGTGCTGGATTATGGCTAGCAGTAAACATTAACGCCCCAGCGGAATTTAGGTAACGGGCGTTGTAGGCAATTACTGGTGTGGGGCAATCCCGATCAGTAATTTTCACAGTCCAACCCAAGTCTGCCAGTACTTGGGCCGCTGTTTGGGCAAACTGGTCAGCTAAAAAGCGAGTATCGTAGGCAATAAGTACTGGTCTGTCTTTTGTGTAGACTTTTTCTAAGTAAGTGGCTATTGCTCTTGTTACTTTCCGCACATTGGGGAAAGTAAAGTCATCGGCAATAATCCCTCGCCATCCATCGGTACCGAATTTTATCTTGCTGGGCATTTTTGCCGCTTGCTCCCGTACATTATCAGTACTATTAAAGCTTCCCGCAAAGCGTGTGTAGCAGCAAGTATCCCCCGAAGTTCTTTTCTAAGGAAGCCTTAGCTAAAACTTCTCCCCACCGTATTTTCTCTCACTGTTTCTGAGCAATGTCAACCCCCGATCGACCTTTTGCCAGTTATCACCTTTGGTCTCTAGTTGCCCCAGCGACCGGGCAAGAACGCTGGCATTGCCAGATGAGACGGGGGTTTATCAAAGCGCGGCAACACGAACCACAAGTCAAAGCTCTTTTAGGGCAAGCCACCGCGCCCCAGCGGATTGGCATACTCGCCCAAAAAGGCATTTATGAGTTTCATCATCACAGGCATCTGCTGAAGCAAGCAGATGGTGTAGAAAGAGTTGCACAGCTACTTAAATTAGGCAACTCAAGCGTTCAAGTCCAGCAACGCGTGCTACACATTTTGCAAAAATATCACGATGCACCGTTGCTTTTGGATAAAGATATTATCCAATTAACTCCGGGTGATGAAGGCTTTCCTAAACCGATAGTAGTTGAACAAGAAGACTATTGCTTTCGCTTATACGCGGCTATGGACTGCGTTTTTATTGAGTCTGATAGAACTTTACATATTTTAGATTTCAAAACTGGTAAATCAGCTTTTGACAAACGACAGGCATTAGTTTATTTGCTAGCTGCTCGTTATCTTTACCCTGGAAGACAAGCTGTTGCATCATTTTATAATTTAGAAATATGTAAAAAATCTGAGTTAATTAGTATTAACAATAGTGAATTAGAATCCTTAAAATTTGAGTTAGCGAATATTGCTCACAAGCACCAGCACGATTTGCAAAAATATCAGGAAGAAACTAGTAATTTCAGTAAAATTTTCCCTCCTAATCCTGGCTCTCACTGCCGTTTTTGCCCATTTAACTCAATCTGTGAGTTTGCCGATTTTAAGCAGCATCAATCGTATCCATTGCCCAGTTTAAGAGTTAATAGCTAATTGGTTTACCTATGTAGCTTGGTTCAATTTTCAAAAAAATCTACTAAATACTCGTATTTTTACTGGACTGATTCTCTTCTCCTATCAGACAACCTAGATGTCAAATACACCGATTTTTATCTTTGGTTGTAAGGAGTTAAGACTAGTGCGATTAGCCACAAATAAATCTGTATTTAGATTAGTAGGAATTTGGACGTTTCTTTTACTTCTCATTTTTAAAGGGATTTTACCTCAACCTGTTTATGCATTGCTGTCGTCTCTAGACGCTTGTGCTGTTCAAGCTGAATGTGTCGCTGCTGGCTCGGAATTAGCTTCTACTGCTAAGGCTACAATTAGCAGTACAACTAAAGCTCAAAATGAGCAGGTTTCAAATAAAGCTAAGGAGAGATATTGTTCTTTTTATCCACTTAATTTGGTTTGTGGGCCACAAGGTCAATCTTCAGTTCTTTATAATTACAAATTTCACCAAACAGTACATTACAGGAGGTCTGGTTCTCCTGACAAATTTGTAACTCATCATTTTCGAAGTTGGCGACCTGCGCCAGGGGCAATTAGAAGTTTAGCTCAACCTCCAGGTATTGAATTTGGTGGTGGTTATCCTCCATCTGGTGATTATGTAACTTGGATTCGTTTAAATGATGGAGATGGTAATAATCAAACTCGTGGAGTCGTTTATGAATACTCAACTGGCGACACCATGACATGGGATGATTATGCAAATTATTATAACAATAATATTCAGGGAGAATGGATTAGCGATGTGGTTCGTGCTGATATACTGCCAGATAATTCATCCCCTCATGATAGGAAAGATTGACTTCAATAAAAGCGTGATGTGGCTGTTCAATTAATTTGATATTTACAACGAGATTCTAAAGGGCATGAAGAAAAGGCTGGGTATATACTTAAGAACTAGTCCAATCACTGAACTAGATATGCTTTTGCGAGGATACAGTCTGGCTCGAAAAGAAGTTGGCGTACCTCCAACAGAGCCAGAAAGGGAATTTGAAGGTTTTCAATCATGGGTTGAAGAAAAATATGGAATTAACTCAGGTCAGTCATGGTCTAAAATAATTATTTTCTATTCTGTAGACGAGCATGAGGCACTACAGAAATTTTTTGAATTGTTTGAAGAATACTTGAATAGGAATAAGAGTTTAGAACTAGATGAAAATTGTGGTTAAGCAGAGAGTATTAAGGTGCGTTAGCCTACGGCATAACACACCCTACTCTCTGGAATATCTCTAAGCTAAAACCTCTGTTTGTAGTAGCGCCTTACGTAATGCAGTTACTGCTTCTTCTGTTTCTATCAACCTATTGAGAGCAAGCGCAATATCATCTTCAACCTTCAGCAGTTTAGCTGCTTTTTTTACAGCTTTTTGCTCTTCGATTGAGTAATTATTATCGGCACGGGACATTTGAATTGCATGATACAACAATGACCTTGATTTCGACCAAGTAGAAACATCAACTGTAATCTTACTCAGCAGGTTTTCTAAGTCAGCATTTTTGTAGTCAAATGTTTTGTATTTTTCTATTAGTTCTTCAGGAGCACCAACTATACGCTGATGATTTAGTAACCAATTAAGTTCGGCTTCTGAAACCTCTCCATCAGCTCCAGCAATAGCGAGCAGTGCATATCCGTAGTTAAGGTACGCTTCAGTAGGAGCTTCTGAAATACCTAAGTTCTTTTTCATAAATTCTGAAGCAGGTATTGCTTCTTTAAGATTGCTCATGAATTACCTCTTTGATTTTTTTGAGAATTTACTATTAGGCAAATGCTATCTATAAAATGCAAGAATTATTATCCAGGTTTTTAATTAGTGTTGACCCATTAAATCCCTCGAGAAATTGCTGATATCTTACTATTTTTATAGATGCATTTAAATATTCTCACCATCAAAGTGAAAAGGCAAGGACAGTTAAGACAGTTAAGCAAATCATTTAAGACACTTAAGAAAATTACTTGACTAATTTTTTGATTAGCCCGCAGTATAATCCTTAAATTGAGTTGTCCCCTAGTTTAAAACCGTATCATCTCCTGCAACTCCACCGCTTCTCCATCTGGCGTAATCGCTTAATGAGACGGGGAAGAAGCAAGGGAGCAGAGGGGGCAGGGGAGACAAGGGGACAAAAGTTAGAACTTGCAACAAGTCTTTTCCCCTTGTCCCTAAGTCCTCTTCTCCATGCCCAATGCCCAATAATACTTCTCTACGAGAGGCTGCGCCCTAAGCGTAGCTATGCCGCAGGCTTTACGGCTTCTCTACCAGACGCTACGCGTTAGCGGAGCTTTCACTTTAGCGATACGCTCAGTACAAGTGCCCAATACCCTAATTCAAAAGTCCGGTAATTCTTTAAGAATTGTGAATCGAATATGATTAATCGCCAAATCACCGATGGGGATATCTTCTTTAGTTAGTCGCGCACCTTGGCTTGTCACAGTTTCAAAAGTAATACCTTTACCAATTTCAATGTGATACCAGCATAAGCCCATAAAAAAGCGCGTCGGATAAGGCCCACCTTGACCTACATCGTCAGGATTTGATTCCATTGGTAACCAGCCAAAATTCGGGACGTAGAATTCCAGCCAAACATGATTAAAGTCTGGTTGTAGCGGCACTCCTTGTAGGTCACTATGAGGAGGACATTTGTACCTGCCTACGGTGCGGCAGGGGATGCCATTCAAACGGCATAAGGCAAGTAAAACGCCGACATATTCGCCACAGGAACCAACGCCCCGTTCTAAAACTATATCTGGCGTGTCAATGTAAGGTTTAATACCGTAGGATAACTCATCATAGACATAGTTGCGGATGCTGTACATTTTCCGCAGCACATTGGTTTCAGAACCAATTGCTTCTCTGGCGGCGCGGCGAACAATGGGAGTATCCATTGCTAAATCGTCGTCATCCACTAGGTAGCGTGTTTGTAATTCTGGGGACAGTTCAGGTATATCTTCTACATCTCTGGGTGTGATGCGATACTTAATCCCGCGAACTTCCAAAAGTGCTTTCCAGCCAAATATATGCCGTTCTCCTGGGGTAAGAGAATCAAATTTAAAGACTGCTACACGTTGCCCTTCTATCACTTCTTCGGTAAAGGGTATACCAATTGGTTCAACGTGTTTCACCTTTTGACGCTCAGTTTCTGATGGTAGGGCAATGCGCCATTCGACATCAGGTAAATAAACCTCGTCTAAGGGTGCAATTTCCTCTGCATAAGACATTTCAATGAGATAGCCATTAGAGAGGGCATAGCGCTTATCTGGCTGGTAATGATAATACAGAGGGTGAATGAAAGTGCGATCGCGGAAGGTTAGCTCATGACTCGGATCGGCATTGGGGTTGTCCCGGATATAAGGCTCCTCTGAGGCGTAGGCGACGTAAATACTTTCTTTGCCTGTTTCGTCATTTTTATGTATCGCTATGCCTGTGGGACATTCAAATGGTGTCAGAACGCTGAATTGAAGTTCTCCTGTGGCTCTGTCCATCGCGTAAACTGATTGTTCGGTGCGATCGCAAATCCATAGCATTTCCTGAGTCACTGCTAAATTCTCTACCCCAACTCCAGGGGCATAAAATCTGGTAATCTCTTTTCGCGTTTCGCGGTCATAAATCAGAATGTAGCCCAGCCTTTGGCAGCTGACATAAACTGTTGTTTCCCAAACAGCAACGCCGTCAGCCGGATAAGGCAATGTCACAAAATGTTCTAGACCCAAAGCATTGAACTTACACAAGTAAACACTATTTTCTCGGCTCACCCACAGGGTATCTTCCCACGCAGCTAGACCAGTGACATCGGTAAATTCTTTAACTTGATGGGGATTGAGAATTTTGCTGTTGTCAGAGGTGGGATCAATCTCCAGTAGATGCCCTTTAATACTGTCAATGGCAATCAGTCTATCTTTAATGAAAGTAATGCCACACAGGGTAGCAGCAGTCAGCGGTCGAATTGTTTTTTGCCCAAACATCTGGCTTGCGGTCGTGGGGAGTGCAAAACTCATATTAAGCATATTTCTTGAATGGTTTAGCACGCCTGGGCAATTCAAAATTGAAAATTCAGCTGGAAAAGTTTGCTAAATCAGGAAACCCTCCTGGCACGCCAGTTCGCTTGAAGGCGAAATACAGAAATAGACTGGCTCAACTTTGGGCAAAATTCAAAATTAAGAAATGCAATCGTGCCATACATCCTGGCTATTGAATTAGATGTAAATGAAAGCAATGGCAGCCTAAAATTAATTGTGGCATACGCTCTGCAACAAAGCTTCAAAGCTTTATTACTCACAATTATCGGTATAATGTGTTCCGAAAAACTCTTTCGTGAGAAATAACACTATCTCAAAAAAGTATAAATTTACAAATGTTAAGAATTACATATACACTCATACAACTGGGCGACAGCCTTAATGTAACTTTAGGAGATGGAATTCCTGCCATCACTAAATTATGATCGAATTTTGTAACCATTTGCTGTGACCTACACGATGTCTGCTAATTCTCTGCCTGAAGGTGCCGCCGTTTGGCATAGTTTAGAAGTTGATAAAGCGCTAGACCTGCTCGATAGTAATGCAGACAGCGGCTTAACACCCCAAGAAATTCAACAGAGATTACAAAAATACGGCCCCAACGAACTTGAAGAAACTGCTGGCCGTAGTACTTGGGAAATTCTGCTGGATCAGTTCAAAAACATTATGTTGTTGATGCTGATTGGCGTGGCTCTGATTTCTGGGTTTTTAGACCTGATGGCTTTGCGGGCGGGCAGTTTGAAGCCCGGTGAAGTGCCATTTAAAGATACGATCGCTATCTTAGCGATTGTCATCCTCAATGGCATACTCGGCTACGTCCAAGAAAGCCGTGCCGAAAAAGCCTTGGCAGCCTTGAAAAAACTCACCTCTCCCTTAGTGCGGGTTATTCGCGACGCCAGACTGGTGGAGATAGCAGCCAAGGAACTAGTTCCAGGGGATGTAATGCTGCTGGAAGCTGGGATGCAGATAGCCGCAGATGGACGCTTAATAGAACAGTCGAATTTACAAGTGCGAGAGTCAGCACTGACGGGTGAAGCCCAATCTGTGAATAAACAGGCAACATTAAAATTGCCAGAAGAAACAGATTTAGGCGATCGCCTAAATTTAGTTTTTCAAGGAACCGAAGTAATCCAAGGACGGGCTAAGGTTCTGGTGACTAACACCGGAATGACTACAGAACTAGGCAAAATTGCCACCATGTTGCAGTCGGTGGAAAGTGAGCCTACGCCCTTACAGCAACGGATGACTCAACTAGGTAATGTCCTGGTTACGGGTTCTTTGATTCTCGTGGCGATCGTCGTCGTTGGCGGTGTGATCAAAGACGGAGGTTTTAAAAACATCCAAGAACTCTTGGAAGTTTCCTTGAGTATGGCGGTTGCTGTGGTACCAGAAGGTTTACCAGCCGTAATTACCGTCACCTTGGCGCTGGGAACCCAGCGAATGGTGCGCCAGAATGCCTTAATTCGCAAATTGCCAGCAGTAGAAACACTGGGTTCTGTAACTACCATCTGTTCTGATAAAACCGGCACGCTGACTCAAAATAAAATGGTAGTGCAATCGGTTTCCACCAATAACAAAACTTTTCGCGTCACTGGCGAAGGTTATGCTCCCACGGGGGACTTCCAATTAGATGGTCAAAAAATTTCTCTAGAGCAGTCTCCAGAAATCTCAGCGTTATCAGTTGCCTGTGCTGTTTGTAATGATTCAGTGTTGCAAAAAGAACAAGGTGAATGGGCAATTTTAGGAGATCCTACAGAGGGGGCGTTAGTCACCCTGGCGGGAAAAGCGGGAATCGAAAAAGACCAGTGGAACAGTAAGTTACCGCGCGTTGCGGAATTTCCCTTTTCCTCGGAACGTAAGCGGATGAGCGTGATTTCTCAGGTGGAGGGAGTCGCCACAGGTGAAGCGTCTTCGAGAGGCGTTGACCCAGCGATCGCTAATTTTCTCCAATCTGAACCTTATTTAATGTTTACCAAAGGTTCTCCAGAGTTAACCTTGGCACGTTCCACTCAAATTCATTTGGGCAATCACTCAGCCCCCTTGACTGAAGAACAACGCCAGAAAATTTTGGCAGAAAATGACCAAATGGCGAGTAAAGGCTTGCGGGTGCTAGGTTTTGCCTACAAACCCCTGGCACAGATCCCACCAGAAGGTTCAGATGAGACATCTGAGCAAGGCTTGGTGTGGCTGGGATTAGTGGGAATGCTGGATGCGCCACGCCCAGAGGTGAGGGCAGCAGTCCAAGAATGTCGGGATGCAGGCATTCGCCCAGTAATGATTACTGGCGACCACCAATTAACAGCACGAGCGATCGCTACTGATTTGGGAATTGCCCAAGAAGGCGATCGCTTGCTCACAGGTCAAGAATTGCAACGGATGACTGACCAGGAATTAGAGCAAAATGTTGACTTAGTGAGCATCTATGCCAGGGTTTCCCCAGAACACAAACTGCGAATTGTCCAAGCACTGCAACGCCGGGGCAGATTTGTAGCGATGACAGGTGATGGCGTCAACGATGCCCCAGCCCTCAAACAAGCTGATATTGGTATTGCAATGGGTATTACTGGCACTGATGTCAGTAAAGAAGCCAGCGACATGGTATTACTTGATGACAACTTCGCCACTATTGTCAGCGCCACCAAAGAAGGTAGAGTTGTTTACACCAATATCCGCCGCTTTATTAAATACATCCTCGGCAGTAATATTGGCGAAGTTCTGACAATTGCAGCCGCACCCTTAATTGGTTTGGGAGGCGTTCCCCTTACCCCCTTACAAATTTTGTGGATGAACTTGGTAACAGACGGTTTACCAGCTTTGGCATTAGCTGTGGAACCTCCAGAACCGGATGTGATGCAACGTCCACCTTTTAGCCCCCGCGAAAGTATTTTCGCCAGGGGATTGGGTTCTTACATGATTCGCATTGGGATAATATTTGCCATTATCACCATTGCCTTGATGTGGTGGGCTTATCAGCATACCCATGCCCCTGGGTATCAGGGTAATCGCGATGCTTGGAAAACAATGGTATTTACTACCTTGTGTATTGCCCAAATGGGTCATGCGATCGCCATTCGCTCCAACAACCGACTGACCATCGAGATGAATCCCTTCTCCAATATCTTTGTACTAGCGGCTGTTGTCGTCACCACGATTTTGCAGTTGATGCTAATTTACGTCCCACCCCTGCGAGATTTCTTTGGTACTCACTACCTAACTCTAGAGGAATTAGGGGTTTGTATTGGCTTCAGTGCCTTAATGTTTGTGTGGATTGAAGCGGAGAAGATATTTTTGCGGATTATGGGCAAGAAGGCTGTCTGAAAAAGTGAGTAGTTATGAGTAGAGACGCGATTAATCGCGTCTGTTATGAGTTATAAGATATGAGTTTTCAATTCCTAACTCCTAACTCCTAACTCCTAACTACTCTTTGCCCCTAACTTTTCTCTATGTACCTGAAAACTCTAAACCTCCGACAATTTCGTAATTATCAAGACCAAAAGGTTGATTTTACTGCTGCCAAAACAATCTTGGTAGGTAATAACGCTCAGGGAAAGTCGAATTTGTTGGAGGCGGTGGAGTTGCTGGCGACATTGCGATCGCACCGAATGACCCGCGATCGCGATTTAGTTCAAGAAGGGGAAGCCACAGCCCAAATTAATGCCACCCTTGAGCGACAAACAGGCGTTAGTGAACTTACCTTAACCCTGCGGCGCAATGGTCGCCGTAGCGTTGCTCTCAATGGTGAATCTATCCGCCGTCAAATGGATTTTCTCGGCGTTCTCAATGCAGTCCAATTTTCCAGCCTGGATTTAGAACTAGTACGCGGCGGCCCGGAAGGTCGCCGCAACTGGTTAGATACACTCTTAATTCAGCTCGAACCAGTTTATGCTCACATTTTGCAGCAGTATAACCATGTGTTACGCCAGCGCAATGCCTTTTTAAAAAAAACTCAAGACTCAGCACTGGACACTCAGCACGGACTACGCTCCGCTACGCTAACAGAACTGGCGGTGTGGGATGCACAGTTAGCTACCACAGGAACCAGGGTAATTAGACGACGCGATCGCGCCATCCAAAGATTAGCTCCCATTGCTAGTGCTTGGCACGCCAGTATCAGCGGCAGTACAGAAGTTCTGCAAATCAATTACGTGCCTAATATTCCCTTAGAGGATAACCATCCAGAAGAAGTACAGCAAGCTTTTTTAGCAAAAATTCAGCAGCGAGCGATCGCTGAAATGCACCAAGGTACTACCCTTGTCGGCCCCCATCGCGACGAAGTAGAATTAACTATTAACCAGACACCTGCTCGTCAATATGGTTCTCAAGGTCAACAACGAACGCTGGTTCTAGCCTTAAAATTAGCAGAATTACAATTAATTGAAGAAGTCGTCAAAGAGTCACCGCTGTTATTACTTGATGATGTTCTTGCCGAACTAGATTTATCGCGCCAAAATCAATTGCTTGATGCCATTCAAGACCGCTTTCAGACTCTGATTACTACCACTCACTTGGGTTCTTTTGATTCCCAATGGTTGAAGTCCTCCCAAATTCTTTTTGTGAAAGCAGGAGAAATAATCCCACAGTAACTTGGTTTTTGTTTGTTATAAATTTAAATTTACAGCCAGTTGAGATATGCCTCAACAACATCAAATAGTCGATGAAAATAGAAATTGCATCACTAGGTGCATCATTACGAGCGATTGAGCAAAAGCCACTAAAACAAGGTTATAAAATTGGTATCACTAAAATTTTGTTCCAAAGTCATTAGTACCAATCACTCGAAATCCTACGGCAATTCAAGAAAACGAGCGTACGCGGGAATGTGTCGTCAGAGAAGCGATGTTTTTGTTGTCGAGGGATGGGTTAATTACTTCCCGTAGCCGTTCCACGTCGCGCATCGGTGGTGCACCGAAGAGTCTTTTATACTCCCGGTTGAAGTGTGAGGCATCATCGTAACCCACTCGGTATGCAGCACTTGCAGCGTCCATATCTTCACCAAGCATAAGACGACGGGCCTCCTGGAGTCGCAGTTGCTTCTGGAACTGCAAGGGACTCATTGCGGTAACTGACTTGAAGTGATGGTGGAAGCCTGATACACTCATTCCGATTTCTCGTGCAATGTTTTCAATGCGAAGTGGTTGGTCAAAGTCTTTACGAAGCCGCTCGACAGCCTGGGCGATGCGGTGAGAGTAGCCACCCAGGACAGCAATGTGACACAGCCGACCACTTTGCTCTCCCATCAAGAGCCGATAGATAATTTCTCTTGCGATCAGCGGTACAAGGAATCGAGCTTCGCCAGGGGAATCTAGGAGCCTGACGAGCCGCACTACTGCATCCAACAGGTTTGCGTCCAAGGGACTCACATCGATAGCCCTCACATCGGCATGGCTTCGCGGTAAGGTATGACCGGCCTCGACCATGACCGAGCCGACAACGGTGGGGTTGAGATCGAGGCGAAGGCTAAGGTACGGTTGCTCCTTGGACGCTTCAAGAATTTGGCTAACAATCGGCAGTTCGACCGTAGCAAGCAGATAATGCATTGGGTCGTACTGATAGCGATCGCTGCCCAGAAGAACTTCTTTGCTGCCCTGAGCGATCGCACAAAAGGCAGGGATAGAGACACTATGAACACATTCCGAAGGCGAGGAGGAGCGGTTGAAGTGCAATCCTTTCAGCGGCTCAATCGTCCCATCCTGACGAATTGCCTGGGCAATCCGCTCAGTCAGTTCGGCTCGGTTGGCTTGCGCTCTGTCTGCCTCGCGCTTTGCCTGCGGGTCGTTCATTAAATCGATATCGGACTTTTCACTCGTTTTGGCAGCGTTCATTTCTAAGTTTGCAGGATTGTACAACTATCTTAGACGATCGTTTTATTCCTTACCCTTGAGAATTCTTAGAATGAACCTAAAGCAATGAAAAATGATTTCAGCTTCTTGTAAACATTCTGGATTTTTATTCAAGAGAAAACTCAGTTTTGATTGGGCAAGAGACTTGCCTACTGACAACCAAATTGGCATCAAGGCTAACCTTGCTTCTTAAAAAATCCATCCCTACCGATAGAGCAAGCGCTAAGTGCTCAACCTCTACGATTGGGCCAGCCAAATGGCATCAAGTGAAGGAATTAAGGAAATGGACATCAAAAGAAGTGGCTCACAACCTTCCGCCAAAGGATCGGCTGAGTATTTTATCGGCACTGTCCGCATTGACCCCCTGTTCGAGGCGCACGATCCAGCCACTTGGTGCCAGTGTCACGTTCGAGCCTGGTGCTCGGATAGCATGGCACACCCACCCATTGGGACAGACCTTGATCGTGACGGCTGGATCTGGATATGTCCAGCAATGGGACAAACCCATTCAGGAAATCAGACCCGGTGATGTGGTTCAAATTCCGCCGGGAGTGAAACACTGGCACGGCGCTACAGCCACGACAGCGATGACGCACATCGCCCTTCAGGAACAGCTTGACAAGGCTGTGGACTGGATGGAACAGGTCAGCGATGAGCAGTATCCCAATTGACCTCTATCTCCGAGATTTCTCAGAGTCGATATCTACGTCCTTGGCTCCACGACATGGCAATCGATTATGAAAATTCCAATCAAGACTTCCCTAATGGGCAACCCGCAAAGGAGTAAAAAATGACAACAAACGAGAATGAAAGCTACAGAGGAAAGGTTGCGTTTGTGACCGGAGCAGCGAGCGGCATCGGTCGAGCTACGGCGCTGGCGTTTGCCCGTGAGGGTGCCAGCGTGGTGGTTGCTGATGTTTCAGAACCGAGCAATCAAGAAACGGCACGCATGATTGAAGAACTGGGCGGACAAGCGATCGCCGTCAAGTGCGATGTGACGCGAACCGAGGACGTGAAGGCGTCTCTTTCCAAGACCATCGAGACCTTCGGGCGGCTGGACTTCGCCTTCAACAACGCGGGCATCGAGCCGAGGAAGGCAGCTCCGACCGCGGAGTACGAGGATGAGGAGTGGAACCGGATTATCGACATCAACCTCCGCGGCGTTTTCCTGTGCATGAAGCACGAGATCCCGCTGATCCTCAAGCAGGGACGCGGCGCGATCGTCAATACGTCCTCGGGCGCGGGAATCATCGGCATCAAGGGCAGCCCCGCGTACACCGCCGCGAAACATGGCGTGATCGGACTGACCAAGGCGGCGGCCCTCGACTACGCCACGCAGAACATCCGCGTCAACGCCGTCTGTCCCGGCTACATCGACACCCCGATGATGGGTCGTTTCACCGGCGGCACGGACGAAGGGCGCGCGAAGGTGATTGCGGAGGAGCCGGTCGGACGGATGGGCAAGCCTGAGGAGATCGCTGCGGCCGTCGTCTGGCTGTGCTCGGACGCGGCTGCCTTCGTCGTTGGGCACGCTATGGTCATCGATGGCGGCCAAACGGTGCAGTGATGTTCGTCGCCAACACGATCAAACCCTAAACGCACGACACAAAGCATTGTCGCCATCGCCACCTTCACCGCCAACGGCGATGACTCATATCGCCACTCAGGAGGTACTCGACGGCAAGCCCGTGGACTGGATGAAAAAGGTCAGCGACGAACAATACCAAGACAGATTCAAGACCGAGTAGAAGGAAACCAGCTTATTTTCCAGATTGGAGCATCAATTTATGTACAACGCCAAAGCTTACTCTGCTGCCACTGCGACCGCACCACTCGCTTCCGACACAATCGAGCGGCGCGATCTGACCGAACACGACGTGCAGATCGAAATCCTCTTCTGTGGCATCTGCCACTCCGACCTCCATTCAGTGCGTAACGAGTGGAGCGAATTCATACCCACGGTCTACCCGATTGTTCCCGGTCATGAGATTGTCGGTCGTGTCACCCAAGTCGGTTCGGCAGTAACCAAGTACAAGCCCGGCGACCTTGCGGCAGTCGGTTGTTTAGTTGATTCGGATAGGATCTGTCCTAATTGCAAAGCGGGCCTTGAAAATTTCTGCCCGAATCAGATCCTCACCTTCAACTCTCCAGATAAGCACCTGGGAGGGGTCACTTATGGAGGCTACTCCGACAGCATTGTCGTTGATGAACGCTTTGTTCTGCGCGTCCCTTCTAACCTCGATCCTGCCGGGGCTGCACCGCTCCTCTGTGCTGGGATCACAACCTATTCACCCATGCGTCACTGGGGTGTCACTGAGGGCAAGAAAGTTGGCGTGGTCGGTCTTGGGGGGCTGGGACACATGGGCGTGAAGTTCGCCCGTGCCTTTGGTGCCCACGTTGTCGTCTTCACCACCTCACCCGACAAGACGGAAGACGCGCTCCGCCTGGGTGCCAATGAAGTGGTCGTCTCCCACAATGCCGAAGAGATGCACAAACACGCTGGCAGCTTCGATTTCATCCTCGACACCGTTTCCGCCAAGCACGACATCAACGCCTATCTCAACCTACTCCGCCTTGATGGCAATCTCACCCTGGTCGGCGCTTCCCCGATTCCCCTGGATGTTTCGGCATTCAGCCTGATTATGGCCCGCCGCAATCTCTCTGGCTCAAACATCGGTGGCATTGCCGAAACCCAAGAGATGCTCGACTTTTGCGGCAAGCATAACATCACTGCCGATGTCGAAGTCATTCCTATCCAGAAGGTCAACGAAGCCTACGAGCGACTGCTCAAGTCCGATGTGAAATACCGCTTCTGTATTGATATGGCATCCCTTAAATCTGCATAACCGAGGTGGAACCTCGAAGGAGTAACAATGCAAAAGCGCAAACTTGGAAACAGTAATCTGGAAGTCTCGGCTATTGGGCTGGGCTGCATGGGGTTGAACTATGCCTACAGCCATACCCTCGACAAGCAAGAAAGTATCTCCCTGCTCCAAGCCGTGGATTGTGCCGGGAATGGGCACAACTAAATTGAGCCGCCTGGAAAAAAACATTGTGGCAGCGGACATTGAGCTGACGCAGGACGAATTGAAGAGCATCGACGAGGCATTGGCGCAAATTACAGTGGAAGGCGATCGCTATCCAGAAGAGTTGGAAAAGCGAACGGGATTATAGACGGAATTGCCAACCATAGAACTGTGACTCAAAAAAGGAGGTGCGGATGACAAATACACCGCAGAAGGACAGAACTCAATCCTCTGTGAAGATAAGTGAAGCGGCACATAAAAATCATGAGGAACTCTTTCCAAACCATAAATCGACCCTGAAAGTAACCGATCCTGAACTGATCGAAGTCTTTGACAACTTCGCTTTCGACGAAGTAATTGCTGAGAGCAAACTGGATACAAAGACAAGGGTCATGCTGATTCTGGCGTCTATCATCGGCAGCCAGGCAGTAAGCGAATACAGGGTTATGGTGGCCGCTGCGCTCAATGTCGGAGTAACGCCGGTTGAAATCAAGGAGATCCTGTATCAGTCGGTACCCTACGTGGGTATGGCGAAAGCATTTGACTTCGTTCATGCCACTAATGAAGTGATGTCCAGCAGGGGCATTCAATTACCGTTGGAAGGGCAATCGACCACCAGCCCGGAAACCCGCTACGACAAAGGGCTGGCAGTACAAAAAGCCATATTCGGCGAGACGATCGATCAAATGTATGAGCGATCGCCCAAAGATCAGCTGCACATTCAAAGGTTTCTGTCTGCCAATTGCTTTGGCGATTATTACACCCGCAATGGCGTATACATAAGTGTCAGGGAACTCATCACACTGTCTATCCTCATTGCTCTGGGCGGGGTTGAATCACAGATAAAGGGACACATTCAAGGCAACCTGAATGTCGGAAACGGCAAAGACATACTGCTGGATCTGATTACACAATTGTTGCCCTGGGTGGGATATCCCCGAACACTGAATGCGTTGAAATGCCTGAATGAAGTGGCGACGGAGTAATGGCGATGATAACGAGCAACGAGCAATGAACAATACAGGGCTTGATTAAGTTCGAGTAAAAGGAAAATAATTATGAGCAAAGTCTGGTTTATCACAGGCGCTGGTAGCGGCATCGGAACCGGAACCGCCAAGGCAGCATTGCAGGCCGGTGACCGTGTAGTCGCGACTGGCCGAAACCTCGATAAAGTGCGTAATGCCTTGCGCGATGTTGCAAGCGAGAATCTTGCATTTGCCCAGTTGGACGTTTCCGACGAGGTAGAGGCGAAAACAGCCGTTGAGGAGGCGGTGAAGCGGTTCGGTCGCATCGACGTTTTGGTTAACAATGCGGGCTACAGCCTGCTTGGTAATTTTGAAGAGATGACCACGACCGACATCGAACGCCAGTTCGCGACGAACTTCTATGGTGTGGTGTACGTCATGCGTGCCGTGCTGCCGATTATGCGTCAGCAGCGATCGGGCCACATCATCAACATTAGCTCCGTTGCTGGCGTTGTCGGGTTTAAGCACTGTGCCGCCTACGCCGCATCGAAGTTCGCGGTCGAGGGCATCTCGCTGTCGGTCGCGGTCGAGGTCGAGGGGTTCGGCATCAAGATGACGCTCGTCGAACCTGGCTTCTTCCGCACGGACCTTCTGGACGACCAGAATGTCAGATGGCCCAGCAACACCATCGAAGACTATGCCGCCGAGAGCAACGTCCAGGAAACGTGGTCGGCCTACAACGGCACGCAGCAGGGTGACCCGGCAAAGTTGGGCGATGCTCTGGTCAAAATCGCCGGGATGGAGAATCCGCCGAAGCTGTTCGTTGCCGGAAGTGATGCCCTTGCGGCGATCGCGCCGGCTGTCGAGGAACGGTTGCAGGCGACGCGTGCCCATGAAGAGCTATCGAAATCAACAGATGGTTCGTTCTAGCGATCGCACAAGAAGCATCATCATCAAATCCACGGACATGATGCACATCGCCATTCAGAACTCGACGACAAGCCCGTGGACTAAATGGAACAGGTCAGCGACGAACAATACCAGACCCGATCGTAGATTAAGACAGTTCGACCTTTAAATCAAAGACAGGAGTTCAAAAAATGCAGAAACGCACACTTGGAAACAGTAATCTGGAAGTCTCGGCGATCGGGCTGGGCTGCATGGGAATGAGCTTTTCTTATGGTCCGCCCAAAGATACACAGGAGATGACAGCTCTTCTCCGGGCCGCCGTCGAACGCGGTGTTACATTCTTTGACACCGCCGAGGTCTACGGTCCGTTCTTGAACGAAGAGCTTGTGGGCGAAGCCCTCGCTCCCTTCCGTGGGCAAGTGGTCATTGCTACCAAATTCGGATTCGACCTGAGTCCTAATTCCGATCCCCGTGGGATGAAGGGTGCGCCAGGATTGGATAGTCGACCGGAGCACATCAAGCAGGCCGTGGAGGGTTCGCTCAAGCGACTCAAGGTCGAGACAATCGACCTGCTCTATCAGCACCGGGTTGACCCGAATGTGCCGATCGAAGATGTGGCAGGCGCGGTGAAGGAACTGATTCAGGAAGGTAAGGTTAAGCACTTTGGACTCTCTGAAGCAGGAGTGCAAACGATCCGTCGCGCGCACGCAGTCCAGCCGATCACAGCTCTCCAGAGCGAATACTCACTGTGGACGAGGACTCCTGAGAAAGAGGTGATACCAACCCTTGAGGAACTCGGAATCGGCTTTGTCCCGTACAGCCCGCTGGGCAAGGGCTTTCTCACTGGCAAGATCGACGAAAGCACGACCTTCGACAGTTCCGACTTCCGCAGCACCCTGCCTCGCTTTACGCCAGAGGCTCTCAAGGCGAATCAAGCCTTGATTAATCTGCTCGGCAGCATCGCGGAACGGAAGCAGGCGACACCTGCTCAGATCGCGATCGCCTGGCTACTAGCCCAGAAGCCGTGGATTGTTCCGATCCCAGGCACCACGAAGCTGCATCGCTTGGACGAAAACATCGGGGCAGTCTCAGTCGATCTCACGCCGGACGATTTGCATGACATTGATGACGCTGCCTCCAAGATCGCGGTGCAAGGGACTCGGTACCCCGAAAAGCTGGAGCAAATGACCGGTCGTTGAACGGCAAAAAATGTGTTCTCTGGTTGCATTCCTTGGAGGCCGCTGATTCCTCATTAACCATGAAGAAGAAACGATGACAATGAATGTACTTACTGTTCGTTCGCTGATTTTGAGATGGCAAGAGGAATTAATGTTATGAGGGGCAAGGAATAGGGCGACTATATGTTACCAATGCGCTAACTACTAAACTGACCTACCACAAGCGGTGATTTATTATGGGCAGGAATGGCTTTTAGAGCGTGGCTTCCACCGCTTTAAAATAGGTTCTTTGCCTGCCCTACCTATTTATTTCCACTCACCTTGACCGAATAACTGGCTTAATGTTTTTGTTGAACTTAGCCTTGGGAGTGTTTACGCTGATGGAGTTTGTGGTACGGCAAGCACTTCAACAGGCTCAACAATACGCAGGCTGGTCTTTATGATGGCAACCCAAAACGTGAAACTTCTCGTCCATCTGCTGAACAAATGCTTCAGGCTTTTTGTTATCTTACTCTCTACTTTCTCCCGGATTCTACCATCTTCATTACACCTCTTAACGATCTTCAAAAACACATTCTTTCATTAATGCAAATGCCTGAATCTCTTTATCAGTTGCATTCTAAGCTGTGCAAGACATAATTATCTCTCACCCCTCAAAATTGAGCGAACATACAGCAATTATGAATTTTTTTGATGTTTTTCTAACCTTTTAAAAACGTTGAGAACCAAAAAAGTCAGCAGCCCACCGATTAATCCTAACTGCCATAAACCACAGCCGGCAGCAATTCCCAATGCAGCTGAAACCCAAATAGCCGCTGCTGAGGTGAGTCCATGAATTTCAAGTTGCTGTGATTCTTGGGAAGATTGGCGCACAATTTCTCCAGCACCGAGAAATCCTACACCAGCTGCAATCCCCTGAATGACGCGGCTAAGTGCATCAGGACTAGTTTGCAACCCACCTGTCTGCATAATTATTAAAGTAAACACGGCTGAACCAAAACTCACCAGCATGTGAGTTCTTAAACCGGCTGGTTTGCGCCTAATTTGGCGTTCTAAGCCGATCATTGCTCCAATAAGTAATGCAATGCATAGTCGGAAGCTGATATTCAGCCAATCATTAGTTGCAAGGTAGTAAGTGTTTGGCAATGCTAAATCTGGTATAGATAATTCTATATACTAGGTTAACTGGTAATATTTTTATAAAAAAAGTACAAAATTATTCTAATCTTTTATTAATGGAGTTTAATCCAATAGGTTTAGTGCAATAGTCTATCTCATATTTGGATTCTATCAATTTAGAAATGCTTTTTAAGCTACATATTAATATATTGCATTGTTAGGATTATTTTCCAATAATTTTTTGTTAGTCAGTCAATATAGTTTTGCATTGTCAAATTATTACACTGATTATAATTTGGGCAAACAACATGACTTTTAAGTTTATTAAATAGTTTTTTGGCTATTTAAAACTACTGAATTATAAAATTTTACCTTAAATTGCGAGATTTAACCCATACACTCAATAATTAAATATGATACAGCCATGTACAACTAGATCAAAGAACTAAACCCCCAGTTTTAGGGAAGGGAGGCAAATGAAGGGAAAAATTTGATTTACAAAGGAGTCGAATTACAGCAATACACCTTGTAACTAGCAATTAACCACTAACAAGGTCGGCAAACTCAATGTAAATGCTGAAAACTAGTCCTAGTAGGGAGTCAGTAGATTAATGGCTGATAACGTACCAGGAAGAAATAGCTGTGGCTACAAATAGACAACTGACAACTAACAAATTGAGTGGATAAACTCTACTGGCTAGACCAAATTAAACTACAAAACCGCGCCAAAGTAGGTGACAAAGCATTTTACTTAAGCAGAATCATGCAGCGTGGCTATCCGGTGGTGCCTGGTTTTGTCGTTTCGGCAGAAATTTTGCGACAATTTCTCGAAAATCTCAATAGTTCAGAGTCATTAGTGGCTGACTTACCCCATTCTTCGTTACACCTGGATGTCACTAATTGGCGTCAACTTCAGCAGGTGGCTAGTCGCTTGCGCCAAGAAATTCTCACTGCAACTGTGCCACAGCAGTGGATGAGTACAATTTTCCAAGCAGCTAGAGAATGGCAAACTGGCTGTTTGATTCTTCGACCTACCTTGGCAGTATCAACTGCTACCCCAGGGATGAAGAATATATCTGGTTTGCTGGAGTCGGTATTTTGCCAGTGCGAACCTGAAGCGATCGCTTTTGCCCTAAAGCGTACCTGGAGCCAGATATTTCGTGCCAGAAGTCTACTATATTGGCAGCGCTCAGGAATTAACCTGCAACAAATTAATTTAGCAGTTTTGGTGCAACCGGTTGAAAATGCGATCGCCAGTGGCTTGCTCCGAGCCAACTCCTCTGGGTGGGAAATTGAAGCTACTTGGGGATTAGGAATTGCGATCGCTCTTGGCGAAGTCCAGCCAGATGTTTACTACATTCAACCGGAAACTGGGGTTGTGCTTGAGCAACAGTTGGGCAATAAAATGCTGGCTTATAGTGTCGATGATGCAGCACCTGGAGCTTTTTCGCAACCCGTGCTGAACTCAGTACTAACACCAGATCGCACTTGTCTGAGTACCTACCTAATTCAGGAAGCCCAACAAAAACAATACGCTTTACAAGAAGAATACTTACAACAAATAATTTCTCTAGGAACTCAACTGGTGAGTGAACTAGGTGAAACCTTTACCATTAAATGGACTATCGCCGGGCATACTACATCTAGCAAGCTCTACATTACACAAGTTAGTCCTCCCCAATCAATTCCCCACGTACACTTCATTCGGGGACTAGGGGCAGCAGGGGGACGTATTGTGGCAACTGCCCTTGTAATTAATCCGCAACAGAAACCCGAACAACTACCCAAGGGAGTGATTTTAGTAGTACCAACGATTACTCCTGATTGGTTACCATTATTGCAACAAGTTGCTGGTATTATCACAGAACAAGGGGGATTAACCAGCCACGCTGCAATTCTAGCTAGAGAATTAGGTATCGCCGCAGTAGTAAACGCAACATCTGCCACCACTTTAATCCAAACTGGCGAACGACTGCTGCTTGATGGCGACAGAGGAGAAGTTTATCGGATCAAAGGAGACTCAAAGGAGGAGATGGAGAGAGTGGGAAAAGAAAATCCTCTTTCCCAGGATCGCCCCAAGCCGAAAGTGCCCCATCCAGCTGTTACGTCTCATTTACCTATGATTGCTACCCAACTGCTGGTTAATTTGAGTCAGTCCACTTTAATAGAACAAGTGCAAAGCTTGTCTGTGGATGGGGTGGGATTGTTGCGCTCAGAATTGATGGTACTAAATATATTGGACGGGCAACATCCCAATAATTGGATTTTAGGTGGGCGTCAGGCAGAATTATTAGAGCGCTGGTCTGAGCAGATTATGAAGTTTGCCCGTGCTTTTGCACCAAGACCAGTTTTTTACCGTTCTTTAGATTGGCGATCGCAGGATTTACCATCATTGAGTGATAGTTTACAATCTTCGCCCCAGTCGATGTTAGGTGAACGTGGCACTTTTAGCTATTTACGAAATCCCGCAGTATTTGAACTAGAACTGAAAGCTTTAGCAACTGTACAGCAAGCTGGCTACAGCAATGTCAACCTACTGTTGCCTTTTGTGCGGACTGTGGAAGAATTTGTCTTTTGTCGTCGCAAAGTTGAGCAAGCTCTTTTAACCGAGGTAGCGCAGTTTCAATTGTGGATGATGGCAGAAGTGCCAAGCGTACTGTTTTTATTGCCAGAATACGTCAAAGCAGGTGTAGCCGGAATTTCTATTGGTACAAATGACCTGACCCAATTATTGCTAGGAGTGGATCGAGAACAAGGACAGCTAGCAAAAGTATTTAATGAACGTCATCCAGCAGTTATGAGTGCGATCGCTCAACTCATCCAGATGGCTCAAAGTGCCGGTATCCCTTGTTCAATCTGCGGTCAAGCACCAGCTCTCTATCCAGAAATCATCGATAAGTTAGTGGAATGGGGTATTACTTCCATTTCCGTGGAACCGGAAGCAGTGGAGCGAACATATCAAGCGATCGCTCGTGCTGAACAACGCATAATTTTAGCAGCAGCCCGACGAAAACTTCATTTTTAGATATTTAATTTTTTCTTCAATGTAAAATTCAAAATCTAAAATCTAAAATTGCCATAATTAAATTAATGATTCTAGCCGTGACAGCCATGTATTGAAGTGGGGACACCTGCTCCGAATTACTTCTAGTCCAATTCGTTCAGCCAACTGTGGCCCAAAAACAGGCTTTGCTTTTCCATAATCAGGAAACTGAGCGATGATGCGTTTACTGGGGGCTGTCTGCTGTCCGTCGTTGATCAACTCAGGTGTTTCATATTGATTAGCGATTGCGTGGAGAGTCTCAATCTCCTTTGTACGACGAGCATCAAGATATTGAAAGCACGTTGGATCAGCAAAAAGGTATGCCTCGTATTCATGTAACTGAATGTACGGGATAAATCGGTAATCACCGATATCCTCTGCAAAGTGTTGCTCTAGAAATTCGACCCGTTGTACAGGATTTTGTCGCAGACTCTCAGCTTCAGCAAATCCCGGAAAATCAGGCGCAATAGCATACAAATCAATCATAGTAGTAAAAAACACCTTAGAGCCTTTCTCCTGACTGAGAAAGCGCACGATGTCATCCTTCATAGGCTTGTACTTTCGACCACCACCGCGATGCACATGACCTTTCTTTCTGGCATGAGCAATCAGCATAATCTTGTCCATAAAAACACTATGTTGAGCAAGATATAGTTTTAGGATGTTATCGGCGAATGTCTGCTCAGTTTGTCCTTCAGCAAATAGGTAGAGGCGCACCATTAATGCGGCCCTCCGCCAATGATATTTTTCTCCCAGACTTCTCCCAGACTGTACTCGTCGAGCCAAGCTTCTAATTCTGTGGGATTAAGCCGCTTGAATTGCGACTCCTTACCCTCTCGGTTGACCGCAATCACATCTTCAGGATCAAAATTATCCAAGAAAGAACTAGATTGGGTGCTGATAAGAATTTGTGTATGAAGCGAAGCCTTGCTAAACAAGCCAGCCACAACATTTAGAGCATAGGGGTGAAGACCTAGTTCTGGTTCATCAACAACGATCAGTTCTGGTAGTTTATCCTCTGGCTGTAAGAGTAGTGTTGCAAGACACATAGCGCGTAAAGTGCCATCTGAAAATTGATGGGGCCCAAATACCCTATCTGAATCCTTTTCTTGCCAATTCAGAATGACACGATTAGATGCATCTGGCTCAAGAACAAAGTCATCGAAAAATGGTGCAATTAAACGGATTGTTCCGATAATACGTTGATAAGCTGAAAAATTGTCTTCGCGGAATTTGAGAAGTAATGCAGCTAAATTTCCGGCATCAGGCATGAGCCATCGGTTATCGCCAACGTAACAGGATTGCCGCACTTCCGCCGTAGAAGATGTATCGTGAAAGTGATATACACGGCAACGATCAAGCAAGTACTTGAGCGTCCTGGCTGTTTGTTTACCTTCCTCTGCTGCCTCACTAATTTTTGTTTCCTGATGCCCTGCACCCAACTGGTCAATCCTTGGGGATGTCCAACCCATTTGCAGAAAGCTCAATGTCTCTTCAGCGAAGATCAGCGTATCACCTGCGGCGTGGAATAACCGCAGATCATAGGTATCCACTCCGTTTTCGACTTCAAACTCCAGTTTTGCTTCTATCTGAGGAGTTATCTTGGGCCCAAAGTGCAACAGGGACTGAGCACGCCCTGACATACCGATATATTGTTGAAAGCGTCCAGCCATCATCTCATTAAGCATCTTGAAGAACGAGATGAGATTGCTTTTGCCTGCTCCGTTTGCTCCAATCAAGATATTTAAGGGATGCAACTCAAGATCCATCGCCTTAATAGATTTGAATCCGTTAAGGGTTAATCGTTGCAGCCTGTTCAAAAGTCGGTCTCCTGAATCCGTAAATGTGTATTTGCTTCCTCTTGTATAACACCCACAGACTTCTAAGAGGATGTCTGAAAAGTGTACGAAGGTATAATTAGTCATTCTAAGCGTAACGAAGTGGAGCGAAGAATCACAATTTACTGTGGGTCGATGAGATGCTTCACTAGGCTGTCGCTCCGTTCAGCATGACATTTTTAACTTCTCAGACATCCTTTAAAAGAGTGAATAGTAATCATTGTTGGTGTTGTACATAGCACATTCAACTTTATACAACACCGCGAAAATGTTCAATATCGGTAAATCGCCGCAACAGGTGTGCTATATGGAATCTGTTCTGGGGGAACAGCGTAAACCGTGCCACCGTTTAATAAAGTATGAGCAGCAACAAAATCCAACAAATCCTCATCACCAGTTTCTTTTTCTGGGTGTAAATAAACCGTTTCTGAGGTTGGGTCGAATAATCCCCACTTTTGCTGACCAACTGCAACTAGTAATGAATCCACTCGTTGGTAATAAGCCGCCGAGACAATCTCTTGCAGGTTGTTAGATGCCTTACCACTATCACCACCAAACAATTCGTGAAATTGCTCCAGAACTCCTTGCTGTGACTTTTGAAAATCAGCCTCGACAATCGCCCAAGCTTCGTTATGTAACTCTTGGGCGCTGAGAATTTCTGGATTACCGGTGATAGCTTCATCCATCAAATACTGGTAAGTATTTGCCTCTTGGTAAATTGGGAAAAGATACTCAACCCCAGCAAAAACTAAAGGTGCTTTTTGCTCCCGTAATTTCTCATGCAATGCTTCATCAATGGCGTAACAGAATTGGAGGATGTCTTCCTGGCGCTTATCTCTGTCGGGACTTCCTTGTCCGTGAAATGTACCAGGGTGCATAGAAGCATTGGCGGCTCCCCTTTTGGATGTACCGATCCGGTGTTGCACTCCTTTTTGAATTTCGTCCTCTAGGAGAGCTTCATCTAGACTCTTAGGGATATTTTCCACTTCTATTTGGTTGAAGCTGTAGCGCGTTCCCTCAAAGAACCTGACATCTTTTTGGCTCAAAGCCAGCATGTAGAAACGACCATTGCCATTTAAAATTGGCAGCAGTGGCTTGATGTGAAATCGGTCTGTAACCACGACCAATTCCTGAAAATCAATTGGCAGGGTATAATAGCGAAAAATATTTTCAGAAATAAAAATCGCCAGCCCTTGCTCTCCCATTTGCTCCCAAAACTCTTGGGTATCAATTTCATGGGATTTTTCCAACAATGCGATCGCTTCTTTCTGTTCCAAACCCGCATCAATTAAACGAGTCTCCGCTTCTTTGACCAAATTTTTAAAGCGAATCGGGTCTTGTCGCACTTCTGCCCCTGCTGGGTGCGTTGGCATATAAATTGAAACACAATTTCCTTTTGGCTGTTCTATTAATGTCTTTATTTCCTCTCTAGAGATTAATTGCATATTATATCCCTCCTATCAACGTGACCAGATACATCAGACCAGATCATCGATATTCAATGATCTGATAGGACGTTATTCTCAGGTGATCGCGGTCGAAATCCAACCTTTTGCTTCTGAGTTTATTTCACCTCAAGGAGGGTTTAGTTGCATCTTTCTTTTGATAGGCAATATTCATCAAGGGAATTACTAATTAAAACTCCAAATTTCAAAGCCAAAATTGCCACGTTCATCAAATGTTTGGCGTTTTAGAGTTTGTGCGTCCTGAGTTTATGCCTATTCTACTATCTCGTTGGCTAAGACCTAAAGTTACTCGTTTCATAATCCAGTACAAACCGGCAAGTACCACAAAGGTGATAGCAATAATCACGAGGGGCTGTTTTCCAAGAATTTCTTCTACCCCTTTGGTAAGTACAGCATCGGGTTGAGTAATAAAATCCCAACTGTTGAAACGCAAAAATCGCCCCCAATAAACACCAACAGCACAGAGAAAATGGGTAATCAACTCAACGCGCCAAATCCATTGGCTCTTACCGATGCGATGTAAGTAGTAACCCCAATTAATTAACGATATTACATAAGCTTCAAATCCACTGAGAATTACTAACAAATACACAGGAATGAGTACCAAAGTAATCATCCAAACCGATTGAATCGTGCGGATATCATCTATTAGGTGAATTACATCAGTCAACAAATATGGTGCATTCGGTAAGAAAGCATAGAAAACTAGGAATCCTAGCCACCAAAGCCAAGAGCCGCCCCGCTTAAAGCGAAATAGCCACACGCTCAAAGCTAAAGGTATAAAAGCCAGAAATAAATTCCAAGTCATCCAACTCATATTAATTCGCAAGACCTGCACAACTCTGGCTATCAATTCTTCTTTCATAGGTGCTAACTGAGAAGACGTTTGATTGATCTAGATTCACTTTGTAGTGTTAGTCTTAACCTGAGTGATTGATAAAATTTTTTTACCCCCTAGAAAATTTATTTATTCCAAGACCAGACAAGGGTTTTGTGTCCTGAAAGAGCAAATGTACACTGATATATGTCTGAAATTTAGAGTTTTATGTCTTTTATACTGGGGGATGAAATTTATCAATCAATCAGCTTAAATCACTAGTATAGCCAGAAAATCATCAGGGTAAAATCTACCACTAAAAGGAAGCCTGAGCAATAAAAAGGCCACGAATAACTTCCGGTAGACTTTTTTAATTGCAATGTTGCCCCTGTCCTGGCTATTATATTGATTTCATTTTGCCCTGCTAGAGTTCCAAAAGCACCTTAAAATTTTTGCCAAGAGGTCTGTAGTCTGTCAAGTCAGCCTTTGCTTAGGGGCGGGCGAGATGCCCACCCTACAAGAAGTCGTTGGATATTTTTTATGTGAAAGTCCCTAACTAACGCAGTAGTACTCGACTACGGGGGCCGATCGCTTGTTTGGGTGAAGTAGGTATTGTACAGTTATTGGCAGAATCCTGTGAACAAGCAGGTTGAGCAAGGGTTGCAGGGTTGACAACTACTTGATTAACCTCTAGAGAATTACCACTACTGAATTCGATATTAGGTGTAGTAGAGAGCGATGGAGAATTAGATCCAGATGTGTATGTTGTAGGTGTCGAGGAAGCGATCGCACTACCACCATCAACTATTGGTGCAACAGTGAATGTGCTACCGCCATCAACTACAGGTGCAACAGTGAGTGTGCTACCACCATCAACTATTGGCGTAACAGTGAGTGTGCTACCACCGTCAATTACTAGTGGGGGAATAGGTGTACTACCACCGCTAATTACTGGCGGGGGAGTAGGTGTGCTATCACCACCAACTACTGGCGGGGGCGTGGGTGTGCTACCGCCACCAACTACTGGTGTGGGAGTGATGAGAGTTGCAGTTGCAGGTACTTTAATTGTTAATTTCGCCAAGGGAGAGTTAGTCATTTCCAAAGATGTCACCTTTGGCGAACCTGGGAGATCGGATTTGAAATCAAAGACTGTGGGGGTTGCACCACCATTGCGATCGCTATACCGTACTCCATATCCACTTACTTCAAAAGTGCCCTGATACTGGTTTCCAGTGTTTGGATCGGTGACAGTACCAGTGTATAAGGCTTTTGTGAGATTAAATTCATCTTGAACTACTCCTTGAAATGTAGTTCCTGCCAATTGTCCTTGGTATTTATAGGGTGTCAATTCACCCTCAGAGAGAATCGGAGAAGTGAGAACGCCATTAAAGGAGACTATGGGAATCCCTTTAAAGTCAACATAGTAATGTAGACTTCCATCATTACGTGTTCTGACCTGCACATAGTCTGACTTGTATACAGGAACGTAATTAGGATTATTCTTAGTTCCTAAGTTGCGGGAGTAAGTCCCTGTATCATCTGTATCAACACGAGTAATACTTTGATTGAAATTGGGATTAATACTGGGAAGTTGGATAGTGCCTGATAATGTGCCAGTGCTTTGAATTGTGATTTGAGCCAAAGCACTTGTTCCACCTAAAGCAATCATGACTGCGGCTAAACAGCTGTTGCTAACTATTGCACAACCCAACTGAGTTGATGAATGTAATTTCATAAAAAATTTGCTCCTTTAATTACCTATGAAAAAAATACGCAGGGATTTTCCTCCCTCCCATTGGCTGATGCAAGGATCTAACTACTGAATTAGGCAGTAGAAAAAAAGCGTATTTTATTACATTTACATCAGTACAAAATTAAAACCGGAAAGTTGCTCTTAATGCTCCAACTACTAATGCATCGTTAGCAGCATTGTGATCGGGATTGAAAATGACGAATAAGCCGGGAGTCAAGGCGATATTGTCGCTCAACTGGGCGCGATAAAAAAGTTCTACGTGAATTGATGTGTCACTACGTCCACCTGCTGTCCCCCCATCTGAAAAGTTGGGAAAATTGAAGCCTTCGGGTAAAGTACTAGAAGTAATTTTGGGCGGTTGTCCTACGAGAACGCCCCCTAAATTCCCAGGACGCAGCAAATTGGGAAAAGCCGCGAACACCATCCAGTTTGTGGTTTCCACACTTCCAGGAAGGTTAAATGGTTTGGAAGAAGTAAAGCCACCCCAACCGCCCAACTGCAAATTAGGGTTAATTCGCCAAGCAACGGTAGCGCCAATGGCTTGAGTATCGAAAGCTGTTGCATCTGCAAAAGGCGAAATCAGTTGAGAATCGCCGATACCACTTCCCAGTAAGCCATCTGGGGAGTGGGAATAAAGATAATGTACGCCGATATCAATATTATTTGTGGGTGCTAAACTTAACTGAGCGCCAGCAGTAAATCTACCGCCAAATAATCCGCCCTGAATGATGTTGCCAGGAAAACTGGGGATTTCTGCACTATAAATGCCTTGCAAACTGATGCGATCGCTAATCTGCCAATCAAAGCCGATACCACCAGTGGCATTGCCAATACTTAAAATCGGGTTCCGCTGACCAAATAGAGAAATTGCACCATCGCTAGAACCTTCTAAAGGGCTAATACCGCGAAAGGTGTTGATGGGGTTGACTCCCGCCGTACCTACGACTATTCCCAAGTTATCCGAGGCCAGAAATCGATAAGATAAGTCACTAATAACTAGATTGTTATCTGTATTTGACTCGAACCCCAACCGCCCCATATTGGTAGATAGCAAGGATGCATTAGAAGCTAAATTACCAGCAGACAGCCCTGTTAACAGCAAATCTCGCCCTGTAAATGAAGTTGCTAAGGTTAGCTGGGCGCTACTTGTGAAAGTCAGATTGGTTTTTCCCTGACGTTCAGGTACTCCATCTCTAGGAAATAAATCCACATCAGGGCTATTGGTTCCCTGAACGCTAAAAATGGCTTGACCAAATAATCTGGTAGTTGTGGAGAAGCGATTGCCTTGTAATTCACTAGTTCGTTCTTCTACAGCCTCAACACGCTGCTGTAATTGCTGTAATTCTGCTTTGAATTCGCCTTGCAACTTTTGTAGCAGGATTAAATCTTCACTATTAACAGTATTAATTTTATTATTAGCGTAGGCGTAGCCCGCCGCAGGCATCGCTTCGTTAATCTTCTCCAAACAAGCGTTTAAACCAGCCGCAAATTCATAACGGCTGATACTACTATTCCCCAGATAAGTTCCATCAGCATATCCAGCAATGCAGCCATAGCGTTCTATCAAAGACTGCAAAGCATCAAAAGCCCAGTCGGAGGGTTGCACGTCCTGGAGTTGTGATACTGAGGTGACTTGAGACATTTGGTTATCTGAGTCTGGGGGATGGGGAGATAGAGAGAATTCTTCTGTGTTTTCCAGGTTCTGTGCAACTTCTGTTACAGCTTGAGTATCTTTTAATTTAAGTAAGTTAGGGGAATTTATGAATTGAATTTTTTCTCTACTTTTTTTAAGTATATTTCCGTACTTATTCTTTATAGCTGATGAGGTGGTTACATCTGGCTGCACAAATTCAGGCGGTGTAATTTCAGCAGGCGAGACAACTTGAGATAAACTTTCCTGTGTTGACTCCTGCACCGGATTATCTGGCAGAATTACAGGCTGTTCTGGTAAATTAAGCGCAGAGATTGGCGCTGTTGCTAGCACACCCGCCATCAGTAGACTAATATCACTCATGGTATTTCATTTGACTTGCACCAATATTTCTTTTGACAGACAAAGTTGGTGTATATCAGGAAATTTTTGCTAAAAGAAGTGATAAAAGTTATGAGTGTGCCGAGAAGTGCTCCAACGGCTACCACCGGAGTTAACAATGTATAATGAATCTCGTGCCTCAGAGGCGCGGCATCCCATTGTTAAGCCACAACTGGATGCACCCTATCGAGGTCGGATTGGCGGATGTTGATTGATGCTTGAATATATCAGATGTCTAATCCTCCATCAGATAGATTATTCTGGCTGGCTACAATACTTGTTCATTTCATTCACTAACGTATCTGACTGCTTGCCAATAGTTGTAGCTGCTGCTGTTAATGTTGAGTCAATTTCGGCTCTCGCCTTTTGGATTTTTTCTCTACCAGATGCCGAGGCTTGTGCTGTTTTGGTCGCACCAAGCGCCCTACCTGCTTTAGCGATCGCTTGACTAAGATTTTGAAAAATCTTGACAAAACCGCTTTGAAATTCTTTCAGCTTAGGATCTGTTAAATTCAGTTCTCTAATCGATTTAGTCACAAATTCTAAATCTTTAGATAACTGTATGCTGGTTATCACCTGCGTTCCTTTATTTTGATCAATCAGAGAAGTTCCGGCATTCACAACTCGAATCAGTCGCTGGCACTGGGAGACTTTATTTTCAGTGCAACTATTAATGAACAAAACAATGCTTAGGCTAACAGGAGCAAGAACAGTATATTTATGTGAAAGAAACATTAACACCCCAACAGCAATAAAACAGAGAATATAGTATCCAATATTACTAATAAAAAAGGCATTGGGCACAAGAGGCAGAGGGGCGGGGTGCAGGGGGAAAAGTTTTCTCCCTTGCTCCCTGCTCCCTGCTCCCCTGCCTCCCCTACTTCCCACTCCCCTCATCTGGAATCACCAATCTATTGGCAAACCCAACTGGTCTAAAGTAGCACCATCTTGCAAAAGCGGCTGAATATTGCTGTCTATTTGAATGCGACCACCTGATAGCACCAAAGCCCGTTGAGTAACTCTGCCTAGCCAATGTAGGTCATGAGAGGCAATTAATATCACCTCCACAGGTAACCTTAACAACACTTGCGCCAAATGACGCCGCCATGCTGGATCAAGACCATTTGTTGGCTCATCCAAAATTAGAATTGTTGGTTCTAGGGCTAAAATCGAGGCTAGGGCGGCTAGGCGTCTTTGTCCACCAGATAGTTCGTGGGCAGAACGATTGGCGTAGGCTTCTAGACCAAAATCAGCTAATAACTGTCGGGCGCGATCGCTAGCTTCTGCTGGTGACATTCCATAATTACGTGGCCCAAAGGTAATATCTTCCAAGATGGTCGGCATAAATAGTTGGTCGTTGGCATCTTGGAAGCTAAAGCCAATTTGACGACGCACTTGGGGTAAAGTTTTCGGTTCTACGGGGATGCCATTAATCGTAATTTTCCCAGATTGCGGTTGTTTTAAGCCAATTAGGTTCTCCAGCAAGGTGCTTTTTCCAGAACCAGTTGCTCCCATCAACGCCACGCGATCGCCTTTGTTCAAGGTAAAAGATATTTCTTGTAATACTGGCTCTTGATGGGAATATGCATACACCAAGTTTTTAACCTCGACTACAGCTGCATGGGGGTTATGGGTTGATGGTTGGGGGTTAGAAGTTAAAGATTTCAAAATTTACAAACTCAATATTTGTAAGAAGTTAGGGTTACACCAGTAGCGATCGCCCAAGCTACTAATAGGGCAAAACGTTCTTTTGGTCTGAGGCTAGAATCTATGGGCAATTGTCCGTTGTAACCACGAGCTACCATTGCTGCATAAACTCGCTCTGCCCTGTCTAGACTGCGGAGATACAAGGCTCCAATCATGGCAGCACTGGCGTAGCGCAGCCATCCCGCAGTTCCAGTCAAACCGCGTAATTCAGCACTGCGACGCATCCGCGTCACTTCTGAGAGCAAAATTTCCATATATTGCCCAGCTAACAACAAGTTTTCCTTTAAAGGTGCTGGTACGGGTAAGCTTTTGAGGGCGATGCCGAAACTGTGGGGCGGTAAGGTTAACAAAAAACTATTCATGGTAACCAGACAAACCAGAGAACGAACTAACAAAAAACTAGCTCGCTCCCATCCTTGGGGTAATGCTAGCAATGACAAAAAAATCAATTCTGTGCCGAGTAATCCTCCTAATTGGCGAATTGGTACACGCAAGAAGCAAGCCCATAAAAGTGCGATCGCGCCATATACACTTAGTCCATACCAAGCATGATGCTTTAATAAAGCTGCTCCTACCACAATCACTAGAGATAGTTGTAAACGTAGCGGCAAGGAAAGTTTAAGCATTCTTCGGTTTCACCACCTTGGCAATCCCAAAGGCTACAGCAAAGCAAACCGCAGATCCCACCAGTCCAGCGATACTTGTGCCAATTGCCCCCAAACCTTCAATCCCATAGTCAGCTAAGGGAGTCGGCACAATTATCCGCACTTTACTGGCTAAGTCGATGAAGCCCGTGTTTTCGGCGACTTTCTCCAAACCATCAGGCCATGCTGAGGCAAAGAGTGATAGCACTCCTGCAATCAAGAAAATGGTGACAACAGGCACTGACCAACCGCGAAACTCCTGCTGTTCCCCTGGTAACAAATCTGGTCTGGCTGTGGCCAGATAAGTCAGCACACCCCCGGTAATCAGACCTTCGCCAATGCCAATTAGAATGTGCACACCAGTCATAGCTGGTAAAACTATGGCTACGGGTGCAGTTCCTGAAAGGGCTAACTCAATAGCACAAGCTATAGCAGCTACGACTACACTAACGCCAGCTGCAATACCAGCAGCCAAAGGTAAGCGTCCTCTAGACCCGCCAAACAGTCGCTGCAAGGTTTGGGTTAAAACCCAGCCTACCCAAACACCAACCACTGCCATGTTAAAAATGTTTGCTCCTAAGGCTGTAATGCCACCATCAGCAAATAGCACGGCTTGAATAATTAAAACTGTGGCGATACACAATGTTCCTGCCCAAGGACTGCCCAAAACGATCGCCGCTAAGGTTCCCCCCAACAAGTGGCCACTGGTACCTCCTGCTACAGGAAAATTGATCATCTGGGCGGCGAAAATGAAGGCGGTGGTTAGTCCGAGTATGGGAGCACGACGGATACCAAAAGCCTCTTGCGATCGCTCGAAGGCAATAAAAAGTGCTGCCACACTGGCTAAACCAGTAGCCCCTGCCACTGGAACAGAAACAAATCCGTCAGGAATATGCATGATCTACCCTGTATTTTAGATGTTTATTTACTCAATACAAGCAATAAAACAAAGGCATTAAATTAATAACAAACAAAATTTTCACCTTGTTTGCAATGCCCTCTTGGAGGATTTTATGCTGTTTCTTTTGAGAGATTTACAATCCAATGGCTGCTAAATAGTATACTTATTTTTTAATATATTAAATTTTGTTAACTTTAATTTTATATATGTCACTAAATTTTGATAAATTCTGGGAAAATCGGCAAAATCTTGACTTTAATAAGCTAATATGCATTTAATTGCATACGATCAATCGCCAAAATACTGCCTAAGATTGTATTTCTTCTCTACCAGGCGCTACGCGAATATTTTGAATTTTGAATTGCTTTGCTGCTCTTCCCGTCAACAGATAGTTATTACTATTTACAGCAGTTTTTATTTAAACCACATCTGCTCAGTAGGGGCGCAAGGTCTTGTATTCCAAAAGTGCGAGTCTATTTACTTGAAAATAGCTATGTAACTAAATTGTCTTGATATTTGTCTGGTTTCAAGAAAAATTCCGAAGTCAAAGTTCAGGATTCAGAATGCAATTAGCTCTTGATTCGTACTCACCACTTTCTTGTTTACCACCAATTTGAAGATTTGGTGAACCAGTAATTTTTTCTACTGAAGTTATGAACTCACTAGAAACTCTTAATATTGGGATAATCACCTCATGTTTATATTCCGAGAGCAACATCTTGACCGCTTTCCCGTTGTCTTAGCTATGTTTTGATAAACTATTATAGTGATTTCACCACTATACTACATCTTGCATTTAGTCGTATTCGCTACAGTATACTTACTTAGCGATTTTCTCATTCATTAATGATTTTAGATTGGTATATTAGCTTTACTAATACTAAAAAGTCTTCATATAGTCTTGATAAACTGTATATATGCTGACTTAATGGTACAGTATTAATTGTTTGTATAAAAAATTATCTAAACGTCGACCGATACCATGAAAATAAGTGGTTAAATTTAAAGTTTAGATGAAGTTTAGGAAAATATTTTGAATTGAGGTGCAGGAATTACTAAACTTTTCAGAACAGTTAACTGTAACAAAAGTATTCCTCAAGTTTTGAGTAACTAGGTTCAGTCAATAAAGTCAGCAGATGTTTGGCTCTATGTTCTACGGATTTTACACATCCTCGTTCTGCAATTTTCAATATGAAGACAAACTCATCCAACTCACTGTTAACAGTACCAACCGGCCCACTAAAGATTTCAGATTTGCCCCCTAACCGTGTGGGTACAAGTAGTGAATCTAACTATCTTTCTCTAGTAATACCTACTTATAAAGAGCGTGACAACATCAAAAATGTGGTCAGCATATTGAGTCAGTTACTGGATGAATCTATTCCAGGAAACTATGAACTGATAGTGGTAGATGATGATAGTCCAGACCGAACTTGGGAGATAGCGGAATCCTTGACGACAGAATACCCCCAGTTACGGGTGATGCGACGCCAACAGGAACGGGGGCTGTCTTCAGCAGTGATTCGTGGGTGGCAAGTAGCTAGGGGGAATGTGTTGGGGGTGATTGATGGAGATTTGCAGCATCCACCAGAGGTGCTGATGCAACTGTTACGTAGTGTTAAGCAGGGAGCAGATTTGGCAGTAGCCAGCCGTCATGTCGAAGGAGGCGGTGTTAGTAGCTGGAGTGTTGTTAGGCGTTTATTGTCTCGTGGTGCTCAGTTGTTAGGCTTGGTAATTTTACCTGGGGTACTGGGCAGAGTTTCGGACCCCATGAGTGGTTATTTTATGGTGCGCCGGAATGCGATCGCCAATGCAACACTCAATCCAGTCGGATACAAAATTCTCCTAGAAGTAATCGGGCGCGGAAAAGTAGACCAAGTTGCAGAAGTTGGGTATGTATTTTGCGAACGCAAAGAGGGTGAGAGTAAAGTTACGTGGAAACAATATATAGATTACATCCACCACTTAGTACGGTTGCGGCTTTCCACAGGGCGAGTAGGACGATTGAGTAGAAAAGTCAATTTTCCAGTTGGTCGATTCGTCCGTTTTGGATTTGTTGGCTTGAGTGGTGTGTTTGTAGATTTAACGGTGTTTCACTTACTGCGTACTGTGATTCATTTAGGTTTAACTCGCAGTACGATTCTTTCGGCCGGAGTGGCAATCATAAATAATTTCCTATGGAATGATTTATGGACTTTTGGTGATATTTCTCAGGGGCAACGCGATCCGCATCAACGTTTGAAGCGATTCTTGAAGTTTAGTGCGATCTGTTTGGCAGGAGTTATATTACAAGCTCTAATAATTAACTTTCTCTATAATGTCTTGGGGATAAATGAGTATTTAGCTAAGTTGATAGCGATCGCAGTCGCTACCATCTGGAATTTCTGGATTAACTTGAAACTTAGCTGGCGGGTCACCGATGTAAAATAATCACGACGAGGGATTTGAGATTTTGATTTTTGTTTTTAGACTTTAAAACGAACTTAAATCTCATACGTCAAATCTACAAATCCATTCGTGTGAGGCCCGGCAATGAGAGTTTTTTTCCAAGGTGCATTTTATTTTTACAGAAAAATTATCTCGTTGCTACCTGCATCTGCTATTCATTTCCTGTCTCTAGCAGATACAACCTCTGGCTCACAACACAAGTATTGGCATAATTGGCAGACTCGCCTCCCTCCCTCCTGGCTTCACCCTTTGCTGATCTTGATGTGGTTAATCATCGGCATCAGCTTGCGCCTAGCCAACTTGACTGCAAAGCCTCCTTGGACTGATGAGTTTTCCACCTTAGTGTTTAGCTTGGGAAATACTTTTTTAGCAGTTCCCCTAGATCAAGCGATCGCACCTGATATCCTATTGCAACCACTGCAACCAAACCCAGTGGCTACCGTTGGTGATGTCATTCATAACTTAGTTACACAAGATAACCATCCACCACTGTATTTTGTGCTGGCTTACCTGTGGATGAAATTATTTCCCAGCGACGGAGGATTAGTATCGCTGTTTGGGGCGCGATTGCTACCAGCCCTCATCGGTGCTGCCTCCATTCCATGTGTTTACGTATTAGGTAAGGTAGCGTTTCGTTCGTCATTAGTGGGACACTTAACTGCTGCCATGATGGCAATATCACCCTACGGTGTATTTTTAGCACAAGAAGCGCGTCATTACACTTTGGCAATCTTATGGGTAACTGCTTCCCTCACCTGCTTAGTAATTGCCACACGTCATATTCAAAACCGCACACCTTTACCCATCTGGATAGCACTTTTATGGGTAGGAATTAATGCTTTAGGTGTTGCTACTCATTACTTTTTCACCCTCACCCTCTGCACAGAAGCCGTAGTTTTGATTTTTCTTGCTTGGCTTCAATTGCAGACTAACAGCAAATTTTCTCTCTTTTTCTCTCCTTCCTGGCGGCGCATCTATGCTGTTGCTACAGGTACTTTTGTGGCGGGTTTAATTTGGCTACCAATCTTTTTAGAGAATAGAAATCGTGGTCTTTTGACCGAATGGATTCGAGGTTCGCGCGTTGGACTAGATTGGTTAAGCCCAATTTTTCAGGCTTTAGGAACATTGATTGCAATGATTTGCCTGTTACCAGTTGAATCTTCACAGCTATTGGTTGTGATTCCTTCTGGAGTGGTGATGCTGATTTTCTTTATTTGGGCAGTACCAATTTTGCTGCGTGGAATCAAGATTCAATTAAAGCACCCAGAAAACCGGATTATGATTCAGGTGTTTATAGGAGTCGTAATCAGCGCGATCGCTTTATTCTTTATCTTTACGTACTTTTTGGGGATTGACCTCACCAGGGGTGCTCGTTATAACTTTGTTTACTTTCCCGCGATCGTTGTTTTACTTGGGGCAAGTCTTGCAGTTTGTTGGCATCCTCCCAACGAATTGATGGGAAGAGAACAAGAGAAAAATGAGATAAAAAGCATAGGCAGATGGGGAATAAATGGGAAAAAAGCCGTGATGTTAATTTGGTTAATGGGATTTTTCAGTGCAGTTACAGTAATCTGCAATCTCGGCTATCAAAAATATTATCGCCCTGACCTTTTTGTGCAACTAATCCAACAAATATCCCCAACACCAGTACTGATTGCCACCACCCACAAAACTTATGTACACACTGGGGAAATGATGGGCGTAGCTAGGGAGATTAAACTTGCCAATTCACTCAAAAATCCTCTGTTTCTCCTTGCCCATCAAGCCCAAGACCCGAATACTTCCACCATTGCTCTAGAAAATACTTTAAAGAAGTTACCACGACCTTTTGACTTGTGGCTGGTAAACTTTCACGCACCCGTAGCAGAAGCCGTCAAAACATGCCTTATATCTGATAGTCAATCTTTGCCAAGCGTAGACGGCTACGAATATGAACTTTATCATTGTCAATAAGATGGGGAATGGGGAGTAGGGGGCAGGGGAGCAGGGAGCAAGGGAGAAAAGTTTCCCCCTGCCCCCCGCACCCCGCCCCTCTGCCTCTTGTACCCCATGCCCAATCTGCATCTTGTGGAAGTTCCTCAAATATCGATATCCATAGGAGACTAGAGAAAGAAGAAGAAAATATATCTGACACGTTTTCAAGCAGCAAAGGCTGTAGATAGCTAAGGAGGATTTATGCGTGCAGTACTAATGGCAGGCGGTTCGGGAACCCGACTTCGCCCGTTAACTTGCGATCTGCCCAAACCGATGGTGCCTATTCTAAATCGACCAATTGCCGAACATATTATCAATCTCCTCAAACGACATCAAATTACAGAAGTTATTGCGACATTGCATTATTTACCTGATGTCTTGCGAGACTATTTTCAAGATGGCAGCGATTTTGGCGTTCAAATGACTTATGCCGTCGAAGAAGATCAGCCTTTGGGTACAGCAGGCTGTGTGAAAAACATTGCTGAACTCCTTGATGAAACTTTTTTAGTCATTAGCGGTGATAGCATAACAGATTTCGACCTAACGGCAGCGATCGCATTTCACAAACAAAATAAGTCAAAAGCTACTTTGATTTTGACCAGGGTTCCCAATCCGATTGAATTTGGAGTGGTAATTACCGATGAGGAAGCACGGATTCGGCGATTTTTAGAAAAACCCTCTAGTAGTGAAATTTTTTCCGATACTGTCAACACTGGTACTTACATTCTCGAACCAGAAGTTTTAGAATATCTGCCAGCAAACATTGAATGCGACTTTTCCAAAGACTTATTCCCTTTGCTACTTGCAAAAGATGAGCCAATGTATGGTTACATTGCTCAAGGTTACTGGTGTGATGTTGGTCACTTAGATGCTTATCGTGAGGCTCAGTATGACGCGTTAGATCGGAAAGTGCAACTAGATTTTGCCTACAAAGAAGTTTCCCATGAGTTATGGGTGGGTCAAAATACTTACATCGACCAGACGGCTGTGATTGAAACCCCAGCGGTGATTGGTGACAATTGCCGCATTGGGCCAAGAGTCCAGATTGAGGCGGGAACTGTAATAGGTGATAATGTCACTATTGGCGCTGATGCTAATCTCAAACGTCCCATAGTGTGGAATGGCGCATTCATTGGCGATGAAGCACATCTTTCTGCCTGTGTAATTTCCCGTGGTGCTCGTGTAGACCGCCGCGCCCATGTATTAGAAGCTGCTGTTGTGGGTTCGCTTTCCACGGTGGGAGAAGAAGCCCAAATTAGCCCTGGCGTGCGTGTTTGGCCCAGTAAAAAGATTGAGTCAGGGGCAGTTTTAAATATTAACTTGATTTGGGGAAACACCGCCCAACGAAATTTATTTGGGCAACGTGGTGTGCAAGGATTAGCTAATATCGACATCACCCCAGAATTCGCCGTGAAATTGGGAGCCGCTTACGGTTCTACTTTAAAACCTGGTTCTAAGGTAACGGTTTCCCGTGACCAGCGTAATGTCTCTCGGATGGTGACGCGATCGCTTATTGCTGGTTTGATGTCAGTAGGTATTGATATTCAAAACCTCGATGCAACAGCTATTCCCATTGCCCGCACGGTTATACCCACAATGTCGGTAGCTGGTGGTATCCATGTGCGGGTACACCCCGATCGCCCTGACTACATTCTGATTGAATTCATGGATGCTAAGGGCATTAATATCACCAAAGCCCTGGAAAAGAAAATTGAAGGGGCTTACTTTAAGGAGGATATGCGGCGGGCGCTAATTCATGAAATTGGCGATGTATCTTATCCTAGCCAAGTCATGGATCGCTACTGCACTGCTTTTGAGAAACTATTGCATGTTCATACACTCCGCAACAGTCGCGCAAAAGTGGTGATTGACTATGTTTATGCTGTATCCGGGGCAGTTTTACCCCAAATGTTGGATAAATTTGGTGCTGATGCAGTCGTACTGAATGCCAGTGTCAATAAAACGGCGATGTCAATCACCGATCGCGAAGGATTGCTGACTCAGTTAGGTCATGTAGTGGAGGCATTGAAAGCTAACTTTGGTGTGCAAGTATCCGCTAATGGAGAACAACTGATTTTAGTTGATGAATCAGGCTACCCAATTCGTGGGGAAACTTTAACAGCACTGATGGTAGACATGATCTTAACGGCTAACCCCAGAGGAACGGTAGTAGTTCCAGTTCATGCTTCCAGTGCTATTGAACAAGTTGCCCGTCGCCATGATGGCAGAGTGATTCGTACCAAAGCCAACCCTACAGCTTTAATGGAAGCTTGTCAGAAAAACCCGAATGTGGTATTGGGAGGTAGTGGAGAGACTGGTTTTATTTTCCCGCAACTGCATCCGGGATTTGATTCCATGTTCTGCATTGCGAAGATAATTGAGATGTTGACTATACAGGAGCGATCGCTTGCTGCTGCGCGGTCAGAATTGCCCCGTGTAATTCACAAAAGTTATACAGTCCGTTGCCCGTGGACAGCTAAGGGTGCTTTGATGCGTTACTTAGTGGAAACTCACCCAGCTCAAAATTTAGAACTCATCGATGGAGTAAAAATTTGTCAACCCTATGATGACAGTTGGCTGTTAGTTTTACCAGATGCCAGCGAACCACTGGTGCATTTGTATGCAAATAGCAACGATCGCGAATGGGTAGATGAGACAGTGAGAAACTACCGCACTCGTGTGCAGACTTTTGTGGAAAGACAACAAGAATATCAACCCGCCGAAGTGTAATTCGTAATGACGCTCTCTACGAGACGCTAAAAGCGAACATAGACTCGCTCTAAGCGTACCCCTGCGGGGAAGCAAGCTACGCGTAGCGTCTCGTAGAGAAGGCTTTACGCTGCGCTAACGTAATTCGTAATTTGTAATTGAATTCTTTAATTGCCAATTACGAATTAGCGTTATCCTAAGAAACCGCTAAGAGCAATTTAATCTATCACTAGGCAACTAAAAATTTCACAAAATCTCTGTCAACTTTACCAGCAGGATATTTGCTAAATCTAAAAACCTGATACTATCTGCATCAACACTATTTCCTTCACAAGCTAACAGATTTCTGACAGCAGATAACCTGTCATTGGTTTCAGAAATTCTCCAAGATTCTTCTAAGTTTACTGCAAAATCAAATAGCGATCGCTCTCCTAAATGCTGTCTTACCCTAACAGCTACACTATGCAGAGACTCTAGCTTCCCGTTCCAGATATTCAATTTCTCTTTGCCACGAATCAAGCCTGTGTTCTCGCCTTCGCAATTGATCTGCTGTAGGCTTTCTGGAAGACTGGGTATTTGGATTAGGCAGAATTCCATGATTTTTAAGCCAAGTGGGGGAAAATTCCTGCCAAAGATAAACATGATCGTGCTTATCGCCACCCAGACAGCGAATCCGCTTGACTGAAAGTGTTGATTCACCAAAAAGGATTTGCTGATTTCTGGAATTTTTAGGAAGCAAGCGCGTCTCACTACCTCTTCCACGAAAGAATTCGACTACAAACCACTCACCAAAATCGAATATACAGACTTCTGTCGCGTCGCTACCATCATCCTCTAGTAGATTAACATCACCTTGGATTTGATACCCTATGGCAATTTGTGATGTTTTAGGTAACAAGATCCGAAGCCGTTCAAAGCGGTTACTGTAATTAGCCCAAAAGTCCCTGCGACTACATAGCCGATTTGACTCGAAGCTTTGTAAATCGAGCTTGTTCAATATTAGATTTACTAACTTTTGGAAATCACCATAATTTATACCTCCAATCCAGTCTCGAAGTTTTTGCCTTGCTGGATCTGAAAGCTTATACCAACGCATTTACATTCTGGCTGGACAAAGCTTTGAAGTAGAAATATTGCCAAATGGGAAAGTGAGATATTTATGACTAAGGCAAATTTTCAAGGGATGACCAAACAAGAGTTAAGAGCTTATGTGTTGAAACATCGAGACGATCAAGAAGCTTTTCATGCGTTAACGGACAAACTTAGAGAAGAACCAGGGATTGAAATTACCTCAACAGAGCAGATGAATGAGCTAATTGAAGCAAGGTTAGATGAGGCTGATGTAAGAGATGCTTATAAGGTACTAGAGGAAATTGCAGGGCTGGGGACAACACCCTTTGAAGACATTAAAAGGGAGCTAGGGATATGAGCTACCAAGTAACATTAGCACCTTCGGCTGTGCAGAGAATTGCAGAGTTGGACTTAGAGGTGCAGCAACGACTAGCACAAAAGTTAGAAGAACTAGCATTAAATCCATATCCAGAAGATGCTCACCCCTTGAAGGATACCGAACGGCTGTATAAGGTTCATTTGGGTGAATACCGCATTATTTACCAGATTCACGATCAACCCTTACTACTAACAGTGATAAAGATTGCACATCTCAAAGATTATTAAAGCTTATCTGAAAAAGTGATCGCCTATATGCCACCTAATCGCAACCAAAATAAAACATGAAAACCTTTGAGTTCAAAATTTCCTTTACCAATATGCAATTCCAAATTTCACAAAATTTCTGCCAACTTTACCAGCAGACTATTTACTAAATCCACTAACCTAATATCGTCTGTATCAACACTATTTCCTTCACCAGCTAACAGATTTTTCACAGCAGATAACCTGTTATTGGTTTCAGAAGTTCTCCAAGATTCTTCTAAGTTTACTGCAAAATCAAATAGCGATCGCTCTCCTAAATGCTGTCTTACCCTAACAGCTACACTATCATTACTCACCAAAAACTCTTTAATAGTATCTAATCGAGAATTACCTAATATTTCGTCATGTCCCCACGTTTCTAGCCAGTCTCCATCTACATCTTCAACGTAAAAATTGACAAAATCAACCCCATAAGTTAGCCAGTTTTGCTGCATTTGTCGCGCTGTTGCTAAAGCTTCAGCAAATGTATCTACTTGATTGTTGCAGTGAGTTTCTCTTTTGTTAGCCATAAAAGCTGTAATAGCAGGTAAGTATGTAGGCTAGAACACAAATCTGAAATACCAAATTTCTGAAAGTTCACGAAAATTTTAAATATTTGCCACCAGAAAGGTAATCACTGTTATACAGGGCCACGTTGACTAACTGGTTAACAAAATTAGCGTCCTTGGGATTGTAACTCAAGAACAGCCCTCTCTCGATTTCCCACGATCGCAGTGTATTTTGCCAAGCTTGATACTTTTGGTAATTAAGTTCTTCACAGACACTGGTAACTTGAATGCACAGTGGTTGGTTGTTACGATTACTAACAATTAGGTCTGTTGCCATCGATAGGTCGGCGATATAACGCTGCCAAAAACTACCTTCTCGACTCACAACATCTTGGGCTATTGATTTAATGATATCATCATCAACCTGATTAAATTCGCCTGCCATCAATTTTTGTTTCCAAATATAAAACTTGGAGTCACTTGCATTGATCCATCTAGGAAAGAGATAACCATACCAATATCTCTCAATCGGCGTCATCAGCTCGAACTTTGCTTTTTGTTCTTCTTCTGAAGGTAAGGATTTGATTAGCAGCCAAATTGTAGAATCTGTAATCACCTCTAGTAGAAAGGCAATGACAAAGGGTTTTGCAGTCAAGGAACCTGGCTTGATATTCTTTACCCAACGATTAATTTCATCTAATCTTCTCGCTAAATTAGGATCTATCGAGGATGCTTGCTCGATAAGGTACTTTAGCTTATCCTTAATCTCTTTTGCTTGCAAACGATGCCCTACTTTCAGAAGATAACGCTTTTTTCACACAGACAGTTTTAACTAAATTTTAACTTGAAAATGTCTTTTCAATTTCCTGATGTCATTAAATATTTTCTAGGTCGATGCCCTGTATACGCAAAACCTCCGTAGTCGAGCAATTTCTTGCTCTGCCTGTTGGGCGCGTTCTTCTGCCTGTTGGACTCGTTCTTCTGCCTGTTCGGCACGTAAACGCTCTTGTTCAGCCAATTCTTCAGATGATAGTATCAATTGATTTTCAGTAGTGAAGAATCTTAATTTACCTTCATAAACTCCCAAATAAAGTTCTAACTGCTGGCTCCACAAACGTCCATCAGTGGTAAGTTGAATTTCTTGATACTTCCCATCAACTAAATGAAATCCTTGAAGTTCCATTGTTGCAGGATCAAACCAGCAATAATCTGGTGTACTGAAGGTATCCTGATAAACTTGTTTTTTTAAACCTTTATCAACTGCTGCCGTTGAACTTGACAAAATTTCCACAATCAGATTGGGATATTTGCCGTCTTCTTGCCAAACTACCCAACTCTTACGGTCTTTTTTCTGGGGTGCCAAAACTACAAAAAAGTCTAGGCCACGGAAGTTTTCTGATTTTTTCTGGTTAGGACTGTAGTAAATCGTCAAATTCCCAGAAGCATAGAAATCTTGTCGTTCTCGCCACCACAATTTGAGGATGCGAATCAGCAAATCTATTTGGTCACGGTGCAGGTCACTTTCGAAGGGTGGTTCATCACTCAGTATATCGCCAGGAGGAAAAATAACTTCGTCCTCTAAAACACGATCGGAGATGATTTCTAAAGTAGCAGGTTCAGACATCAGCGATCGCCCCGCAATTATACGTTCATTTTACTGAAAATTCGGTAACTTGCAGATGCTTTTAAGAACTTGTAACAACTTAATTGCACCGGGAGATTCAGTCAGATTTAATAATGGCATTAACTGATAAATTGGCTGATCTTCACGTCTTAAATAAACAAATTGATAAAGCTGTCCGTTAGTTACCAAACCCCAAACTGATGACTGCTGCTCTAAACTCTTAAAAGCATAAGTTAGTAATTGAGGCAAACCCTCAATTACATTGATCGCACTGTTTTTCGTTTCAATCACTACAACCCAAAATGGCGGTGCAATATTACTTTGAGGATTGTTGATTGCTAAAATATCCATCCGTCCGGTAATTCTTTTGTCTTCATCTTCGACTGCGATCGCAATGCTATCTTCCATTGTCAACCGAATTGGCACATCGTAAAACCCTGCTAACCGCATTAAAGGTGCAATTGTTAAGAATTTAACTAAACCTTCAGAAATTTTACCTGCATTTAAGTAACGACGGAAGTCATTTCTAATTCGCAATAAATCTTGCTGTTCAAATTCTGAGAGTGGTTCTAGATTTAATAAATCTGTAAATGAACCATTGGAAAGTTCTTCTAATTTAAGAAGACGATGAACATCGTTGAGAGATAGGCTGCTAGCTTCAACAGTGAGTGTCATAGTTTCAGGCGTTGTTTGTGAAGACTATAGCGCTTCTCGTTTCTATACAATATACTCTGACCTCACTACACTTAGGAGAGGCTTAGGGAGAGGTAGGAAAGGACTCAACTAAGAAGCACTATATTTACATCTTGCAACATCTTTAACATTCACGCATCTTAACGAAACTCTAAGCACTTTTGCACAAATCTCCGTTAAGAATATAGTTCATTGTGGCTTTCACACTTCCCGTATTATTTTTGTAACACCACAAATCGGATTCATAACCATGTCTCAACCAACTATAGAATCAATCCTACAAGAGAACCGCCTCTTTTATCCTGCCTCGGAATTTTCACAAAACGCCCATATCAAGAGCCTGGAAGACTATCAGCGTCTCTATGCTAAAGCCAAAGCAGATCCACAGCAATTTTGGGCAGATTTGGCTGGAACAGAATTAGAATGGTTCCAAAAATGGGATACAGTATTAGACTGGCAACCGCCTTTTGCTAAATGGTTTGTTGGTGGTAAGATTAATATTTCTTACAACTGCCTTGACAGACATCTCACTACTTGGCGCAAAAATAAAGCAGCACTGATTTGGGAAGGAGAACCAGGGGATTCGCGTACCCTCACTTATGCCCAACTGCACCGGGAAGTTTGCCAGTTTGCCAATGTTTTGAAGCAACTGGGTGTACAAAAAGGCGATCGCGTTGGTATTTATATGCCGATGATTCCTGAAGCTGCGATCGCGATGTTAGCCTGTGCCAGAATTGGCGCACCCCACGGCGTAGTATTTGGTGGTTTTAGTGCTGAAGCTTTGCGCGATCGCTTAATTGATGCCAAAGCTAAACTGGTAATCACGGCTGATGGTGGTTGGCGCAAAGATGCGATCGTTCCTCTCAAGGAACAGGTAGATAAAGCCTTAGCTGATGGCGCTGTTCCCAGTGTTGAAAATGTCCTAGTTGTCAAGCGCACTGGACAGGAAACTTATATGCAGTTGGGTGGACGCGATCATTGGTGGCATGATTTACAAAAAGGTGTATCAGCAGATTGTCCCGCCGAACCGATGGACAGCGAAGATATGCTGTTTGTCCTCTACACTTCTGGCAGCACGGGCAAACCGAAGGGTGTAGTGCATACAACTGCTGGTTATAATTTGTATACCCATATAACCACCAAGTGGATATTCGACCTGCAAGACACAGATGTATATTGGTGTACCGCTGATGTAGGTTGGATTACTGGACACAGCTACATTGTTTACGGCCCCCTTTCCAACGGTGCAACCACGGTTATGTATGAAGGTGCGCCCCGTGCTTCTAATCCTGGCTGTTTCTGGGATGTAATTGAAAAATACGGCGTTAATGTTTTTTATACTGCACCTACGGCAATTCGGGCATTTATTAAGATGGGTGAACAACATCCAAATGCGCGAAACTTGTCTTCGTTGCGTTTGCTGGGAAGCGTTGGCGAACCAATTAACCCAGAAGCTTGGATGTGGTATCACAAAGTAATTGGTGGCGATCGCTGTCCAATTGTTGATACCTGGTGGCAAACAGAAACCGGCGGTATCATGATTACACCGCTACCAGGAGCAATTCCCACCAAACCCGGTTCCGCAACTCTTCCCTTCCCAGGAATTATTGCAGATGTCGTGGATTTGGAAGGAAATACCGTACCCAATAACGAAGGCGGTTATCTGGCGGTGCGCCATCCTTGGCCAGGAATGATGCGGACAGTCTACGGCGATCCAGAACGCTTCCGCCGCACCTACTGGGAACACATCCCACCCAAAGATGGTAACTACACTTATTTTGCTGGTGATGGCGCGAGACAAGATGAAGATGGCTACTTCTGGGTAATGGGTCGTGTGGATGACGTACTGAATGTATCAGGACACCGTCTCGGTACAATGGAAGTAGAATCAGCCTTAGTTTCTCATCCAGCGGTTGCAGAAGCAGCGGTAGTGGGTAAGCCAGATGAACTTAAGGGCGAAGAAGTAGTTGCTTTTGTAACTTTAGAAGGTACTTATCAAGGAAGTGAGGAACTGAGTAAAGAACTCAAACAGCACGTTGTCAAAGAAATAGGTGCGATCGCACGTCCGGGAGAAATCCGCTTTACAGACGCTTTGCCCAAAACGCGATCGGGTAAGATTATGCGGCGCTTGCTGCGGAATCTAGCTGCGGGTCAAGAGGTATCTGGGGATACTTCGACATTGGAAGATAGAAGCGTGTTGGATAAATTGCGGGAAGGCGCGTAAATAATTCCAAATGAGCTTAGTAGGGGCGCATATATTTGCTGCCCTTACCGTCTGTCTTGTGATGCATTACGCGCTAACGCACGCCAATTTATCATAAAGATTAGAACATTATTGAGGCACTTAGGACCATGAAGGTGAAGCGCAAACTCAAATCAGCATTTGTTCAATCTTTTAGCGGCATGATGCTGAGTATCATAACTGTAATTGGTCTATCACCATTAGTGTTAGCGGTGACTGCCAAAGTTTCTTTGGATTCGCCTGAACAGTCTGTTGAGAGACAACCACAAAAACTAGCACAGTTTTCAGACACAGGGCCATCAGAGCGATCGCAGCTCCTGCAACAAGCCAATACCTTATTTAATCAGGGAGACTTGACAGGTGCAGAGGAAAATTTACGCAAATTAATTAAACAATTCCCAGAAGACGCCTTCGGACACTTTCAACTGGGAAATGTACTTTTTCGGCAAAAGAAACCAGAAGAAGCAATTAGCTCTTATCGCGAAGCCATTCGCTTCCAGCCAAAATATGCCCTAGCTTACAATGCGATCGGTATTGTTTACGCTAGCCAAAGTCGCTGGGAAGAAGCCATTACTGAATATAAAAAAGCTCTAGAAATTAATCCTAATTATGGCGAGGGGCTGACTAATTTTGCACTGGCATTGTGGCAAACAAATAAAAAAGACGAGGCGCTATCTTCTTTAGAAAAAGCTTTAAATATCTTCAAAGAACAGAATAGAGGGGAAAAAGTTAACCAAGTCGAACGAATTTTGAAAGAGATTAAAACTGCTGACGATCCTGGTGTTTCATGAAAATCATATTATTCAGTGGATAAAATGCAGAAGAGTTCCTGACAATTAGCTTTAAGGATCTTTTGCCAGAAATGCGATCGGGTTAAAGGATAGACATCTCTGTAATAAGTCGTGGGAAGGAGGATAAGTATAGTTTCACGCAAAGGCGCAAAGAAAGGTTTTTAGAAACTTTGCGTCCTGCAATAAAAATGCAAAAATGGATTCAAATAATTTCTCCTGGTGGAATTTCTACTATTTGGTGACGATGTCAAAACTGACAACACATGTAGAAGATAGTAGGAACAAAGCTGCTCTTTTTGCTGTAGCTTCAGAAAGCTGAACTTGCTTGAGAGTGACTAGACCTTCATTCACAAAAGAATCTCTCACTAATGCTTTCTCGCCGCTATTGAAAGAAGTTTCATAAAACACTTCCTTAATTCCTGCGGAGATAATTAATTTCAAACAAGACAGACAAGGTTCTAGAGTGACATAAATACTTGCACCATCTGTAGAAGTCCCATGCTTTGCTGCTTGTGCGATCGCATTTGCTTCCGCGTGTACAGCCCTTGAGGGTAAAGTTTTACTAGCATCACAGCTACTTAGCCCTGGATAACAGTATCCTTGAGTCGTACAATGTGCTGAACCCGATGGTGAGCCATTGTAACCTGTTGCCACCACCTGCTTGTTTTTCACAATCACAGCACCCACGGGAAAAGCTAAACATGTTGAGCGAGTTGCTGCAAGTTTAGCCAACATGAGGAAGTATTCATCCCATGTTGGTCTTTGATGACGTTCGTCGATTGGAGAAATATCTTGCATAATCTGTCAATTTCAAACTTTATTTTACTGCCTTGCTGACAACGGAAACTGTGGATGCTCTGGGTTCCACTTCGCCAAAATGTTTTTAAGCTGATTCAAAGCATCTTCATGATCGTAAAACTGTATTTCAGCAATAACAGTGGGAATGCCGCGTGGAAATCTTGATATTTTTTACCTGTTTCGTATATAGGACGCTCTGACTGTCTTGATGAAAAGACTACTTTGATCCCACGTATTTTAAGTTATATTGTGGCGTGTTGCAAATTAATTTATACATTTAGCACGCCGATATTCACACTAGGATTGCTAGTTATTTATATATGAATTACAGTTTTTTAATTTACTGATCCTGAATATAAGTCTTGTCACTTTTAATACAGTTGCTAGCCTTTTGTAGTTCTATACCTAAATAACCAGTATGTTCAGGCTGAATTGCTGGAGAGGTAGCACAAATCTCTCTTAGTAGGCTGAGGGGGTTTTTTCCACGATAAGACTTAATCACCTCACCACTACCAGGGGTTGTGTGGGTAACGACTATCTCTTTGCCATCAACCTCAATCAGGAAATTGCCGGAGGGGTCATAATAGCTACGCTGATTCAAAATTGCAGCGTATTGATTTGTAATTAGCCTCTCTGCATTGTCCCAGGTATCATCATATATATGAGCAGACTGACTAATAGTTATGAGTGGCCCCATTTTCAAGTCATACTCAGAACGTTGAGCAATTTCATCCCTAATATGTTGTTGCAAAGCCCTCAATCCCATTGCATTTGCAGGCCATGCAGCAAACATATCATTACTTCTAAGAGTTGCAGTTAATGATAATTCATTATCAACCACTCTCAACCAAATGTGATTCAGACAAGGACTACCACCTTTTTCATGGTCTTTTACATCCCATAAATTCATCACTGCACTAGCAGCATCAATTTCTCCAATTAACTTCTGAATTACCTGGTCAATTTGATCGCGCTCAAACCAGGAACGTAAACGTTGACCATAAGTATATTTCAACCCTTCCCTATAAGGTGCATCATCTAAAATCTGCGAAACGTATTCTTTAAGAAAAGGGCGATCAATTGGCAAATAATTCGGATTGGGAAAATAAAAGTCAACAGGCTCATCAGTAATAATTGCCATTAAATCAATTAATTCTTGCCATTGCCCATCATAGCCAGTTGGTCTAATTGTTCCTGTTGTCTTAATGCGATGAATGATTTTTACCCAAGTTTCGGCTATAGTCTTACCTTCTATTCGGTGTCCGTAACGCGAGCCTGGTAAAACACTTGCCTCAACGAGAGACATAGGAAATTCTAACCGCGAACCCCAAGGAGAAAGTGCTTCTAATTGGGCATAAGATTTAACTAGACTAACTGCCTCAACAATTGATTTGACTTCTTTGCAATCTACAGAATGTCGCAGGTGTTCTAAATCACTAGCTTCCACTTCAAGATCAATATATCCAGGGATAGGGGAGCGAATTACCCAGGAACGCAACCCAGTATCACACACACCTTCTTCAAAGCCATTACGGAAAAAGTCCAGCAAGCACTGACACGCACCCGCGTTATTATCTTCCCTTGTAGCATTGAGAACAACCAAAAAGCGGACGTGGGGATTAAATAGCAAATTGCGAATCAGTAAGTTTATCCCCCTTGTGGGCGAGTATAGTTGCCCGATTACAGCATACTCTTGCGGTTGCAAGTGTTTAGCGATCGCCTGCTTTACTGTCCATCCTGTAATCACTGCCGTCTGACCTAGACCATAAATAAGCTGGTTAGGCTTGTGCAGTGCTTTGTACTCGAATTGGGTTGCCTTACCCGTTGCTGTCATGATGGGCTAAATTCAAAAAATTAACAATCTTTCATTATATCACTAAATCTAAATTGGTACTAGGTTCTTTGAGTGCATAGAACTTTTTGAATATGCATCGTCCTGCAAATGTTTATATGAGATAGTCTAAAGCTTCATCGCGCTTCTAGCCAAACCTGTAAATCGGCCAAACTAGTAAAATCTAACAGTGCTTCACTCAAATCTTCCAGAACAGGCAAAGGTAAATCAGAAATTGAGGAGCGTATTTCCTCAGAAAGTTCCCCAAATCGCTTAGTCAATTGCCGGAGAATAAGATTAGCTGTTGCTTCCTCCCGTCCTTCCTCACGTCCTTCCTCTTTAATTTCTCGGTAAACTCGCGTTTCCTTAAGCGTAATTCCTAACATAGACTCTACCTCCGCTTGAGTTAATTGTTCAAATCTGTACACCATAATCGTTGTTATTAATTCAATTATGGCGCGACTCAATGGTGATAGCACTTCTTGAGTGGTTCTTGTTAACAAATACCTTGCTTCTTCTGGAGCTTGTTCTTCATCCACTGTAGTTAATACCATCAGCGCCAATATAGGTAATTGACGAATATCCCCTAATTCATCTAAATACACCCGATGTACTTGTCCACCGTTTAGCAATGAGCGATGAGGATGAATATCGCCCTTCGGGTTCAGCAGTTACTCCACTTGGGGGGACCCCAAGACCGTACTGCTTCACTTTGTTCGATACTGCTCGACGGGTAAATTATCACTGCTTGCCAGTCGCTAAATCTGGCACGGTTGCGGTAGAAATATAACGAAGATTCAGCCCATACTCTCTCATAAAGTTGTTCATCTTTCTGGAACTGCACCTCGCAAAAATATACCACTCCAGCACCATCGCTTTCAGGTGGTAGAAATACCCCATCAATTTCAAATTTTGGTTCTTTGACAGCCACTGAATCAAAACGATAACTATCTGCATTATTTGGAGGATTTGCCACTAGTCTAAACAGCAAAGTGGGAGACTGTTGAAATAGCTTGTAAAATATTGAGTCTCGACGCATGAAAGCATTTTACAAATTTTTTATAAGAAAAATTCAGAACTCAGGAGTCAGGATTCAGAAATTGCCCCAAAATGTGATTATGGTACTTTACCTCTTGCGTGTTCTTCAGACATTCCACCCTCAAAATCAGCTTGATATCGTTTAGCTGCTTCTAGACACCACTCCAAATCTGCTGCTCGTTGCTCTGGTAAATAATGGTATTTTTTGCCTTGTCTATCAGTGTAATAACCAACAGAGCGTAGGTAAAAAACATCTTCTATGTCTTTCTTACCTTCTAGTACATCAATAAATTGGTTGCCTGTGTACTTAAAAGACTGAACATTAAATGATACACCCACACGATGAGTACGAGCCTGCTGCATAACACTGTGGGGAAAGTAACCACAGTTGAAAACAATCTGGGGATGCTCTAGAGGCCCATAGTGTCCCCTTTCACCCGCAAAAGTCGCTTAACAATAACTTCGCCGCTTTGTGACTCCGAGGGCCAGGAGTCGCGCTCATCAAACACGAACCCATCGGTATAGTCTTGGTGCATCGCTGCATAAATCACCTGCTGCGGGTTTGGTGTTTTCGCAATAACCTTTACTCGAAATCGATGCATTAGCTATTGGGGAATGGATTTGTGATTGAAAGTGCCTGCGAACAAGGAGCGCAGCCTGTTGCTGAGACATGGCTTTGAACTCGATTCATCATATCTCTTCTCTGGCTTGGACTTCTACTCGATCAGATTAAATTACTTTACAAATATTAATAAAGTTGTTACAGTTATTTACATAAAGAGAAGACAGGGAAAAATCCATGCGTACAAGCACTGCTATAATTGATGACCAAGGCAAACTGAACAACTTTGCGATCGAGCCAAAAGTTTATATAGATGAGCAAGGCGATCGCACTGGCTTCACTCCTTATGCAGAACTGCTCAACGGTCGTTTAGCAATGATTGGTTTTGTCTCTCTCATCGCATTAGAAGTATTTACAGGACACGGCATCGTTGGTGTTTTGGCAAGTCTGTAAAAACAAACTTCTAGAACGTAATTCTCAACAAATATAAGAGATATAAGAGACGGTAAATTTACCGTCTCTTAATTTATGGAAAACTTAGTGCTAGAGTAAAAATATACTGATAGCAAAAGCCGTTATCAGCGTAAAAATATTGGATTAACTATGGCTTTAACTGCTTCAACTATGTTGCCATTAGGCACAAAAGCACCAGATTTTAATCTACCGGAAGTGGTATCTGGAAAGGCAACTTCACTTTCTACATTTGCAGATAAAAGAGCACTGTTGGTAATGTTTATTTGTCGCCATTGCCCATTTGTCAAGCACATTCAACAAGAATTAGTGCAGTTAGGAAAAGATTATTTTACAAGTGATTTAGCGATCGTTGCGATCAGTGCTAACGATGCAAAAAATTACCCAGATGATGCGCCAGAGTCGTTACAAGCATTTGCCACAGAACAAGGGTTTAATTTTACCTTATGCTACGACGAGAGCCAGGAAACGGCAAAGGCTTACACAGCAGCTTGCACACCTGATTTTTTTGTATTTGATGAGCAACGGCAACTTGTTTATCGGGGACAATTAGATGATAGCCGCCCTAGTAATGGTAAACCAGTAACAGGTGCAGATTTACGCGCAGCCATTGAAGCAGTGCTAGCGGGTAAACCTGTTACGAGTGAGCAAAAGCCGAGTGTTGGTTGCAATATTAAATGGAAACCTGGAAACCAACCCAGTTATTTTGGTTAAAAGGGATTGGGCATCCCTTCGGCTTACCTCGGCTCCGGCTCCATCGAGCGACTTGTACTGAGCGTAGTCGAAGTAAGTCGAGATGCTCGGCACGAGTCGCTCAGGGCAAGTGGGCATTGTGAAAACTTTTCCCTACTCCCTACTGCCCACAACTATTAATGTTTAATTTCCAAATTTAGTATGTAGCATCCTAGTTGGACTTTTTCTGCCCACAATTCATATTCCAGACGCAAATGCTCTGGTAAGGGATGTCCGTTGAGGGTTAGGCTACTAGTAAAATTTCGTAAACGAATAGGATCGTTAGGTTGCAATGATTCTGTTGGCAACCAATAGCGGCTAATTCCATAAACGCCCTGTTCCCAAAAGTGACGGTAACTCACTTGAGCGTTACCTTGCATAGTCATGATGACTCGGTAAGGGGAAATTTCTAGCCACAAAATCCTGGGACTGTTAGGGGCGTAAGCTTTGCTCTTACTTTGGGGAAGTGTGTCTTCTGGACTTACGACACTTTCTACTTCGCAGCTAATTAGGGGCGGTGCAGTCAGCAACAAATGGAATCTATCAGTATCTTTTTGATACAATGTTCCGGCAGTTTCGACAACAGACCAAATTGGTAGGTCAGTGGAAATAAGTGATAAGCACACGGGCTTGCGGTGATGGGTCAGCATGGGAGCGATAAGGGCTAAAAGCTATTGAACAAAATGATGAAATGAACACTAAGCAGTCTAAATAGGCCAGGGTAAGAAACTAAATAGTAAAGCAGGGTTAATATTAATGAATCCGCTGATTTGTTAATAAGCTACACAAAGCTGGATAGAAACAGGTAGTATGTCAGCTTACACAGCAAAAACGGTACTTCTTCTAGAGAGAGCTAATTCGTAAGTAAAGCTTGTAAATATTCTAAGGCTATAGCCTCAAAACAGTGGGAGTCGTTTTAAATGCTAAGAAACCTTCTTGAGAGAGACTTACCGTAGATTGGAGTAAGTTTCATACAGCCAAAAGCGATAGGATACTAGGAAAGAAGTCACCAGAAGCGACAAACTAAGTCGCTGATGAACTTCCGGTGTATTCAAAAGCCAGTGTATCCTAATGTCGGCTTCTGTTATAACCGTAGAAACTCACGAAAACCTTTCTCACCGAAACAGTGCTGTACATGGATAGCGGGGTGTTTAGCCCGTACTGAGTAACGAGTGCTGAGTAAATGGTAAAAGCAGTGTGGAGTACAGCATGGCGCGGAGGTGTTCCTGAGAATCAGCGCCATAAGGGACTGCGAGGCGAGTCACCAACTCCCAGTTCACAGCAACCGTTATTCATTACCAGTGTGAACAGCAATAGCAGCAAAAATAGCAACCATAATGGCAACAAAGCAGCAGCGACAAGTTAGCTTGTATTAAAGACCCTACGAATTCATCTGTGGGCTTTAATAATTAGCTTGAGCATTTTTCTTTTGAGAATCGTTATAGACTGGCTTCATCAAAAATCATTCTGATTTATTGTTATTTATTACCAATACCATTGCACTTGTGAACAGGTCATGAGTGTTACTGGCTGGTACTTATTTGGGAATACTTTTATAGGAGTGATAAGGAAGGCGATCGCACTAACACTTTCAATTCAAATGTACTACATTACTTTACAATCACTCCTATTTTCCAAAAAAGACGTATCAATAATCACTAATCTACCAGGAGTAACTAAGATGGGATTCACTGAAGATATTGCTAAGGTGTCTGAACAAGTGCGTAAGCGATTTGACCAAGTTGTTGGCGAAGAAGCTACTAAAATGGCACTGATTGTTCCTTTTTTGAGTGCTGTTGGCTACGATGTCTATGACCCTAGTGAAGTAATTCCCGAATATGTAGCGGATTTTGCTACTAGGAAAGCAGGACAGTTTGAAAAGGTAGATTATGCTTTAGCTATTAACAATAATATAGTTATGCTCGTAGAGGCAAAAGCTCGTGGACAAAAAGCTGATGCACACGATGGACAATTAAGAAAATATTTTAATGCACTTCTGACAGCAAAAGTAGCTGTCGTCACTAATGGTATTGAATACCGTTTTTTTACTGACTTACGTCACCCAAATATGATGGACAAGGAGCCATTTTTCATTTTTAATATCCTTGAATATGATTCTAAAGATATTGAAAACCTTAAAGTATTCCACCGTGACACTTTTGATGTGGCAGCTATTACTCACCATGCAGAGGAAATGGTATATGTAAAAGGCATGACTCAGCTTGTAGGAAATCTTCTGCGCTCTCCTTCTGAAAAATTTATTCATTTTTTAGTATCTGAACTTCGTGCTTCTGATTCCAAGTATGAGTTCTCAGGTAATATTAATACTAAGGTTGTTAATAAATTTAACCCAATTATTAAAAAGTCGATTCAGGGAAGTTTACTAGACTTAATGACAAGCTCACTTAGCCGAGAAATGTCTCAACCTGTCAAAGTTGAAGTAGAACCAGAAATTGAAGAAGAGGAACAACCCGAACACTCTCAAGAATCAAGAATAGTAACAACAACTGAAGAACTCACAGCTTTTGAAAAAATTAAAGCGATTACGCAAACTTCAAAGAGCTACAGTTTTGAACTCAAGTACAGAGATACTACCTCCTACTTTGGTATCAATCTTGGCAAAAGTACTTGGTGGTTTTTGCGGCTATATCTGTCTTCGCAGAAAAAAAGTTTTATTACTCGGCTAAGTGTAGATGAAGTAAAGTCGCTAGCTTCAAACTTTGAAGTGCAGGAAGTAGCAGCTTCTCTGGGGGATGCCGCATCAAAAGTAATTATTTCTTCTGTCAGCGATTTCGATAAGCTGACATCACTGATTCTCAGATGTTACGAGGTAGAAGCAGCCAAGCATCAAGCATTTACCCCAGATGTAATAAGAATGGAAAAATCAGCTTAATTCAAGATGGGATCCATTGAAGATATTACCAAACTGTCTGAACAAATCCGTAAGCGGGCTGACCAGTATTTTTTATCCAAATACAGTCTCAGCCTTTTTTTTATAATTTTTTTAACCCGTCGAACCCACGTTAAACTAATTAGAAAACTCACCGCTTGCAAGGTACTGTTTATGCAGCTGCTTCAAACTACCGACAAAGATTTTTCTAGTAGATTCAAAACCCTTGTCAACGATCGCCGGGAAGTTACAGTTGATGTTAGTGGGACAGTACGCGAGATTCTAGCTGATGTCAAAGTGCGTGGTGATGCCGCAGTCAAGGACTATACTAGCCGCTTTGATCGCTACAATCCCCAGTCTTTGCATCTGAGCGAAACCTTTATTGCCGAACACGCGGCACAATGTCCTGCTGATGTCAAAGCTGCACTGGAATTTGCTGCTGAGAGGATTGTGGCTTTCCATCAAAAACAACTACCGCAAGATATTGGCTACACCGATACAGCCGGGGTAAAACTGGGATTAAATTGGATATCGCTGTCTCAAGTGGGAATTTATGTACCTGGAGGACGTGCTAGCTATCCTAGTTCTTTACTGATGAACGCCCTACCTGCCAAAATTGTTGGCGTAGAACGAATCGTTATGACAGTACCGATGCCTGGCGGTGAGATTAATCCTGCCGTACTCGCAGCTGCCCAAGTTGCTGGTATTACGGAAATTTATGGCATTGGTGGCGCGCAAGCGATCGCAGCATTAGCCTATGGTACACAAAGCATTGCCCCCGTAGATAAAATTGTCGGTCCTGGTAATTCTTATGTTGCTGAAGCTAAACGTCAAGTATTTGGTACTGTTGGCATTGACAGCATCGCCGGTCCTTCCGAAATTCTGGTGGTAGCCGACAGCCAAAATAACCCAGACTGGATTGCCTGGGATTTGTTATCGCAAGCAGAACACGATCCTAGCGCCCAGTCAATTTTGATTACTGATTCGGAAATTTTTGCCGGGCAAGTGATAGCTGCGGTTGAAAAAATTCTCGCTAATCTGCCTACCAAAGAAGTCGCTAATGCCAGTTGGCAAAATTATGCAGCCGTGATTATTGTCAGCGATTTGGCAGAAAGTATACCACTGCTCAATCAACTAGCTCCAGAACATGTGGAATTGTGTGTAGACAACCCACAATTGCTTGCCAATCAAATTAAGTGTGCTGGTAGCGTGTTTCTAGGACGTTATACCCCAGAAGCAATTGGCGATTATGTAGGAGGCCCCAACCATGTACTGCCTACTGCACGTTCTGCCCGATTTGCCTCTGGCTTGAGTGTCTACGACTTTCTCAAGCGGATTACTTATTTGGAATGCAATCAACAAGCATTACAGACACTAGGCAAAGCAGCCGTGACGTTAGCAGAAGCAGAAGGTTTACCGGCCCATGCAGGTAGTGTATCTGTGCGTCTGGAATAATAAGCTGAGATAATTTTGCAGTTCCTCGTTCCCAGTCAACAATTCTAAATTTAAGAATTGACAAGAGGTTGAGCGGTAGGGGTCAAGGTATGAAGAAGATGATTTTTGACAAAAAAAGTGGCTCTGCAAACAGCAGAACCACTAAAGCTTTCGCAAACCTGTTATAAATTAACGAACTGCCCCTTGAGCAGAAACAGTATCAATCGGTTTCATCAGGTACAGGCGCAATAACTGCCAGCCATTGGAGATATAAAGTGGCAGTTTTTGGAAGAATTGCAAGAATTTGGGAGTGTTGGAGTTAGCGATCGCACCCAGCTTCTCGTTATTGCTTATACAAGTATCCAACCGCTGATAAAACTCTGGATTCTCTACATCCAGCATCAGTGGGAACACCCGACCTGCGTTTTCGTTAGTTTTCTGAATTACATGGATATCGTATTCTCGCGCATCCAATCCCAGGGTGGCATAAAAGTCCTTGCGTTGGATGTCATTGAGATACATTGTCGCAAACACCGACAATAGGAAGAACCGACTCCACAGCCGTGCTTTCCAATCATTCAATATTTGCGGTTGGGATTTCATGATCGCATCAAAGAAATCGCCGTGACGGTTTTCATCTTGACACCAGTTCTCAAAGAACCGGAAGATTGGATAAACCCGGTCTTCGGGATGTGCTTCTAAATGGCGATAAATGGTGATGTAGCGCCAATAACCGATCTTCTCAGAAAGATAAGTAGCGTAGAAGATGAATTTCGGTTTAAAGAAGGTATAACTGCGACTCTTAGTCAAAAACCCTAAATCTAAGGACAGATTAAAGTCCGACAAAGCTTTGTTCAAAAAGCCAGCATGACGTGCTTCATCCCGTGACATCAGGTTAAAACACTCTGCCAAGACGGGGCTTTTTCCTTTCAAGCGACGACCGAGTTCTTTATACAGCAAAAAGCCGGAAAACTCTGCCGTACAGGAACGTTCTAGAAACTCAACGAACAATCGGCGAGTTTCCCCGTCAATATGATCCCAGGATTGATCAAACTCAGCATCCCGAACAAAGTGATGGCGGTTGTAGTCAGTGCGGAACTCTTCGAGAATGGCTTGTAACTCGTCTTCATTTACGGAGATATCCATCCGCGCCATCTCATCAAAATCGGTAGTATAAAACCGAGGTGTTAACAGGGTTTCTTTTGCCGGGACTTTAATCCCTGGCCGGATTTCTTCAAAGCCTGGTTTTTTGAGGGAATCTACCATGTCTTGATTGCTCTTTCGTCTTTATTATCTTAAGTAGACCCTTCGGGTTCAACAGTTCCTCATGGGGAAAACCCCTCTGAGCGACTGCCTCACCAGAAAGCCAAGGGTAATGTTCTGTTAAAGCGTAACAGCCCACAATAATCCAATTGTATAAAGTTCAGTCTACCAAGGTACGGGTTAGAAATTTGTAAGCAAAAGATTAAGAGTTGCAACAATCATTCAATGTTTGCGGAACTAAGAATCGCGGATAAGTAGTCAAATAAACGTAGTTCAGTAATTATCACTGTTTAGATCAAGTGGAGTAACACGCACCTCTTGTATTCTCAAAGCCCTGTTATCTCAGTAATTTTCTGTGGTTCTTACTACAATAAATTAATGCAGTTTAATCAATTATGTTGCTCATCTTAAAATTAACAATCCATGATTAGCAGAATTACTGAAAAATTCTAATTACTTGGTGATATCTTGCACTATTATCAACAACTGTAGATTGGATACTGCCCACAACGTCAAATCAGAGTTGGAGCTAACAGCAGTAACTACTTACAAAAATTGCCATAAAGCAACTGGTGCAAGATTTAAGTCTAGCTATCCATGCTTAGTATAAAAAACAGTATGGATTAACCATTTTAGATAACAAGAGCAAATCCAAAGGGTTGAAAACAAGATGAATCTTGAAAACAATCAGCAGAAAGACCGACTTCTTGTCTCTTACATCTTGTGTGCAGTCGGATTTATCGGGGTGGGAGGATTGCACCGTTTCTACAATGGCAAGATCGGGACTGGTTTGTTGTGGCTGTTGACTGGTGGTGTATTTGGTATAGGGCAGGTTGTGGATTTGTTGTTTATCCCCGGCATGGTTGACGAATACGAACGTAACCTGAGATTAAAAGCGGGTGTATCTCCCTTGGGTGTGCCGTTGAATCAAGCAGTGGTTGCCTCTCAAGTCCACCGCCCAACTGGTAGCCAACTTATGATGAAGCTGATCGAAGCGGCGGAAAGCAAGGGTGGTATTTTAACTGTGACTCAAGGGGTGAAGTTTACCGGAGCTAGCTTTGCTGAAGTGGAAGCTACTCTTAAGGAGATGTACAAATCAGGTTATGTGAAAATAGATAACGACCCCAATACTGGAGCCGTTACCTACCATTTCCACGAACTTTAATTGTTATTAGTCATTTGTCCTTTGTTATTAGTCATTTGTCCTTTGTCATTTGTCCTTTGTCCTTTGTCCTTTGTTAAAAACTAATGACCAATGACCAATGACCAATGACCAATGACTAATTTATACCTAACCACTTTTGACCTTCCAAGCGCTGAACTAAGCCAAATACCAACAAATCGAGGGTAGTTTTGCGCTCATCGATTAAGAATGACTCAAGAGTGCTGGGTTTTTTGCCTTCATTGCAGGAAAATCCCTTTTTCCCTTGAATATCTTCTTCGGGGAAATACAGGTTAAACTGACGCCGACCGATTTCCGACCAGCAGCCGATAATTTGCCAGCATTCTTCGGCGGATTCAAAGCCAGTGATTGGAACCTTCTGTTTGGCAAAAGACACCTGTAAATCTTGCACACCTTGTTGAGCGATCGCTTTTTGTAAAGCTGGCAAGTAGTCTTGCTCGATGAACTCTACAAATGGCTTATCTTCAACAGATGGGGCTTTTTCCTTTTTGGCGGCTTTAGCTGCGGCGGCTGGTTTTTCTCCTGTTGCGGCGGCGGGTTTTTCGCCTACTGCGCCTGCGGGTTTTTCTCGCTTGGGTGATGCAGCAGCCGGTTTAGCAGCATTGGGGTTATCTTCGGGGTTTGCGGCTTTCGGATCTGGCGCGTTAGCAGTAGGAATATCTGTGGCTTCGGGTGAGTCTGTACTAGGAGCGTGTTCTTCCGCCACACTGGGAGCTTGCTTGTCAACAGTGCTGGGAGCTACTTCTCCCGCTTGATTGTGATTGGTTGGGTCTGCCATTGCTCAGGTCAATCCTTTAATCTAGCTTTTGGAGCGATCGCTCACCTTGAGGTATCGGGTATTTTTATTTTGACATACTAGTACCGCTGCGCGAAATTCCTAATTTGTAATGAAGCTCTTTACGAGACGCTCTTACTAGCAAGCTTTAAGAGTAGGGGTACGGAGACTCGCTAACGCTTCTCAATTGATTCCAATACAGACCTAAGAAGAACAATCCCTTATATCAGTTGCTACAACGGGAGAAATATGCAACGCATTGGCTCCTCTACGAGTGTTGGCGAGTAAGAATCAAAGCCTCTCTCCTACTTTTAAAAGGAGAGAGGAATAGAAGTGAGGTCAGGGTGTATCACATATAAACGAAAAACGCTATAAATGCTATCTGTAGTAACATTTATCAATCCAAATTCGCATTTCTTCTTCAGAACCAAAACAGGCAGAGCGTCCAGTGATCGGATCGTAGGCGTGCCAACAAGAAGTGTGACCACGACGGTCTGATTCGTACCAAACTTGGAGGTCAGAACCGCTACTCATCCAGATGACAAAATGTTGCCAATATTTTTGTAAATTTAACAAAAAATTAAATTTATTCATAGTGAAAGCACCTGATAAATAGTGAACCATTACTTTTACTTTTACGTAAGAATTTTTAACTGAGAAGGTACAGTTTTGGCGTATTTGATCTAGTACAGTTAAGAAGCATCTCAACTGGTATAGTAAAAAAACTCCTAACTGTACTAGGTAAAGTTGGTAAAAATAGCTTATATTGCCAGTATTGATGATTATTTAGTCATTGACGAGTGCGCCAAAATGAAAATTTTGTTAGAACGGCAGTCACACAAACCCATTTATTTACAGATTCGCGATCGCATCAGTCGTCTGATTAAATCTGGCGCACTCAAAAGTGGCGATCGCCTCCCTTCTATCCGCTCTCTGGCAGAGAGTTTACAAGTTAACAAACTCACGATTATTGAAGCCTATAACGTTTTAGAAGCAGATGGTATTGTTTCTGCCCGTCAAGGTTCAGGATACTTTGTCAGCAGCGTTTCTCTTAAAAGCGCCAACCTAGAATCTAAATTCGCTCCAGCCCAAAATGTCATAATTACAAAACCAGGAAAGTGTTCTTTTTATGAGATGTATACTCCACTGGTGCAAGCACAAACACAGCCAGGAATGATTAATTTTGGCTACGGTTATCCTCGTCCACCAAAAGATATCAACCTCATTGCTAGACGAGCATTAAGGCAAGATGATGCTGATATTTTCTTTCCCCACGAGATGCCTCAAGGGCAACTAACTCTGTGCAGACAAATTGCCCAGATGCTAGTACATCAAGGATTAGAAGTTTTTCCAGAGGATTTAATTATTACTAATGGCTCTCAGCAAGGGTTGTCATTAGCTATGAATTATTATGTACAACCTGGTGATTGGGTGATTGTCGAAGCTCCCACCTATTATGGTGCAATTTCTATTTTAGAAAATTTAGGAGCTAAAATTATTGGCATTCCCATGACTGCGGAGGGAATGAATTTAGATTTATTAGAGCAATATCTCCACAGCCACCGCCCGAAATTAATTTATACGATTAGTACCTTTCACAACCCGACTGGATTGACGACAACACAAGCTCATCGTCAAGAATTATTAGCATTAGCCGAAAAATATGAGTGCCCTATTTTAGAAGATAATGCTTATGAAGGAATAAATTTTGATGCTGTGCCAGCGCCAATTAAAGCTTTAGATAAAAATAATTTGGTGACTTATTTAAGTACCTTTTCTAAAACTTTAATGCCGGGTTTACGAGTGGGCTATATGGTAGTTACAGGTAAGCATTATCAAGCAATTATTGAGCGGAAGTTGCTCCATGACTTGCACACATCCAGTATTTCGCAAACAATAGTTAGCGAATATCTCGCTTCAGGACATTACCGCCGTCACCTCAGCCGACTTCGTACAGATAATCTGCAAAGTCGTAATACTATGTTGCAAGCTTTGGAGCGTTATTTTCCTGAAGAGATCCGGTGGACAGTTCCCACGGGTGGATTATTTCTCTGGGTACAGTTACCAGATGATTTTCCGATTGGCACAATTCGTAAGGAAGCTTTGGCACAAAATGTGTATTTGGCGTGCGGTTCGGCATTTTTCCCTGATAAACAGGGTTATCCAGCGATGCGTCTAACTTTCTGTATGCCGCCAGAGGAGATTGAGCAAGGTATTTCGATTGTGGGTAAGTTGCTGAAAAAGTATATTTCCAAAGGATGCGTAGATACAGAACGGCTTGTTGTCAAACATCGCATATCTAATTATCAGTCGCTTGTTCACAGTTCGTAGGTTGGCACAAATGTGCTAATGTACTTCGCTTTAACACATCTTGGGAATCATAAATCACTGCTATACATTTGTTTTTGTAGCAGTATATGTATCTTTATAGTTGTACCTCTGAACCTCATCACTTGAGCTTCAAAACTTGGAATGTTGGGCTTTTAAGTAGTCGCAAAACTGTTTGGTTAAGGCAAGAGACGCGATAAATCGCCGTCTCTACAATGATCAGTCCTTCGTCTTGACGGGGATTTATTGAGTGTTTGGAATCTATTATTTTGATCAAATAACCTTAACCGAACCGTATTGTAAGTAGTCGGACAAAAATATTTACATAGAACTTACGCACTGCCCAAATTGGCTATTATGTGCATAACGATTGGTTCAGAAAACAAGGCCGTTCGTTCAGAACACAAGCCCATTCGTTCAAAACACAAGCCTGTAGCGATGTCTACGACGGGCTACGCCTACGTATTCCTAAAATTGCAAATATTCACTTTTGGGATTATTGGCAAGTATGGAAATTAATCTGTTTTCGCTCATCATTAGGATTAATCTAGCTCCCACTCGCGCTCGATTCTTTCCAAATCCTTCGCCGCACCCAATTGCTGAAATATTTGATGTGCTGTGTTGTAATGCTGTTGGGAAAGTTCTGTATTGCTGCGCTTACGCTCAAGGTGTGCTAGAGAGTAATTAGTTTTGGCAATATGTCCAGTAATTCCTAATTCGTGCATCTTTACTAAAGCATATTTTAAAAGCTTTTCTGCTGCCTTTAAATTGCCTCTTCCGAGTTCATTTGTTCCTAGACAACCAATTGATATCGCTATACCCGAATTATCGCCTAGTTCTCTCCACAATTTCAAAGATTGCCGATAGAAACTTTTAGCTTCATTCCATTTACTATGTTTGCGTTCAATGTATCCTAATGAACAATATAAATGTGCTATACGAGGACGTGAGCTTAATTGTATATGAATTTCTAAAGCTTGTTGATAAAAATTTTTAGCTTCCTCTAAATGTCCTCTATTCAATTCAATATCTCCTAAGGAAGTCAGAGAAATTGCTATGCCCTCATCACTTTTCAGATATTGTCTTAGCTGGAAGGCTTTCTTATATAATATTTCGGCTTCATCCACATTACCTCGATTATTCTCAATATGTCCTAGCGAACTCCAAATAATTGTTTTGTTAAGTTTAGAATCTAATTCTTCCCATAGTTGTAAACTTTTTTGATACATATCATATGCTTCATCATAACTACCTATATGAAATTTAATATTGCCTATTAAATAGAAACAATTAGCTATATATTCATTATTTCCTCGATTTGATTCAATACATAAAACTTCTTTAAAATATCTTTCTGCAATTTTTAAATTACCATATTTAAAATATGCATATCCAATCTCTAAACAAATCAAAGACTTATGAAAATCATTGCTATACGGTAATATTTCCTCATATAGCTTTATTATTAAAGACCAGTATCCCCACCGTCTGAGGTATTTACTCAATGGATCGATTATCAATTCTAATGATTCATCATATCTACTTAACTGAAAAGCAAAATATTGAGCTTCCAGTGCTGGATGCAGGTCTTCTAAAATTTTAGGATTTTCAATATCCTTGCCAGAATAATAGAACTTATAAACAATTTTGAATAGATTGGGCAGTTCATCTTTAAATTCTGCTTTGAGAAACTCCACAATCACCAGATGCAAGTCATAAAATATTTCACACTTTTTTTCATCATAACGCTCTTGCACTAAACTGCTATTAACTAAATACTCTACAATTTCTTTAGTTTTACTAATAATTTTAGTATCTGTTAACTCAGCAGGGTCTGGTAAATCTGTTGCTATTAAAGGTGAAAAATATATATCCCAATCATCTGTATATAACCGCAAGAAAGTTAAACCTCGGATATCTATCCCCACCCGCAACACACACATCCGGCTGAGTAAATCTCGCGCTGCTTCACTTTGTCTTGCCAGTTGTTCTTTGAGAATGGGTTCAGCCTTTTTCGTCACTAATTCTGGATGCTTCCGCAGATACCCAGGCTTACCCTTACCAATAGCCGCCAGTTGGGTTAACAAAAATACGTGTCCCTCAACGCGCTCAGATATCCACTGCAAATCTGGTACACTATCTCTCAGTTGGCGCTGTCGCAAAATCTCAACTCCCGCGACTGTCGCCACTCCAGAAATTCTCTCGATATACACTAATTCTGAATCTGGTTCTGCACCCTCATAATGCCTATCTGCCAAATCTGCTGGCACTTCTCGACTGGTTAATAAAGTTTGAGATTGATGCTGCTGATAGACTAGGGCGTTTAGCAGTTTACCCCAATCTGCTGAAATCGCCCGTCCTGCTTGCGGATGGTTGGCAGGCTGTAAAATACTTTCTAAGTTATCCAGCATTACAAGAGTGCGTGTTTGCGCCAACCCCTCAATAATTTTGGCTATCTTTTCATCAGCAGTTTTCAACGTCTCTGCTGTTTGAATACCCAAGCCTTCAATTAGTAGAAATTCTGCGACATCATCAAAACTTGTCCCCTCTTGCGCTTTGAAATACATAACGCATTCGTAAGGACACTCTTCTAAATTCACCCCTTTTTCAACGGGAGTTAGGGCGGATCTTCCACAATTAACGCCCAGTGCTTCTAAAAGTTTTACGGCTAAACTGGTTTTGCCAATACCTCCTTGTCCAATGAGTGCTAATACCTTAAGCGAATTTTCTGGTTGCAGTAATTTGGTTTGCAACTCTTGAAGGAGTTCATCTCGCCCCTTCCACACGGGTACTTCTGGGATAGCTTGATTTAATACAACCCTTGTTTCTCTTGTGGGGTGGGCATTTTGCCCGCCCAGATCAACTTCAGTAACAGATTGAGTCTGCACTGTCGAATCAGTTTTTTGCTCTTCCTGTGCTACCTCTACATCAGTCTCGCTGAAATCAGCTATTTCTTGGACATTGAGTGATAATTCTCTACAGATTTCTTCAAAGTTTAAATGGTCAACATTTCTGCCGTTTAGAAAAGTGTTGACTGTGTTTAAAGCAAATCCTAACTTGACAGCTAAATCTTGCTGTCGCGAGAAACCATTCACCTTTAGTGCTTGCTTAACTTTTATAATACAGTCTTGACGAACCTTAGTTCCTCTCGGCATGGTTTATGACAGTACATTTATTTAGAGTCTAGTACAAGGCGGCGTAAATAAGCTACCCATTTAAAATCTGGGAAAAGCCTAGAAAATAAGCATTCTTTCTTTTGCCTTTTGCCTTATTGTACTAGCAATCTGGCTAGGTATTAAGTTGGGAATAACTTGGGAATTGGCAATAACTAGGAAATAACTCGGTAATAACTTCAGACAGCTTGGGACTGAACTTGTGATTGTGCATTGTTTCATGGAATTATCAACGTTTTAAGAGTAATTCTTATGAAACGCAAACAAGCTGAATTTATTTTGATGGTTTTGGGGGTTGCCGAAATTGTGGCTACTTTCTACACGATTTACCCACCTGTGGCGATCGCACTAACTCCTTTAGCTATTTACTGCTTGGTAATCATTTATATTAGTCACGCAAAGAACAGTAAAAATAAACCCAATGTCTAAAGGTACAGTTATACAAAACAAGTCTGCTTTGATAGGCTGATTTTGAGCGATCGCACTAATCATTTTAAATGCGATCGCCTTTTCAACTCCATCATTCCATCACATAACTCGGCACTCCAAGCTTTTTTCTCAATCTGTCGAGTTAAGAAGCTGAAAAATCTAAATTTTGCCGAAAAGAGATTAGTATTTCATTCAATGCAGCCATGTCAATTAAAAATGCATCATGTCCGTGGGTTGACTTCAGCCACGCCAGTTGAGCATTAGGGATTAAATTTGCTAATTCTTGTTGTTCTACTGGAGGATAGAGGATATCAGAATCAATTGCGACAACTAAAGTCGGTTGCTGGATGCTTCGCAGAACAGATTCATAATCTGATAAATTAGGAACTGTGCGATCGCGTGCAACATCATGGCGATCCATTACCTTGGTGAGGGTAATGTAAGTGTTGGCATCAAATCGTTCTGTTAGCTTTTGACCCTGATGCTGTAAGTAACTCGCTATAGTAAACTGCTCAGATGCATCATACTCCCGCCCAAAGCGGATTGTAAAACTATCCCAAGAACGATAAGTAGACATCGCCATCATTCTCGCCACTGCTAGTCCTTGAGTTGGGGGCGCATCCAGGGTGTAGTTCCCATCTTGCCAGTTTGGATCGGCATAAATTGCCTGTCTTTGGGCTTCACTTAATCCAATACACCAAGCTGAATGTCTACCAGAAACAGCAATGGGTGCGATCGCTTTCACCTTTTCTGGATATAATAATGCCCACTCAATTGCTTGCATCCCACCGAGTGAGCCACCAATTACTAAACGCAGAGATTGAACACCCAAATATTTTAGTAGTGCAGCTTGCAGGTGAACCATATCTCGGATTGTAATCTCAGGGAAGGATACACCATAAGGCTTTCCCGTTATGGGATTGATACTAGTTGGCCCAGTTGTACCGTAACAACTTCCCAAAATATTGCTGCACACAATAAAATCGCGTTCTGAATTGAAAGCTTTCCCTGAAGCAAACAAAGGTTCCCACCAATCATCAGCGTCAGCCGAACCAGTTAAGGCATGACAAATTAGTACCCCATTATTGCCTTGGGCATTTAACTGTCCCCAGGTGCGATAAGCAACCTGAACCCCAGTTAATATTTCGCCGCCTTCAAGTTGAAATGGCTCTGTCAACTGGTAAAACTGGGTTTGCGGTGAGACGAAGTCTGAGTAGATCATAGGGAGTGGGGAGTGGGGAGTGGGGAAGAAGCAAGGGAGCAGGGAGCAAGGGAGAAGAGTTTTCCCCTCTGCCCCCTGCTCCCTGCCCCTCTGCCTCTTTTCAAGAACTAAATCCTAACTTGTTGGAATGCCTGCTGGAAATCCTCTTTGATATCGTCGATATGTTCAATTCCCACTGATACGCGCACCAAATCGGGTGTCACACCTGCTGAAAGCTGTTCGTCATCACTTAGCTGTTGATGAGTTGTGGAAGCGGGATGAATAACGAGGGTTTTCGCATCACCAACATTTGCTAAATGACTCGCTAATTTTACATGATTAATAAAAGCTTTACCTGCCTCCAATCCACCTTTGATGCCAAAGTTTAAAACTCCCCCAAACCCATGCCGGAGATACTTCTTCGCTCGTTCATGATACGGGTGATTAGGAAGCCCCGGATAGTTAACCCATAATACTTGCTCTTGCTGCTCTAACCACCGTGCCAATTCTAGAGCATTGCTCACATGCCGATCTACACGTAGGGAGAGAGTCTCTAATCCTTGCAGTAAAAGAAAAGCATTAAATGGACTCAAGGATGGGCCAAAATCCCGTAACCCCTCGACTCTGGCACGAATAATAAAGGCAATGTTGCCAAAGGAACCGCTAGGGCCAAATACTTCTTGGAAATTCAGCCCATGATAACCAGGTGCTGGCTCAGTAAACAGAGGAAATTTGCCGTTACCCCAGTCAAATTTACCTGAATCGACAATTACGCCACCAATGGAAGTACCATGCCCACCAATCCATTTAGTTGCAGATTCTACTACTATGTCTGCACCATGTTCAATGGGTCGAGCTAAATATCCACCAGCACCGAAGGTATTATCCACAATTAAAGGAATGCCGTTTTCGTGGGCAATGTGAGCTAAAGCGGCAAAGTCAGGAATGTTATATTGAGGATTGCCAATGGTTTCAACATATAAAGCTTTGGTGCGATCGTCAATCGCCTGACGGAAACTTTCTGGCTCATCTCCCTCAACAAACTTGACGTTAATACCTAAACGTGGTAGGGATACTTTGAACTGATTATATGTTCCCCCATACAGAAAACTAGTGGAAACAATATTATCCCCAGCTTGAGCGATCGTACTGATTGCCAAAAATTGTGCCGCCTGCCCACTAGCTGTTGCTAACGCTGCTACACCCCCTTCTAAAGCAGCAATCCGCTTTTCAAATACATCCGTCGTCGGGTTCATGATCCGGGTGTAAACGTTACCAAATTCCTGGAGAGCAAACAACCGCGCTCCGTGTTCGGCGTCGTCAAAAACGTAAGAAGTCGTTTGGTAAATGGGTACAGCACGAGCATTAGTTCCAGGAGCCGGCTCTTGTCCAGCATGAACTTGCAGGGTTTCAAAACGATATTGTTCAGACATAAGCAATTATTCGAGTTTCCAATTATATAAGCAAGTAATATACTATTTCTGCGTTGTGTTGGATTAATCAACGGTTATTTGGAAGGCTTACCGTATTTTAACTGTTCACCCCCACGATTCCCCATCTTTAGCTAAAACCAAAACAAGCTTCTCCTAAATCTGGGTGAAGATTTTATCAGAAAACAGACAATATTGATCCCCGCCTCGGACGACATTTTTAGCTTTAGGCTAAGATAGATTCTTAGTTTGTCACCTGTACTACGTATGCCTCAGAACCACAACAGCAATTCCCGAAGATTGCCCAAAACTAGAACCACGATTTTCTCCATCTTCGGTGTCATTACTGTTTTAGTAGTAGCCTTTCCTTGGCTGTACGAAATTAAAACCAAGGCTGGGATCGACATATCACCTGGACGTCATGCTGGAACCTTTTTTGAAAAACATACCCACGGACTTTTCAAGTGTGAGTGGCTTTATCCTTATCATTGCGATCGCCCCCAAGGTTAAGAGGGGAATTTTTTGGCATACTGAATGACTTTTGGCACTTCTGATGCTGCTTGGGATGAGCAAGGGGACCATATCTGCAATAAGTCGAGGAAGCGTCTACGCTTTTTGAAAACATGAATAGATGCGATCGCTCCAAAAAGAGGCAGAGGCAAGAAAAAACTGTCTCCTACTTCCCTTGCAGCGGAACGAAGTGGAGCAGGGGTCACAGTCCCCCACTGAATTCTTCAGTAGCAATATTCAGGTGGGGTTCAATCCCCTTCTGAAAATCCCCCTGCTCCCTGCCCCTCTGCCTCCCCTGCTTGCTCTAATTCATCCCACTATTCTGCAACACCGTTTTTTATAGAATTCCTCTAACAACTCTGGACAAGCTCCGACGCTATTCCCCACATTTTTATACGGTAAATGCAACTTCTGTCTGTACGGTTTACCCAACTGTTTTTAGATTTTTATTTTATTAAATTACTTACTAGAGAGAAGAAACAAAGCAAATAAAGAAAGCAAATAAACTTTCTCTCTAAAAAGCTAGAGGTTCGATAATTGCTTTAATATCTGAAACCTCTAAATACCTCTAAAACTTTGTTTGATTACCCAAACGTGAATTAGAAAGTTAAGGAGAGATTGAGATATGGCACTCATTCGTTGGGAACCATTCCGTGAAATGGAAATTCTGCGTCGTCAAATGGATCAACTCTTCTCTGAACTGACAGCAGCCGAGCGCGGTAACTCCGAGATATCTGCATCACCGAGAACAACATGGGTTCCTGCGGTTGAATTACATGACAATGGTTCAGAGTTGCTATTAAGAGTCGAGATTCCAGGCGTGGAAGCTAAAGACTTGGATGTTCAAGTCACTCAAGATGCCGTTTCGATTACTGGTGAGCATCGTTACGAAAAACATTCCCAATCTAATACTAAAGTTCATTCTGAATTCCGGTATGGCAGCTTCACTAGAGTAGTTCCTCTGCCAAGCAAAGTTCAGAATCAACAAGTCAAGGCAGACCTGAAAGATGGGATTTTAATTTTGACTTTACCCAAACTGGAGCAAGAGCAAAACAAGGTATTCAAAGTCAATTTAGGTCAATCTCAAAGTGCTACAGCTTCTATAGAAGCTGGCAATGGTAACACCCAACCCAACATTACATCACAACAAAGCGTTCAAACTGGTTGAGAAAATGTTTTATTCTCTCAATGTATAGTTCCTAATCTCTGAAAGAGATAAATTGTGATAGAAACCCCAGCTAAACTCATCGGCTGGGGTTTTTATTGTTTTTTACTCAGCACCGTTTCGGTAAATTCAGGAAGAGGGTACTATTCCTCTTGCACATCAACCCAGATACTGCCTTCTTCCACACGAATCGGAAACACTGGCAATGCTTTTTGTTGTGAAACCAACGAGAGTACTTTACCTACACCAGGTGGCCAAGAACACCAGTCTTTTACCTCACCAGTCCGCAGGTCAAAAGCACTGCGATGGAAGGTACAAACTATTGCCCCACTTTCAGTGATTTTCCCACTTTTCAGCGGTAATTTTAAGTGAGGACAGGTGTTATCTACAGCATAAAGCTGATTTTCGTGATTCAAAACCAGAATTTTCCGGTTACCAACTTTTACCACTTGTCGCGTACCTGGGGAAAGTGCTTCGACTGCAAGAACTTTAGTCCAGCTCATTAGGTTCTCCTCTCCTAATTAATCTGCTTTCAGTTTCCCGCAATTGTGACCATTGCGATCGCCTTTCAGTACTGGGAGAGTGGAGAAGGATAAAGTCATTAGATCGGAAACTTTTCCCGAAAGAGCGATATCTACGATGCTCACTGAGCGGCTGGTGAGCAAAGATGCCGTACCACTTGCCTACGGCACGCTACGCGAACGTGGAAGCAAGCTACGCGTAGCGTCTCGTAGAGAAGTGCAGGCTATGCCTACGCTGGGGATAAATAATAGCTACAAATATTACATTAACTTGCAGCTTGACACTGAATAAAATGATTTTTGGGTAAACTAAAGAGAGCACTTCCTATCCTGACATCGTAGGGCTTGTAGCTTATAACAGACAATTTGAAGGGATACAAAAAATGATTAAGACAAGTTACGAATTTGACCAGTCTATCCTTCCCGCAGGATCTTCATTAAAGACTAATATTCTGCTACGTTTTCGTGCTGACATAGCTGAATCTCCTCGACGTAACCTTAACCTTTCTCTTGTAATTGACCGTTCAGGCTCTATGGCAGGCGCTCCCTTGCATCATGCACTCAAAGCCGCTGAGTCGGTAGTGGATCAACTTGAGCCAGATGACATTCTCTCAGTAGTTGTTTACGACGATGAAGTGGACAGCGTTGTGCCACCCCAAGCTGTGACTAACAAGCCTGTACTGAAAAATTCTATCCGCAAGGTTAGAGCAGGTGGTATTACCAACTTATCGGGGGGATGGCTCAAAGGCTGTGAACATGTGAAGACGCGACTTGATCCGCAAAAAATCAACCGTGTTCTTCTGCTGACCGATGGTCACGCCAATATGGGCATTCAAGACCCCAAGGTACTCACGGCGACATCGGGGCAAAAAGCTGAGGAAGGCATTACCACAACTACGTTAGGTTTTGCTCAGGGTTTCAATGAAGACCTGCTGATTGGTATGGCAAGAGCGGCCACAGGCAACTTCTACTTTATTCAGAGCATCGACGAAGCAACTGAAGTCTTTAGTATTGAGCTAGACAGTCTCAGAGCAGTAGTGGGACAGAACCTCAAAGTTACGCTGGAGTTGGCTGATGGTGTCAGCCTTGTTGATACTTTAAGTCTTGCTAAAGTTAGCCAGAATGACGCTGGTAAAGCTGTCCTCACCTTGGGAGAGCTTTACGAGGGCGAAGACAAACTTCTCGGCTTGAGTTTGGTGATATCAAGCGCTCAAGTTGGTAATTTACCTGTGATGAAACTGCATTACAGCGCCGATGTTGTGCAAGATGACCTGATTCAAAGCGTGTCAGGCACAGTAGATGTCGTCGCCAAAGTTGGCACTGTTGAAGAAGCAGCTTTTGCCTCTACGAGTCATATCATTCTTGAACTGAGCCGCCTCACCATCGCTAAGGCCAAAGAGACTGCTCTCGATCTAGCTGAACATGGCAGGCATCAAGAAGCTGAAGAAATCCTCCGTGCGCTTGTGAAAGATTTGCGGGATAGAGGGTTGAATGAGAATTTTGAAATTGCTGAAGAGATCGATCAGCTTGAGTATTTTGCAGGTCGGATTGCTCAAAAAGCTCTAGGCAATGCCGGACGTAAAGAAATGCGGGATCAGACTTACCAGACAATGACGCGCAATCGCAGCGATCTGGTGGGTCGCGGTGTCACTACTGGCGATGAAGTGTACGCGATGCCGATTGTCAATGAAGTCGGTTCAGGTGTTGAATTGTCCTGCGTTCGTGAAGGGGGTAAACTGCGGGTCAAAGTCGTGTCCGAAGGCTACGATTCAACTAAGAATGTCCAGTTTCCCCGCGCCATTCGTGCCGAGGGAGCACGCTATGTTGTTGAAGGGCTGGAACTCTCAAGCGATCGCACTTTCTACCGTGTACGTGGTGATATCACCCGTTTTGCTCAACCCGGTGAAACAGATATCTTTGTTGCCCCTAGACAATCGTATCAAACTAACACAGGCAAAGCTTCCAAAGGCCCTGCCAGTGCTGCTGATCTTCCCACAACTGACAGTGTAGGAGACAGCATTTTAGTTCAGTGTGTCAAAGATGGCAGCAAGCTACGTGCTAGGGTTGTTTCCGACGGATATGAACCGGATTGGAATATGCGTTTTCCGCGATCGGTGCGCGAGGAAGGAATGCTTTACGTCGTTGATGAAGTCAAAACCGCACCCGATGGCAAGTCTTATATTGCCTGTGGTGAAATTAAGCGATTTGTGCAACCCACTACTACCAATTGATTAGGGACTGGGGATTGGGGAAGAAGCCGGGGGGCAGGGAGCAGGGGGGCAGGGAGCAGGGGGGGGGCAGGGGAGGCAGGGTGAGCAGGGGAAGCGGAGGAGGAGAAGAATTAATAACCAATGCCCAATGCTTCTCTACGAGAGGCTGCGCCAACGGCTCCGCTCAGTACAAGTGCCCAATGCCCAATGCCCAATCCTTAAAAGATGCCAAGTAAATATGCCTTAGCCGACTGAGACTGTCAGGATCATAAAGTAAAGAGTAAAAGGCAATCTATTTTGACTTTTAACTTTCTCCTTTTGTTCAACTTCCACAACGGGAGGTTTAATCTTGACTAAATTGAAAGTTGGTATCAATGGCTTCGGTCGAATCGGGCGACTTGTGCTTCGCGCTGGCATCGATAACCCCAACATTGAGTTTATAGGCATTAACGACCTAGTACCACCAGATAACCTCGCTTACCTATTAAAGTACGACTCAACCCACGGCAAATTAAAGTCCAAGGTTGAAGCCAAGGAAGATGGTATCGTCATTGACGGGCACTTCATTCCTTGCGTGTCGGTGAGGAATCCAGCAGAGTTACCTTGGGGACAATTAGATGCAGATTATGTAGTGGAAGCTACCGGACTCTTCACTGGCTATGAAGGGGCTGCCAACCACCTGAAGGCAGGTGCAAAGCGAGTAGTAATTTCCGCTCCCACTAAAGATCCAGATACAGTTCCTACCCTACTAATGGGTGTAAATCATCACCTATTTGACCCCGGCAAGGATATCATTGTCTCCAATGCTAGCTGCACTACAAACTGTCTAGCTCCCATAGCTAAGGTCATCAATGACAACTTTGGGTTGACCGAAGGGTTGATGACAACAGTCCATGCGATGACTGCCACTCAGCCAACTGTAGACGGCCCCAGCAAGAAAGACTGGCGGGGTGGTCGAGGTGCAAGCCAGAATATTATTCCCTCCTCTACAGGCGCAGCTAAAGCCGTAGCACTGGTTTTACCAGAATTGAAGGGCAGGTTAACTGGTATGGCATTACGAGTTCCGACTCCCGATGTCTCTGTAGTTGATTTAACTTTCAAAACTGCCAAAGCCACTAGTTATAAGGAAATCTGTGCTGCCATGAAGGAGGCTGCCGCAGGTTCACTAGCGGGTATTTTGGGATACACAGACGAAGAGGTAGTTTCCACAGATTTTCAAGGCGATACCCATTCCAGTATCTTCGACGCAGGTGCTGGGATTGAGTTGAACTCCAATTTCTTCAAGGTAATTGCCTGGTATGACAACGAGTGGGGCTACTCGAATCGTGTGATTGACCTGATGTTGTCTATGTTACATAAGGAAAAACTCGCACCGACAGCGGCTGTGGTTTGATTGGTCATTAGTCATTAGTCATTGGTCATTGGTCATTAACTTTTGACCCTTGACTTTTGACCTTTGGCTTTTGGGATTTGGGTCAAATGGTAAATACCCCAAAAATAAAACGTAATTTAGTATTTTTAATTACAAAACCAGTGATATGAAGCACGTGTGAATTTGGAAGCTTTATGCGATGTCTACGACGGGCTACGCCTACGCTCAAAGTTTCCAAATTTACAGGTTATTCCTCAACCCCCAATCCCTATGCGTCGAACCAAAATCATTTGTACTGTTGGGCCTGCTACATCTGCACCTGAAAAGCTGCAAGCCTTAGTAGAAGCTGGAATGAATGTGGCGCGGCTGAATTTTTCCCACGGGGCATACGAATTCCACGCCCAAACGGCTCAGTATCTCAGGCAAATTAGTACTGAGCAGCAAAAGCCGATCGCAATTATGCAAGACCTGTGTGGCCCCAAAATTCGTTTGGGAACTTTACCACCAGAAGGGTTAAATCTGGAAGCTGGTACTGAAGTTACCTTTGTTTTGCAAGAAAAGGGTGAAAGTATCGATGAATTACCCTTACCATTGCCGACTCTGTTCGCAATGGTGCGACCAGGTGAACCGATTTTAATTAATGATGGTCGCGTCAAGTTGATTGTTACCGATCGCGATGCTGATCGCATTCGCGCCCAAGTGAAAACCGGCGGGTTAATTTCCACACATAAAGGAGTAAACCTGCCACAAACTCCTTTACCTGTTAATTCCATCACCGAAAAAGACTTGCTGGATCTGCGCTTTGGGATTCAGTTGGGTGTAGATTGGGTAGCGGTGTCCTTCGTACAATCGCCACAAGACTTAGAACCCGCACGACGGATGATTGAAGCAGCTGGCGCTTCCATCCGCTTAATTGCCAAAATCGAACGGGCAGAGGCAGTAGAAAACTTTGACTCCATTCTAAAAGTTGCCGACGCAATTATGATTGCCCGTGGCGATTTAGGGGTGGAAGTGCCAATTCATGAAGTACCCCTCATTCAAAAAGATATTATTCGCCGTTGCAATCGTGCTGGCAAACCGGTGATTACAGCCACCCAAATGCTAGAGTCGATGATTAGCGCCCCCGATCCCACGCGCGCCGAAGCAACCGATGTTGCCAACTCCATCTTAGATGGTACGGATGCGGTAATGCTTTCTGGTGAAACAGCTGTCGGCCAATATCCCATCGCCGCCGTCCAGATGATGCACAACATCGCCGTGCGGACAGAACAGGCTCTAGATGAAGGTAGCAAACACGCCTGGTGTCATGAAGCGGGGAGTCTCAGCGTTACCGAATCTGTGGCAGAATCGGTGTGTCGCATCGCTTATGAAACAGGCTCACGGGCAATTCTCTGTAACACTTCCTCTGGAAGTACAGCGAGAATGGTATCTAAATATCGGCCGACTTCTCCCATTATTGCCCTCACCTCCGACATTACCGCTTATCGCCAACTAGCGCTTTCTTGGGGTGTGGAAGCTTTACTGATCCCACCAGTCCACCATGCTGAAGAGATGTTTACCAATGTGGTGAACACAGTTGTAGATATGGGTCTAGCCAATAAGGGCGATAAAGTAGTGATTACCTCTGGTGTTCCAATTGGTAAATCGGGCACAACTAGTTTAATCAAAGTGCATTCCATTGGACAGCCAATTTCGGCATAAGGCACTTAGAATAGGGCTGTGGCTCAAGATAGTAAGCAAAATTGGGCAATGATTAAGAAAAGTTGCCAGAATCAGAATAGAAGGAACAGTAGAGAGTGTAAAGAACTGGGGAATAAGTAAATCCTAAACAAACATCACGGAGTCTTTTATGTCTAAGAATTTACTGGAACAATTGCGAGAAGTGACTGTTGTAGTCGCCGATACAGGGGATATCCAGGCAATTGAAAAATTTAAACCCCAAGATGCCACCACCAATCCTTCTCTGATTACTGCTGCGGCGCAAATGCCAGAATATCAGGGAATTGTCGATCAAACTTTACTTCAGGCAAAGAAAGATGCTGGAGCCGGAGCCACCCAAGCACAGATAGTTTCTCTAGCTTTTGACCGTTTGGCAGTTGCTTTTGGATTAAAGATTTTACAAATCATTCCCGGTCGCGTGTCTACGGAAGTGGATGCTCGCTTGTCCTACGATACCGAAGCTACCCTTACTAAGGCACGGGACTTAATTGCCCAGTATAAAGCCGCTGGAATTGGCCGCGATCGCGTTTTGATTAAAATCGCCAGCACTTGGGAAGGCATTCGCGCTGCGGAAATCCTAGAGAAAGAAGGTATTCACTGTAACCTTACCTTGTTGTTTGGTCTTCACCAAGCGATAGCCTGTGCAGAAGCCGGCATTACCCTAATTTCTCCCTTCGTCGGTCGGATTCTCGACTGGTACAAAAAAGATACCGGACGCGATAGCTACCCAGCAACCGAAGATCCAGGAGTTTTGTCCGTCACCAAAATCTACAACTACTACAAGAAATTCGGTTATAAAACCGAAGTTATGGGAGCTAGCTTCCGTAACCTTGGTGAAATTACTGAACTTGCAGGTAGTGATTTGCTGACCATTTCTCCATCACTTTTGGCTGAATTGCAGTCAACTGTTGCAGAACTGCCACGTAAACTTGACCCCGCCAAGGCAGCAAGTTTGTCAATCGAAAAGATATCCATTGACAAAGCTAGCTATGACAAAATGCACGCTGCCGATCGCATGGCAACCGACAAATTAGACGAAGGCATTAAAGGTTTCACCAAGGCACTAGAAGACCTTGAGAAACTTTTGGCAGACCGACTAGTTCGCCTTGAAGGAGAGGTAGTAGCAAGTCATTAGAAGGTAACGATAGTTAGTGGTTGTGGTTCAACCACTAACCATTAGTTAGTTGCATCAGCCGTCATCAATACCGACGGTGGATAATCTGATATCGTCCGTAAGGCTGCCCTCGTTGGATAATCTGCCGTTGTTTGAACTGCTGCCGTCGTCGGATATTTTGGTATTGTCCAAAGGGCTGCCGGCGTCGGATGATCTGCCGTCGTCGAATAATTTGGTATCGTCCTGACCGCCGTTGAGCAATCAAAAGCTCTCCGGTTTTATTTCCACCCAGGTTGGCATCTGGCGCAACGCTCTGTTCATTCAGAGAATTACTTAAAGAAATATCTTTCGCTTCAGCTAATGAGGGCGGAGACACAAAGGCACATAGCAATAGCGCTACTGAGGATAACTTCCTGAAACCTTTCATGTTTTACCTTCTCTAAAGTTTTGGTAATAATTTTATTAAAACACTTTCAAGCCTGCGAATTATCGCTCATACACTTTTTTTTAAACTTAATTTGGGATGAAATTATATATTGTAATTTCACCCTTATGGGTAGTTGTATTTTGTTGTAATGTGTGTATACAAATAGTAAATAACTTGCAAAGTCTAATTTTTTTCACATCAACAAAGTATCAGAATTATTCCAACAAAGGTATTTTCAATTGTAATTTTTAAACTGGTATTTTTCGAGCAACTCTTTAACTTGAGCCGCTACCAAAGGATGTGGATCTTTTTGTAACTGCGGTAGAATTTGCAGGAGAACGCGATGTGAAACCATATTCAAGTATGCGATCGCAGCTTCCCTAACAAAACCAGTTGGATGACGCAAACTCACTAAAATCTCAGAACTGGTCAGTCGGATGCGAGTCACTTGAGCAAAATGGAAACAGCAAGCCAAGCACCAGTCAGAAAGAAAATTACCCAACATCAGCAATCTGTGGAGGCGATCGCTAACCACCATATTTTCATATTCTCCAATCTTGGCTTCTATAAGATATTGTAACTTTTCTGACTGCGGTCGGTTATCTAAAATATTCAGCAATAAAGACTTTGAAGACAAAGTTACGGTATGCTCTAATATCTCTAATCCCCGCGCTAAGTTTACCACTGAGAGCGATCGCAGATTAAATGCTGCTGCCTGCATCTTTTCTGGCGAGTAAAGCAGTCTCAGTAGCAGTAAGAGTCGCTCTTTGACATCCAATTCCAATTCTAAAAGGGCGCGTTGCAGTAACTCAGAGACAATCACAACCCTCTCACTGGATTGATGATTTTCTTTTTCGTCTAATGTTTGAAAGTCTATGTATGCGGCGTAAATCTCACCTAAAAACTTTAATTCCTGTTTGATTAAATTTTCTACCCGACTTTCATAAAACCGATCCACTAAACCTGTAATTCCTGGTTGTTTGTGTATTTTTAGTAAGCTGCGAAGAATATGATCTCTGGTAGTACCCCAAGATGTTTCCAAGTTTTCCCATAAAGTCTCCAATGCTTCCTGGGTGCCGACTTGAGCAATGGTGCGCCAAGCGTACATCCGCACTACTTCCGGTTTGTAAATATTGGTAGCCAACCGTAACAGCATTTCTAGAGCTTCATTTTCTAGTCGCATGAGGGCTGACATTGCTGTACTGCGGGTTGATTTGTAATAAAGTGCTGCAATCAGTGCCGAATAGTACTCTTCTAAATGGGTTGCTGCAATCATTTCCAATACTGCACAGCGCACTCGTAGCGACTCATCTTGTAATAAGTTCGGGATGTGAATCCGCAACGCCTGCAAATAGACTGCTTCTCTGAGCGCTCTGACTCCATTTACCCGTTCCCGTTCTTGCTTATGAGTCAACATCCGGCGCATGGTTTTGGTAGCAGCTACCTTTTGCATGGGCGTTCCCTGGCGTAAGACTAAAGCGGCGGCGGTAGCGCGGATGAGTGAGTTTTGCCGGGGGTTCAAGTATCCTTCTAGGAGGCTTAAATTGGGATTTGGTTCAGCTAACCAAACGTAGCGCAGGGCTAGGGCAAAAACTTCGGGGTTCGTTTCTTGAGATTGTTCTAACAAAGGACGGATGGCGGGTAGATAAGCAGGATTTGCACCTCCCATTAGCATCACTTCCAAACTTTGGCGCTGCAAATCTGGGGTTAACTTGATTAGTAGAGGTGCTAAAACTTCCGCAGCTCCAAGGGAATCCATTTGAGCTAAAAGTTCAATGCAAGAGCGTTTATCAGCCTCGCTGCCTTTTTCTGCTAAAGCTTTAACTACTCCCTGCTTAAAGAATCGCAGACCCACATTGGTTGCACTCAAGTGACCCCGTGCCACACTCAAGACTAACAGTTCAACATAGCGCGATCGCAATTCCCAAACTACTGTTAAACAGGTGCCAGCTATCAGCATTGTTTCTGCTACCAACACCCACTTTTGCAGTGGTACGGGTACAAACCGCCCACAAAACAATAGAGTTGCAAAAATTACCGCTCCTGTCAAACCTGTAGCGATCGCTTCGGCGGTTCCGCCAGATAAAGTCTGCATCCGGCTGCGAATTCCTTCTGGAATCGGTTGGTACAGGATGGGGCCGCTACTCATCACAAAGGTGTAGCGCAGAAGTTCATCGCAGAATTTGACAATTATCAGACCCCAGAAAAAGCTTTGCGATTGGATGGCTGGAAATAAATGCAGCAATACCAGCACACCTGGGAGTGAAAAGCCGACGGTGATTGGTAAAAGCGTAGCAGTGAAAAATACCCCCATTCGTTCGATAAGTCGGCTGGAAATAAACCACTGCAACAACAACTCACACAGTCCCAACATTCCACCAAAAAGACCCAAAAAGCTGGCGAGTTCTCGGTCGCTCAAATTGGATTTGAGTTCGCGCAGATACTGAAAATCTATTAACAACCCAATGACTTGCAACAGGCCCACAAAAGCAAACAACTGCCAAACATAGCGCTTCAGCGGACTTTTGAGGAAACGCTGTCGTGAAGCTTGTTCTTCAGGAATTAGTCTTTGGGGAGTTTCAGGAAAAGCTGCTCGATAATGATGAGTTAAATAGAATAGAATCCCCGATCCAAATAAAATCACTACACAGGCGATGAGGATGATCTTATTCAGCGTGGTGTATTGCACTAGCCAAGGCAAACTAAAGCCACTAATCACATCTGCTACCAAAAGCCCACTACTCACCAGTGGGTAAGTCCGCTTAATTTCCCGAATGTTAAATAGTTGGTTGGCGACGATGGAGGTGTTGAGGTCATTGACCACATAAAGTGCATCGACCCACAGCCGCAGCAGAAATACCGAAATCAGTGCCAGGTAGGAAAACTGCGATCCCCAACGTAATACAACTAATAAAACTAATGGCATCAACATGCAAGGTGCGATCGCCACAATCACCCGGCGTAAGGGAAAAATCTTTTGCAGCCAAGAGTATAAAAAAACCAGTCCTACACTCATTGCCGCACTGGCAATATACATCCACGGCAGTAGGTGAGTTCCATATTCATCTAGAAACAGCGCCACCGTACTATCCTCTGCCCATCGCAATCCTACAGATACAGTAGTGTAAAAAATAAACATCATCTGAGTTCGTTCGCTCTCCTCTGGTCGGAGATTTACCCACTGTAGTAGTCGTGTTAGAGCACCTTTATTTGCAGCCAACCAGTGATTTTTCAGTTCCATGCAGTTTTATTTTCTGGTAGTATCACCGCGCATTGGGCATTGGGTATTAGTTATTTCCCCTCTGCTCCTCTGCTCCCCTGCTCCTCTGCCTCCTCATCTCCTGGAAATAGCAAAAGTCCTGAGCAACTGAGTATTATGTTTCCCACTCAGCCTTCAGGACTATCGATTTTAGATAAATTTAAATGACCTTAGAGCTTTGGGTGCACATCTTGCATCTAAGGGACTTCCAACTAAAAAAATATCCTATCGCTGTGAAGGCAGGGGGGCAGGGACCAGGGAGCAGGGGGAGAAAGAAAAATCTTATCTAAGTAAATTTGGATAATTTATTTTCTGGAAGTCCCTAAACGAAAAATCCCCTGACTTATAGCTAGGGGATTTTCAAACTTGGTCTATTAATACAGTTAGAAGATTATTTTTTAGGCGAGATGAGCATCATCATGTTTCGCCCTTCTTTTTTAGGCGCTTGTTGAACCTCACCAAATGGCTCCAAATCCGTTGCCATTCGCTTGAGCAAATCTTCTGCTAGGTCGCTGTGTTGAATTTCTCGACCCCGGAACATCACAGTAGCTTTGACTTTATCGCCATCTTTCAAAAAGCGCTCTGCTTGCTTAACACGCACGTTGTAGTCGTGTTCTTCTATTTTGTAGCGCATCTTAACTTCTTTGACATCAGCTGTGTGCTGCTTTTTCCGGGCTTCCCGCGCCTTTTTTTCCTGCTCAAACTTGTATTTCCCGTAGTCCATAATCCGACAAACTGGCGGGTCAGCTTTGTCACTGAGTAGCACCAAATCTAGCTCTTTTTCTTCTGCTAGTTGTAGTGCTTCCTGTGGGGGCATAATTCCCAGTTGGGCACCGTCAGTGTCAATGACCCGAATTTTAGGGAAGCGAATTCGTTCGTTAATTTGGGGCAGATCGCGAGTTCTTTTCTTCTCAATCACAGGCATTATGATTTGTGGGAGCTCTTAATAAATGATTTGGTGTGGTCTAGATTGGTATGCCTCAGAGGCAAAATACTGAAGTAACTCAAGACTGGAAACATCGTCTACAGTTCTAGGGTAACTAATCCATAAAATAGTTGCGTCGCTAGTATTTGTCATTCTACTCACTCTGAGAGAATTTCTCTGCAATAGTTAATCTAAATTACACAACCTAGACTCATATTAAATATTATTACAATTATTTAGCAATACTTTATCCCAATCGCAGCAACAATTGGCTTGGGAGATTGAGTCCTCTGTGGGGCAGTTTAAGCTAACATTGGCACGGTGCAATTTTGCCATGTGCGATCGCCCAATCCTTGGATTAGGTGAAATCTGTCAAGTTGAAATTCTTCATACCTTAGAGACAGCTAAGTGTTACTTCTGACTGCTAAATTCAACTGGTCGCGCTCAGGATTTCCCAACTTCTCTACGAGACGTACTTGCATTCAGATGACAGTTTGTTGGGGACTGGGCAAAAGAGCCAGAGGGGCACACTTCTCTACGAGACGCTGCGCGTAGCTTGCTTCCACGTTCGCGTAGCGTGCCGTAGGCAAGTGGTACGGCTGCGCTCAGTGGGGGGTAGGGAGAAGGATTTTCCCCCCTGCTCCCTGCTCCCTTGCTTCTTCCCCAATCCCCAATCAAGCAGTAAGTAACATTTGTTTATTTTTCACTCATAATCGAGCCATTTTGTAAAGTCGCCAAACTCCTACTTCACTATGGCGACAGCCTGAGGAACGGATCAGGTAAATTAAGATAAGTAAAGAAAACGCTTTGAACTAAATGGCAGCTCTAAGCTTACAAGAAATTTCTACTCAGTTAGAAAGTCCGAATTTACGCGATCGCATGGTAGCCCTTGCTAATCTGCGTAATGTACCCCCTGAGGATGCAGTCCCTTTGATTAAAAAGGTACTAGACGACGAATCTTTGCAACTGCGATCGATGGCAATATTTGCTCTCGGAATCAAGCCGACGCCAGAATGTTATGCAATTTTGGTCGGAATTCTCGAAAATGACCCAGATTATGGTATACGCGCTGATGCCGCCGGTGCCTTAGGATATTTGGGTGATGCCAGAGCCTTTGAGGTGCTTTCACGGGCGTTTTATGAAGATACTGATTGGCTAGTGCGCTTTAGTGCAGCTGTTTCTCTAGGTAATATTAAAGACCCCCGTGCCCGTCAAATTCTTCTTCAGGCATTGGATAGTAAAGAAGTAGTGTTGCAACAAGCTGCAATCTCTGCACTGGGAGAAATTCAAGACATTGAGTCTGTTGATAAAATCCTGCGCTTTGCCCAATCAGATGATTGGTTAGTAAGGCAGCGTCTGGCAGAAGCCTTGGGAAATCTTCCCACTACCAAGAGTGTCTCAGCTTTGAAATACTTAGAAAAAGACAATCATTTCAATGTTGCTGAGGCAGCCAGAATTGGTCTCAAGAAGCTTGAAGAAATAGGCAATCAAGCTTAATATTAAAGCCTCCTGCTACCTTTTAATAATAATTAAGTGGGAATTTTAGCATTTTGATGCAGGGTAATTTCATTCATGAATATTGAAGAGTTTTTTCAGTTAAGTGCTGGTAAATGGTTTTCTCATCGTACTAGTCAACATTTGGCTTTTAACCAATCCGAACATAGCAAGTCAGACATCATCATTGAGACGCTGGCAGTAGATCATCCAGAAGCGATCAAACTCTGTCAAAATTACAAAATTAATCCTAGTTCTGCTTCCTGTGCTACCAAAATTACCTGGAACGGCACAATGGACAAGGATCAAGCAAAACATAGTGGTTCAACTGTCTTAGTTTCTGTGCCTGATGCAGATAATCCGGGCCAAGGCAAGTTACTGCGAGAAATAGTTGATGCCAATAAAACTCCAGTTGCCGGACGCTATAAAATTGACAGTGATGGTGCTTTAATCCTAACTACAGAGGATGAAACCATGTCGTCAGAAGAACGCCTGTGGTTTGCTAGCCCCAATTTGCGAATGCGGGTAAATGTCCTCAAGAGTTTTGGTGGATTTAGTATCACTTCCTTCACTTCTGAGATTCGCATGGGTGGCTTTCCACCAGCCGCGAAAACTTCGGAAGCGGCTAATTCAGTATCTAGTTAGTTTGATTACAAAATATTCCCCCCGCTTCTGGGGGGAATTAAGTAGAGATGGGTTAGTATTAGGGAAAGTTTTTTTATTATTTGCTTTGCTGGTATAAACTTATTTAATTTTCTCACTTGCGATCGCTTCATTTGCTAGCTTTCTTCTCTCTCCAGCCATCTGTAAAGCTAGTGCAAACACTGTGCCAGTCGTGTAAGTTGTGTCAACGGAACACTTAGAAATTACGAATCTAAACGCTATATCACACCAGCTTGAAAAATCTGGTTTGGGGTAAGATTCAATTGGGGAAAAGTTTGGGAAATAATGCGATCGCTATCTCGAAACTTACTTATCTGATATTCTCCATCAACTAAGTTACAGACAGAGATTGTCGGTTGTTTGGGATTACCGATAAAATTACGTCCACCCAAGGCAGCATAATCGACAATCCAGTATTCCGGGATACCCATCTCTTCATATTCAGCATACTTCAAGTAGTAATCGTCCCGCCAGTTGGTTGATACAACCTCAATTGCCAAAGGGATCGATGCACCCAAACTAACAGTAGATTCTTTTTGCCATAATTTTTCGTTTGCCAGATTTGCCCGATTTAGCACCAACACATCTGGGATGTAACCAGAATCTTTTTCAGGAGGTCTAACTATAACTTGGTTGGGCATGAAGTAGGGGAGGTCTAATCGGTCAAATTCAACTGTTACTTTTCTTGCTAAAAAACCCTTTACTTCCTCGTGTTCCCCTACTGGTTGTGCCATCTCAACAATGTTTCCATTATGCAGTTCGTAGCGTATCCCTGAATTTTCAGGTAGCCAATCGACAAATTCCTCAAAGGTTACTAGCTTGGGTATGGCTTGAGTCATGGCTTTTCAGAATTACTGATGATAAAAATATTATCTCTAATCTCAGGGAATGCGGACAGATTTTCCACCACGTTCAAGATACTGGTTTTAATTGCTCTGTGTACATGACCAAGCCATCTGGTATCACAGACAAGCGCTGTATTTATTCACATAAAATAGTTATTCTGAAGCAGTAGCACGCAACAATAGAGCTATTGCTTTGTATTCCAGCAATGCAGACTTCCATGCTTTGGCTGGGAAATTATGGGCATTACAAGGCGTATCTTGGCAATAATCACTCAAGTTTGATCCAGAAAATGCGATCGCTAAACGATCAAGCTAATTGCAAAAAATCATTGCACCTAAATGCACATTATTCATTACGATGCTACATCTACCTATACTAGTTTTCCCTTGAATCTGGTCAATTATGGATACTTGCCATTCTTCTAAACCACGATAATTACCTAAATCTCAGGCGAAAGCACAGCAGCTAATGACCTGGAAAAAGCGCACAAGTGATAGCGACCAATTCCATTTATGATATACCCAAGATAGATGTAATAGACTTTAATATGTGCTATTCACTCATTACAGGCAACCTAAAAGATTGAAAATTAGTATTTTTCTACATAAAATTAAAAATCTAAAATTAAAAATTGGACACACTGATGGGTAGGAGTGCTAGAGTTTCAAGAAATTCACCGGAACTTTTCAGCGGGTATTCATGCTGAAGAAACTACAGAAAAAGCAAATTTCGATAATTGCGGGTGCAGCACTGTTTGCCTTTTTAGCTGGGGCAATGGTATCAGCACCTGAGATTGGTAAATCTCTAGGAAAATGGCTCAAACTGGGTAATAATCAACTAGAGTCAACATCAGAGGGTAGCATTGCCCAATCAGCGGTCTTTCCACTGATATCGCAATCTCTGCCAGAACGAGCAGCAAAACTAGCAGCGATCGCCCAAGAATCGCGATCGCCAGACCGAAATCGCGCTCGTTATCTTTTGGCGAGTGATTATATTGAAAGAACCCAAGCGCAAAAAGCTCTGGTTTTACTCCAAGGACTAGAGAAGGACTATGCCATCCTCGCGCCTTACATTTTGCTGAAACAAGCCCAGGCAGAGGATATGCTAGGCGAGGATGGCAAAGCCTCGGATCTCAGACAAAGAGTGCTGAAACTGTATCCCAAAGAAGCGGCCACAGTGAAAGCGTTATATCTGATTGCCCAACCAAAGCAACAAGAAACTGCGATCGCTCAATTTCCTTCCAATCCTTTGACTTGGGAAATTATCCGCAAACGGTTGCAAGAAAATCCCAATCAGCCACAATTACAATTGATTTTGGCTAAATATGCCTACGATCAACCAGGCATAGTGGGCGTTTTGGATCAGCTAGTCAAACAGCCCACCCTCAAACCCGAAGACTGGGAACTCATTGGTACAAGCTATTGGGAAAATAATCAATTTCTGAAAGCGGCGAATGCTTACGCCAAAGCACCCAAAACATCGCGCAACCTCTACCGGAATGCACGGGGTTTACAGGTGGGAGGCAAAGATAAAGAAAAAGCGATCGCTACCTATAAACAACTAGTACAGCAATTTCCCAATACTGAGGAAAGTGGGACTGCCTTACTGCGGTTAGCAGAAACCACAAAAACAGGTAAAGAGGCCTTACCCTATCTCGATCAAGTAATTAGTAAATTTCCGAAACAAGCTGGTACTGCCCTGGTACAAAAAGCCAAAACTCTCCAAACTCTCAAGGATCAAAAGTCAGCTAGCGCCGCATGGCAATTACTCATAGCCAAATACGGTAATTCTGATGAAGCGGCAGAGTATCGCTGGAAAATCGCCCAAGATAAAGCCAATGCCAAAGATTACGTCGGTGCTTGGCAATGGGCAGAACCAATTGTCACCAATAACCCCAATAGTATTTTGGCTCCGAGAGCAGGCTTTTGGGTAGGCAAATGGGCAGCTTCACTAGGCAAACAGCAGGAGTCTAAAACTGCTTATGAGTATGTGATTAGCCAGTTTCCCTACTCTTACTATGCATGGCGAGCCGCGACAATGTTAGGGCTAAATGTCGGCAACTTTGACAATGTGCGCGTCATGAACCCAGAAGTAATCGCGCCCCAGCGTCCACTACCTCCTGCTGGTTCTGAAACTTTCAAAGAATTGTATTTGCTAGGTCAAGACCGCGATGCCTGGTTACAATGGCAAACGGAATTTCAGAACAAAATTCAGCCAACGGTAGCAGAGCAATTTACTGAAGGGTTGATGCGGCAGGCTAAGGGAGAAAATCTCATCGGAATCGACAAAATTTCTAAATTGGAAGACCGGGAAATACCAGCAGAACTTGCCCAATATCAGACTCTGAGCAAACAAATCATCTACTGGCAAGCCCGTTATCCATTTCCCTATCTCCGGGAGATTGAAAAGTGGTCTATTGAGCGTAAACTCAATCCTCTGCTAGTGACTGCTCTGATGCGTCAAGAGTCACGATTTGAACCAAAAATCAAATCCGTCGCTGATGCTACTGGCTTAATGCAGGTGTTGCCGAGTACAGCTAAATGGATTGCCCCACAAATCAAGTTGGATTTCAAAACAATAAATCTAGAAAATCCCAACGATAACATTATGCTGGGTACATGGTATTTGGGTCATACCCACGATCAATATAACAATAACTCCTTGCTGGCGATCGCCAGTTACAATGCTGGCCCTGGCAATGTCTCCAAATGGCTGCAAACTCTAACCACACAAGATCCAGACGAGTTTGTTGAAGAAATTCCCTTTGATGAAACTAAAAATTACGTGCGTCAAGTATTTGGCAACTACTGGAATTATTTGAGACTTTACAACCCTGAGATTTCTGGTATCGTCACAAAATATTCTGCTCAACACCCACAAATACCAACGCAATAATGTTAAAAAGTTATGAGTTGTGAGTGTTGAGTTAAAGCAATTTTTTAATTCAAAGTTCACAACTCATAGTGATATCTGTTTAATTTACCGTCAATTAGTTAGCCTACTAAGCTAAGACTTACAGAGATTTCAAGGAAAATTAAGTCTATAAATTCTTATTAGCAGCATATTTGCTTGCAGATAATTTTAAAATATCTCTTGAGGCAGATGTTATTAATTAGAAAAAATGATTTTTTTATATCTATTAAAAGAATAATCAGTTACTTAGTTACCGCCTTTAGTGGGCTGCATAGGCTGTTGCTGGAGTGCCCCGCTAGTTACTTTAATCAATTAAGCTGAAGTTCGTAACCGCATAACTTTAAAAGTTTGGAAAGATTTTATCACGGTAAAAATGTGGAGTAGGGAAGCACATATAGGACTAGTATTTGATTTTTGAAATACACGTAGGGTGTGTTATGCCGTAGGCTAACGCACCAAAACCTTCGGATGGTGCGTTGCGGAAACCGTAACACACCCTACACATAGTTATATTTTTTCATAAATCAAATCCGATTGCTATATATAATTTTACTTTTCCCAATCTCCGGCTCCAAGGCAAAGTTTTATACATAATCAAGGTTGGGCGATGCCTATAGCGGGCTGCGCCTACGCTGTTTTTCTGTTGAGAGGATCAGGCGATCGCTAATAGCTTGAGTTAAGCGCATCTGTAAGTGGTAACATATCTTAATACATTAAGCGTTACTTTTTTAGCACCCTCCTTAATTTTTGTGCCCAATGGAGTTAACTTCAAAAGAATTTAAGTCAGAACTGATATTAGAAGTCCAAGCCTGCCTGCAATTGGCAGTTCCTCTGGTAATTACTCAAATATTAGAAGCGGGCATTCCTTTATTGGATGGGGTGATGATGGGCTTACTTAACAGCCAAGCTTTAGCTGCGGGTGCTTTAGGCGCTGTTACCTTTTCTACTCTAGCTTCCGTTTGTCGTTCTATTCTTTCAGCCGCCGGTGTGAGTGTCGCAAATGCTTTTGGTGCAGGAAAAATAGACCAAGTTAGCCGTGCTACCGGTCAAGGAATTTGGTTAGCTGTGACGATGTGCTTACCTGTGATGTTTATCATTTGGCACTTTGACTATATCCTACTGCTGACTGGCCAAGAAGAAAGTAATGTGTTATTGGCTCAAACATATTTGCGGTCTATTGTTTGGGGTTTTCCTGCTGCACTCGGTTTCTGTATTTTAAAAGAAGTTAGCTCTGCCCTCAATCGTCCCCAATTCCTAACAGTAATTACGGTAGCTGGACTATTATTGAATGCGGTTGCTAATTACGTGTTAATGTTCGGTAAATTTGGTTTACCAGCCCTTGGTTTAGCCGGTATCGGTTGGGGAAGCACACTCATTTTTTGGCTGAATTTTATCGCCGCTGCTAGTTGGATTTGCTTCGACGAATACTTTAAAGACTACCAGCTTGATTGCGCTCTGCATCAGTTCGATAAAGATATGTTTATAGATATCTTCCAAACTGGATGGTTCTTGGGGTTGCAGTATGGAGCAGAAATTGGAGTATTCACAGCCACTGCTTTACTGATGGGGTGGTTTGGGACAGAGACATTAGCAGCCCATGAAATTACCGTTGAGACAGAAAGTTTTGTTGAAACGGTGTCTATAGGTATTTCCTATGCCGTCACGATGAGAGTAGGGCAGTTGAGGGGACAAAATGATCTCAAGGGTGCAAGCATAGCCGGATTTGTCTGCATTGGGCTTATTACTCCAATTGTGAGTATTGTCGCACTAATTTTTTGGCTGTTTCCCAACTATATTGTGGCAATGTATTTGGACACCAGTAATTTGGATAATATCGAGATAGTTAAAACGGCAATTTCTTTTCTAGCTGTGGGGGCAATAGTCCAGATATTTTATTCTATTCAGACTATTGCTGCTGGTGCTTTAATCGGGTTGAAGGACACCAAAGTGCCAGTGTTAATTACTATGTTCGCTTACTGGGGAGTAGGTCTAGGTGGGGGCTATCTGATGGCATTCACTTTTGGCTGGGGTGCTATAGGTTTATGGTTGGGTTTAGTACTAGGGCTACTCATGGGTGCAGTGCTTTTAACTGGGCGTTTTTATCTTTTGACTACTGAGATTGAGTCTGCTTGAATATGTCCTGATAAAATAAATTTTAAGTTAGAAAAACTAAAAAATTGAAGATATAGAAACTTGTAATTATGTTGACTCCTCAAGAGATAGAAAACTTCATTGATAATGCGCCAAAATGTGAAGTTCGTAAGAGTATAATTGACGGTTACGGGCTTTTTGCCAAGGAGTTGATATTAGAAGGAGAGCAAATAATAGACTTTAGCTTTTCCAATTTTTACCAAGAGGTTAGATATGCCGATCAAACCGATGAATTTCTGAGGGAGGGTAAATTTATTGGAATTAGTGAAGAAATTTGTTTAACGGCTGAGGGTTCAACTAAGTTCGCAGCAGTAAATCATTCTCGAAATCCCAATGCCGTGGTTGACCTTGAAAAACGCAAAGTATTTGCTTTGATAGATATTCAACCCAATGAGGAAATAATGATAGACGTGCGTTTGGAGCCAATGTCCGAGCAAGCAAAGCAGTTTTCCCCGTGGCTTTGAGTGGTATCCGACTTCAACCTAAAAAATCTGAAAATGATTAGGGAGTCTCCTAGTTTCACGAGTGGCGATCGCCACTCCCTTACGCCTCAACATTTGTACCTTTGTCATTCACGAATTTATTCGAAACTAGCTTCAAGATTTGTACCTTTGCCATGCAGACTCGACTATTTCAGCAATGATTTCTGTGTATGTCACACCACCCAAACGTCCCATAATTGGCAAGTCTGAGCGGATGTGATGTAGCCCTGGCAATGGGTTAAGCTCCATAAACTGCAACACCCCGCTAGCATCGCAGCGCAGATCCACGCGGGCAGCGTCACGGCAACCAAGAGTATGGTAAGCATTCAGCGCCAGTTGCCTTGCCTGTGCTGCCAGTGGTTCGGGATCTATGAGCAAACGATAAGATACCCGTTCCAGATACTCATCCTTGTTGAGGGTAGTGTAAGCAAAAGCTTCAGCTTGTCCTGTAAAAATTACTTCCATCACACCTACTACCCGTGAGTTGCTACCGTTGCCAACAATGCCCACTGTTACTTCTCTACCAGGAAGAAAGGTTTCCACGAGTACTGGTTGCTGAAAAAGTTCGCGTAACAATTGATAAGTATTTACTAACTCCTCGCGTTCTTTGACAAGAGAACGTCCAGTTACCCCTTTAGAACTGCCTTCCGCCACAGGCTTCAGAAAAAGTGGCATTGGCAGTGACACGGCTGCGGCTTCTGTGGTATTACTTACCACTTCAAAGGGAGCTGTCGGCAAACCGCGATCGCGTACGACTCTTTTAGCAAGCGCCTTGTCTAGTGTTAAGGCGCAGGTGAGCGGATCGGAAAAGGTGTAAGGTTGAGCGAATAATTCGCAGACTGCTGGAACTTGAGCTTCGCGAGAGCGACCCTGCAAACCCTCAGCAATATTGAAAATTAAATCCCAGCGATCGCCTTTTGCCAAGCGCCCAGCAAGTTCTCTACCATTACCAACACGTTCAACCTGATGACCTAACTGAAATAGTGCAGTTTCCAGCCCGATGATAGTTTCTTCATCGTCAAACTCCATAACTTCAGAGGCACTGAAACCAGCCTTAAGGTAGTCTGTCTTCAGGTCATAACACAGACCAATTAATAACCCCATAGCCCTATAATTCCCAGTGAGAAAGCTTTCTCTGTTAGCTTTAACGTACAAATCAGATATCTTAATTAAGGAATTCCGATTACTAAATCCTTAATTAAGTGAAAATATCTCATCAACAACATCAAACCATATAGGAGATTTATCATCAGGAGAACCGTTGTAATTGGCAGTTATTTCTTCTCCCGCTTCTATATCTCGGTAGGCAATCAGATCCAACTCTCGGTCGGCGAATTTTTTCACATAATAAGTATTGGGATGGTAAGAATGGTTGATCAAGGAAGATAAACCTAAAGCGATCGCCGCAGCTTTATCTTCCCAATCGTAGTAATAGTTGCCCAAAATTGTTTGATCAAGCAATTCAACCTGTTCTGCGGGTATAACAACAACTGGTGCTCTCTCAACGATTTCTCCTTTTAAAAAGCGCTTCTGTGCGAAGACACCTCGACCTTTTAGGTTTGTATTACCAACAATCAACATTCCAACTAATCTCCTGCAATTACTTAGTTTTTTGGTTCGCCAAGAACTCAACAGAACCATTTCAACTGGCTCTTTTATATGATGGCGAATCAACTTGTGTACAAATAGTGTTAGCCCTGCTCTACTGGATCTACATAGGTGTACGTCTTACCTGCCCAATTTTGCACTGTAGCTGTGCCTTTCTCATAAGCAAGTAGAGTCTCGGCTTGAATTGGGACTTTGCCACCACCGCCAGGGGCATCAATCACATAAGTTGGTACAGCGTAACCAGTGGTATGACCACGCAATTTTGAAATTAAATCAAGCCCAGTTTGAACACTCGTTCGCAGATGTGCGGTGCCAACAACTGGGTCGCATTGGTAAAGGTAATAGGGCCGCACACGCAGCTTGAGAAGACCGTGAACCAGACTCTTGAGTGCTTTTTCAGAATCATTCACACCTTTTAACAGCACGGTTTGACTGCCTAGAGGAATGCCACCATCAGCTAGGCGATCGCAAGCTTGTGCCACTTCCGGGGTAAGTTCCCGCACATGACAAAAGTGCAAAGAAAGCCACACGCGATGTTTACGAAGCAATGCAACCAGTTCCGGTGTAATTCGCTGCGGTAAAAAACTCGGCACGCGAGAACCAATTCGGATAAATTCAATATGCTTAATAGCACGCAGCCGCCCAAGCAAATTGTCTAAAGGTTCATCAGACATCAACAGAGGATCGCCACCGGAAATTAGTACATCACGGATCTCGGTGTGTTCCTCTAGGTAAGCAGCGATCGCATCCAATCGCCGCGTTACTGGGTACATCTCACCTTGGCTCACCAAACGAGAGCGGGTGCAGTAACGACAATAAGCAGCACAAGTGTCTAGGGCAAGCAGCAAAACCCGGTCGGGGTAACGGTGTACAAGTCCTGGCACTGGAGTGTCGTGATCCTCACCGCATGGATCTACCATGTCTGCTGGACTAACTATTAGTTCTTCTTGCCGTGGTATCACTTGTAACCGTAGTGGGCAAAAGGGATCTTCTGGATCGAGTAGTGATGCAAAGTATGGGGTTACGGCTACAGCAAACTTCTCTGGTGCGATTAAAAGTCCTTGTTCTTCGGTAGCACTAAGCCTTAATAACTTTTGAAAGTGTTCCAGCTTAGTTAACCGATGCCGCATTTGCCAGCGCCAATCGTTCCAGCGTTCCTGGTTGTAAGTCTCTCCCAAAATCTGACAAATTTCTTCACACCGAACATCGCTTACTAGAGGATCTAAAGTAGTGTTTTTGATCATGATTAGAACTAAATTAAGCTGAGAATAATAAACCAATCACAGCCTAGTTTATTTACCTACATTTTTAGGTAAACTAAAAAAATATTGACAACTGCAATTAGTTATGATATTAAAAATCTCATCAAACAAGTGATGAATGTTGTGGCGTAGAAATATAAATAGTTTGGCTCATTTGATGCCAGAGATGATGGCTGGTTCTGCCTTTAATAAGTTCGATGGAAGGATTCAAGTCAGGATTTGGCATATCCTCAGTACACTCTGGGTAATGATTAAGAGCGTCCATAATTACCTCAGATTTAGATGCCTCAGCCTTAGGAGCGTGAATAGCTTTATGAGGTGTAACTTTAACATCGACTTGAATACAGGGCATGAAACCAAAGTTGAAGTACTCTAAAAATGATACCAAAAGTTCAACAATAAGTATCTTCTTACACAGAATATGCTTCTACTGTCATGCTTATTAATCTCATTATTGATTCCGCCACTCAACTCCAGAAAGGCGTAGAGAGACATCGCACTCAAAAACTGTAGTACAGCGATCGCTCTTACAGTGTCTTTGTTACCTTGAGCCGTTCAGCTTTTCCGTGTTGTTGTGCCGTATTGGTACACACACTAAATTATGTAAGAATTTTTTGGGGTGCGATCGCGCCTAGAGACTGCACCAAAGCGATCGCTCAATCTACAACCTGTGTAAGTAATGCAGCTAGCTATACCAGATTTGATTACCGTTGGGCGATTGTGGCAAGAAGACGACTAGAATAAATTTCTTCATTGCTAATCAGCGACTCATTCCAAAAATCTGTTCAGCCGTTAAGGGAATGTTTGGAAACAATCTAAAATCAATTCGATCCTGCCCTCGAAACACCTTTGGGGGTAAATACTCTCCATCTTCAAGTTGGTAGATTGTAATGGTTGGCTGCTTGGGAGAGCCAATGAACCGAATACCACCAAAAGCAGCATAGTCCACAATTATGTACTCGAAAACGCCCAAGTCCTCATATTCAGCAAGTTTTGTCAGATAATCGTCCTTCCAGTTGTTGCTAACGACCTCAATGATTCCGGGTGGTGGAATATATGCAGCAGCAGAACTAGAGCTAGTTTTCATCCTTTGCCATTCTTGTCTAGCAAATATGATAATATCTGCTTTCCGGCTTTTTTCCTTTTCTCCTGGTGCTGTTTTGAGCCGAACCTGCTTGGATTGCCGCGACACGTAAGGCAGGTCATTTTCTTGGCAGTGATTTTCTAAGTAGGCACACAGTCGCTGGATCAAATCCTCATGATTGGCATTTGGTTCTGATAATGGCACGGGAATCCCATCCAATAGCTCAAACTCTCTGCCTGAACCATCGTCCCAGGCAAGAAACTCTTCAAAAGTCAGTGGTTGTGTGACGGTTGCATACATCGCCCTCGCTCCCTTGCTGACGGGTACTTCACTCAATGCTACCAAGATGTACAGATTTATCTATGAGTCCTGGCTGATTTTCCTGCCGTAGTTCTGAAACAACGGCTTGAGGTAGGGTAACAGAAGGCAATCGGAATTGGTGAGTCTAGTGCGATCGCCTTTATGTGAAATACTTATTTCAATTATCTAATAATAGTTCGGAACTTCTGTGTCCTTTGTTCGGCCTAACAAAGCTAAAAAATTAAATCACTATTCATTCAAGTATATATACTTATTGACTTGATAGCTTTTAGCGTTTATCTTTGTGTGTATTTTTAGCCATAAAAACTTGGCGTCAATTTATATTGATTAAATAAAATACTCCATGTGGCAGACTCTAATAATTGACCAAAGCCATATTAATCAAAAGATTGATATATTCAAAGCAGCATTAGGTGATTACTCTTTAACAGAGAAATTAATTGTTCAAAAATATATAATACATGGTACACCTTATATTTTTAAAGATGATGAAGGTAAATATTTTGACCTCCAACATGAAATTGCTACTCATTTTGAAGAAAGACCAGAATGTGTACTGATGGTCGGTTCATCTAAATTAGGATTTAGTATAGCTCCAAGTAAATTATGGAATTCGTTTTCTGAAGAATCAGATATAGATATAGCTATTATATCTAGAGGAATTTTTGAAAAATTCTGGTCAGAGTTATATGATTTCGATATAAGTTTGGTATCTAGAAGTGAGAGAGAAGAACAAAGATATAAAAAATTTTTAAAATACTTTTTTAAAGGGTGGCTAAGACCAGATTTATTTCCATTTAAATATTATCGTACCAATGAGTGGTTTGAATATTTTAAATCCATCTCTTATAAATATACACCACAAAAAATAGCAGGGGGTATTTATTATAATTCTGATCTGTTTGAAAAATATCACATGCAGAATATCAAAAATCTGAGACAGGAGAATGTTTAAAATGAGCAAAAATGGTATTGCAACTAATAAAAAAGTTTTAGATTTATTCAATATGATGAAAACTGGTACTTTAATACTTGCTCCATCTTTTCAAAGAAAGCTTGTATGGAATGATGCACATAAAGAGAAATTTATAGAAACAATTTTATTAAAACTTCCTTTTCCTGAAATATATCTCGCTGATGGTGAAATTGATCTTGATATTCAAACATCAAAAACACTTGTTGTAGATGGTCAACAAAGATTAAGTACAATCTACCAATATGTCACAGCATCGCCAGAATTCACTATAAAAAATATCAGTAAGTTTGAAAAATTGTCTACACAAGAAAAAACAGATTTTTTTGATTATACAGTAGTCGTCAGAGATTTAGGGAGAATTCCTGAAACTGAAATTAGAGAAGTTTTTAAGAGAATAAACTCTGTGCAATACGCACTAAATGCAATAGAAATTAGCAACTCCTTATACGAAGGAGAGTTCATCACAACTGCTAAAGATACTTTAGAAAATAATGCTCTTTTTACAAATTTAGAGGTATTTAGTGAAGGTGAATTTTCTCGTATGAAAGACCTGGAATATGTATTACTAATTATGTCAACAATAGAAGAAGGTGGTTATTTTACTAGTGATAAAGAAGTAAAAACCTATGTAGAAAAGTATAATAATGAATATCCAAATAAAGAGTTAATGTCTAATAATTTTTATGAAGCATCTAAATTAATTATTGAGTGTAATCTTCCTCCAGATAGTTTGTGGATAAAGAAGTCTAGTTTATTTACTTTAATTGTTGAATTAATAAAAATTAAAAATAAGTATGGTTATTTACCTCAAGAGGAAACTTTAGCTCATGCTTTAAAATCTTTAGAAGAAGAACTACATATAAATAAGAAAGAAGATGTATCTAAAAATATGTTTGCTCAATATTATTATTATACACATCAAGGTACTGCTAGTAGAAAAGGGCGTAATGTTCGCGGTCAACTTATAAGTAAAATTTTAGAAGAAAATATGAATGTAAATTAACGATCTTAATGGGAACGAAATCTGCATCACCTACCAAAACACAAGGCGCGATCGCTTTTCATTACCTTCTGATTAGTCTGCAAATAATCATGGAGCAAATGGCAACCCTGTGCCAGTAATTTTTCGAGCTTGATATCTGCCAAATCTTGGAAAATTACTGTGCCATTGCCACTACCCGCAGCCAAAGTTTTGCCATCATGGCTAAAACTGACGCTGGTTAACTCACCTTTATCACCTTTCAAAGCAATCAACAGCGTCCCTTCTCGGTTCCAAATCCTCACTTTGTCATCACTGCTAGCTGCCAGAGTCTTGCCATCGGGGCTAAAACTGACACTAATGAAACTATCACCATCTCCGGCAAAATTACTTAGCAGGTGACCGTCCCGGCTCCAAAGTTTAACCGTGCTGTCAATACTAACTGAAGCGATCGCCTGACCATCAGGCGACCAAGCAACCCCATTTACCCGGCGGCTATGACCAGCTAAGGTGTATAGCAATTTACCCTCTAAACTCCAGATTTTCACGGTTTTGTCATCACTGGCTGAGGCTAGTAATTTACCATCTGGGCTAAAACTTACCCAATTCACTGCATCTTGATGATCCTGCAAGGTGTTGAGTAGTTTACCGTTGCGGCTCCAAAGTTTTACTGTTTTATCTTTACTAGCCGAGGCAATTACTTGACTATCAGGCGACCAAGCAACACCCAAGACGGCATCATTATGACCTTGTAAGGTGTTGAGCAGTTTACCGTCACCACTCCAAAGCTTCACTGTTTTATCTTTACTAGCCGAAGCAATTACTTGACCATCAGGGCTAAAACTAACTCCCCAAACTTGACCCTGATGCCCCGTGAAAGTACGGTTTAGTTTACCATCACGACTGAAAATTTTTACGGTTTTGTCTCGACTTGCTGCTGCTAAGGTGCGATCGTCTGGGCTAAAACTGATGCTAGTTACCCAGTCATCATTATCGGCTTTGGGCTTTCGCAAGAGCACATCGTCCCAATGCCAAAGTTTAATAGTTTTGTCCCGACTGGCGGAAGCAAGGGTGCGACCATCTGGGCTGAAACTGACGCTATTCACCCAATTATTATGTCCCTTCAGGGTTCCCAGCAACACACCTTCAGAACTCCAAAGTTTGATTGTCTCGTCGGTACTTGCGGAAGCGATCGTGTTACCATCGCGGCTAAAACTGACGCTGGTAACTCCAGCACTATGTCCCGATAAGGTTCGCACTAGCTTACCCTCCAGATTCCACAGTTTGATTGTCTGGTCTAAACTAGCAGATGCGATCGCTTTCCCATCAGGCGACCAAGCTACACTTTTTACTGCATCCTCATGTCCCTGCAAGGTTTTGAGTAATTTACCATCTTGACTCCACAATTTCAGCGTCTTGTCAGCACTCACCGAAGCAATAGTTTGACCATCAGGCGACCAAGCCACGCCTAAGACTGCACCATCATGTCCCTGCAAGGTTTTGAGTAATTTACCATCCCGACTCCAGAGTTTTACCGTCTTGTCTGTACTCGCCGAGGCAATAATCTGACCATCAGAGCTGAAACTGACACTATTTACCACAGCTTGATGTCCTAATAGAGTAGCAAGCAATTGACCCTCTCGACTCCAAAGTTTTACCGTCTTGTCTTGACTGGCAGAAGCAACGATTTGACCATCTGGGCTGAAACTGACGCTATTAACTACATCTTCATGCCCCGATAACGTTTTGAACAAGCTACCATCAGGACGCCAAAGTTTAATTGTAGTGTCCGCACTGGCTGAGGCAATTAAAGAGCGACCGCGGCTGAATGTAGTACTATTTACCCCAGATAGATGCCCTTCTAAACGGTTATATTCTCTTAACCCAGAAACTGCTTGATAAAGTGCCGTCTGTACTTGCTCCTTTGTATAAGAATCTACCCAGATTGTTTGTTGTAATTTTCTTCCCGCCTTTAAACCTTCTTTTAGAGCATCAATACCTTTTTGTGAGGCAAAGAGGGCTTCACTGGATGCACTGAGGGTTTTAATTTCGCTATCTACTGCTGTCACGATGGAAACGCTTAATCCTAATATGGCGAGAACGGAAGCAGTTAGAGCGATTTTTAACGACCGATTTAATTGAGCTTCACTGAGTCTTTGTTTCTTTTGGCTTTCTGCAAGTTTAGCTGTTAACTCTTTTTCCTTTAGTTCAGCTCTTAATTGCTCAATTTGTAACTGACTTAATTCTTCTCGTTTGTGTAACTCCCGCAATTCTGTTAATAAATCCAAACCCTGTTGCGGATGAGGATCTACCAATTTGAAATGCTGCTTATTTTGGCTAAGTTCGCTTTTAAGTCTCTCAATCTCAGCTTTACTTTGTTCTACCTTGTAGCGCAACTGATTTAGTTGTACCTGTAAGCTAGATTCCTGTTGTTGCAGGTAGCGAATTAAGTCTACTAAATAATCGTGAATCAGTTGATAGCGTTCTGGTACATCAGGGAATAGTACCACTAACCCAGAGCGCACTAAAATGTCTAAGACTAACTCTAATTTACCAGCATCTTCTAACTCTGCTAGCTGTGCTGCTAACTCAGCACGAGTTTTAAAAGGTCGGTTGTTGCTTTCATCTGTTAATAAGTATAAGACGAGTAACGCGGCTCGTTCGTTTTCTGGGCCGCAGTCTTTAATCAGTTCCTTAAGATATCGCTCAATAAGTTTGTTGGGCCTATATGGCTGATATTCTTCTAGTGTAGTAATGCGCTCATCTTGGATTTGCGCTCCCACAACTTGTAATTCTATGGGGCGGACTTCTCCAAATTCTGTTGATAAATCTTCGATTAAGGCATCAATTAAAGCAGGTTCCAAATTAAACTGCGATCGCTCGGTCAATTTTCGGATAATTGCTTTAGCATATTCTGGCGAAAAATTATTTAACTGATAGCGAATATGCTTGTCGAGAATATTATTATTAATGGCTTCTAGCGCCGAAAGATGTTTAAAGTCTAATAACCGATGTAAATAATCTTCTCGCAAGGAAAGGATAACTTTGACGAAGGGTATTTTGAGGCAGTCGCTAATAAATTTATCAAATTCTTGCTTTTGATTGCGATCGCTATAACCAAAGAAAAATTCTTCAAACTGGTCAAAAATTAAAACTGTGATCAGATGGCGATCGGCATTTTCTTTTAGTTGTCGTAAAATTCTGAGGATGGTAATCGGTGTGGCAGAGTAGGGCAAGACTTCCGGTTCAATGGCTGCTTCTGGCATGATATCAGCGTAGACGGCAAGGGATGCGTCACTAGATATCGCCTCACTCAAAGATTTTCCTAATTCCCGTGCCCAATCGGTATAAACTTGCAACACCACAGGCACAGCTATTTGATCGCCAATGGCTCGATTTTGCAATGCTGGAACTAAACCCGCAGTCACGGTAGAACTCTTACCTACCCCCGATTGACCGTGAATCACCGTCAACTTTTGATCGGCGCGGCTAATTCTTCCAATTAAGTTATTAATATCACGCTCCCGGCCAGAAGCCGCAATTTCTAAAGCGACGCTGCTGCTACCAGAAGGTGACATCAATGCTGGGTTTGTCGCCTGTCTTTGGGGTTGCAAGCGCCCTGCACCAATAAAAGCCCGAAAACCATACTGCTGCTCAACAGAACGCCGTTTCTGTCGAATGTAATAGGCTTCCAGATATCGCCCTTCTTCAAAATATAGCGATCGCAGTGTCCGCAATAAGCGAATATAACGATGGGCATCGTATTGATGGGCACTGCTTTCTAAGGCTGCTGGTAGTTCATTTGTTGCCTTGTCCAGGTATTCACGAGCGACTTCTTGCTCACCTAAATTTCGCTGCGCTTTCGCCAACACTAAATAGTAAATTTGCCCCAGCAGTAATGGGAATAAGCAGTTATGAGGGTCGTTGTGCTTTTGCGCTTCACCTAATTTTAGCAGTGATACGTGTGCTAATATACTCGCCTGTACCCACCGCGACTGCTGCACAGCCACTTGCGCCAGAAAACCATAGTCACAAGCTAATTGAATTTGAGTACCATAAGTTTGATGTAACTCCAAAGCCTTTTGAGCAACAGTCTGCAATTCTTCCCACTCTTGCAGATATTGCAAAACCTCAGCGAGTTGATTAATAAATCCAGCAACTATATCCAAACGCCCAGCCACCTGCAAGATATTCAAGCATTGCTGAAAATAAGATTTAGCGGTGTACCAATGGCGGCGGTTTTCTGTTTGATTTTGCTCTGCAAAACGGCAATAACACAGCCCAATATAAAACAGCAAGACTCCCTGTCTCAGAAGCAGTGGAGATGGGCGATTAGGAGGCGTAGGGGAAGAAAATACCCCCTCATCCCCCCCTGCTCCCTCATCTTCCCCTGCTCCCCCATTCCCTATCTCCTCCAACTTTTGCCAGACTTGTAAGCTATGTTGAAAATGGTTTAAAGCTGTATTAATGCGATCGCTAATATAATTATCTAGACCAAAAACAAATTCTAAACTAGCGTGTAATTCTGGCTCTAAGGTAATACCACGATTGTGCAACTCTCTAATGGCAAAGTGGAGTTCATAGCTATGTTCCCAGACTTGCTCCACAGTGGAATAATGCTTTGCAACTTGAGGAGGTTGATGTTGTGCAGCATCGGTTGGTAACACTGTGGCAAACAAAGAGTCAGTTTGCTGTTGCAGAAATTGCAGCAGCGATTGAGTTGTCATTTTAAACCGAATCGGTGTAGCCGCCCAACTAGCAAAATCTGGTGCTAAACGCGCTACCTTTTGCAACACTTCCTCATTCACCCACAAAATTATCGGAAATGGGTGGCGTTTGCGAAATTCATCCCGAATATGATTGACAGACCTCAGTAAATCGTCGAGTCCATCTACTGACTCTAAACCCAAAATCATCAACGCCGATGGCGGATTAGCTGCGGTTACCAGTTGTAAATGAATACTTGTGTAAAGGCTTCTGGCATTATGCGGCAGAATTACCTTTTGAATTTGGTGTACTCCTGAAGAGAGTTCTTCGAGTCGTTGCAGCATTCGCTCTTGCAAAATTCGATAATTGCAGCACACCAAAACCAGGGAGAATTGACCGCTAGAAAGGGCAATTGCTCTCCCCAAACTCTTCAAAGCACGCTCGTTGGCTGCTCTTATATCTGCTTGTGGGTGTCGTTCAACCATGATTTAAATTTTTCTGTCTCTGCTAAAACTGGGTTGACGGCAAACCAAGCTCCCTGATGATCGCGGTATTCAAATACAAATAAACTTCGCAATAGGGTATGGTATTCTATATCACCTCTAACTCTCTGCTGTTGCACCACCTGAAAGATTAATTCCCACTCATGGGGGTCAATGGCGTTAGCTCGGTAATCTCGCTGTCTTAAAATCACCAGTTCGACACACTCCCGATCAAAGGGTGGATCTTGTTCTCGTAGACAGTCAAATAGCAACCCTAGCAAGTCGCGCACATGACCACCACTAATCAGGCACAACCGATCTAAGGTTTCCAGACTATCAAACACTTCTGTAATTAAGCCTAACCGATCGCTAGCCAAAATGTCTGGAAAAGCTCTAGCTAGAACCATTTGCCGCATCATTGCTAGCCCTTGAGGGAAAATCTCCCCAGAGCGCAGACGTACAGGTATCATCGGTAACATTTTTGGGGCGACTCCTCCTCCCAAACGATGCTGAAGTTCGGCGCTATCGTTGGAGAAGGTCAGGGCTAAGGGAATAGTGTAGACTACATGACAATTCAGTTTGCGTAACTGTTCACCTCGCTGAATAAATAAGTATTCTGGTAGCGATCGCCCCGATGGTAAAGGTCGAATTGCGACTCTATCCAAGTTATCAACAATGACCACCAATCCTTTTTTGCCCCTGGCTTTCAGTTCCTTGATGGCACGTTCTAGCAATTCTTGATTAATTGACTGTAAAATATTTGCTGTTCGCGGTTCTAGATAATCTCTTAACCGCCGCCGCAATTGGGGACTCTCTTTAGTTTTAGCTGTAATTTTGGCAATTCCCACAGACAATTCTGCTTCTACCCCAAGGTCAATTGGTGTCTGCAAGAAATCGACAAGTTCACCAAACAACTTAGTAAAATAGGCAGGTTTGAGCCTGATTCTCATGGCTTCTAGGCTTTCGCTCACCTGACCAGCAATCGCCAACAAAATATCAGTCACATCCACATCTGCCATTTCTAAGACATGGGTAGACTCAAAGTAAACTACATGAAATTGCTGCACTTCTAACTCAGCTTTCAGCCGCAACAACTCCGTTGATTTCCCACAGCCGAGATGTCCTGTAAATAGCTGACAAGTTGGTACATCCGGCGATATTCGAGCGATCGTGCGCTGCAAAGCTTCAATGATTTTACCACCCCGCACCGCAGCAAAATCGATATAGTACCTGCGATCGCTGGCATTTCCTATGATTAGAGGTCTGCTCGGATTGCAAGCCTGATAAAATCTTTCTAAATCTAGGAGCATAACTAATCAAGTTCACTCAGGAATGGGGATGACAAAATCTGCTGAATAAATATATTGATTTTAGGGAATTTACCCCTTAATTTAAGTACATATCACTCAAACTACTAACTAAATTAACAGCATTCCGGATAATTGTTCATATCTTAGGTTGGATATAACACATAGCAATGCTGATATTTGATTTTAAGTAAGCAGAAATACTACTATAAGTACAAATAGCAAAAATCTCTAATATTAAATAAGGTACTCTTATGAATATTAAAAATATCCAACGCAAAAAAAGGTACTGTTAAGTACAATTTTGTAGTGTTCTTGAATTATGAAATTCTGTGACAGCGATTTTTATATCTTTAACAAGGGGGCTTAAGCCCCTTGTTTTGAGATGGTAGCTGGATTTACGCCGTGCTGTACTGGTGATCTGATCGGGAAGTAATCTATAAACCCATTGAGTATAAAATTATTCGGTCATGCAGCTTATCAGGCAAAATATGCTTCAGCACAGATCCAATTTTGGCATCTTGTCCCACCAGATAGCGTGTCTTTGGCTGCTTTGCAGTCAGCGCATGGACAACAGCCTGAGCGACAATATCCGCAGAAATTCCCTTAGATGCAAGAATTTGCATTTTCTTACGGACAATATTCATCGCTTGTCCGTAGAGATTTTGTGCGGATTGTGGTAGATCCTGCTGTGCTATTTCCGATTGACTTAGGGACTTTTCCCAGATTGGAGTAGCAATAGAACCAGGTTCGATAATGGAAACTGAAATTCCCCAAGGTCGTAATTCCATCCGCATCACATCAGTGAGTGCTTCCAGCGCAAATTTTGACACATTGTAAGCTCCTAGAAACGGCGCTGGACTTCTACCAGCAATGGAACCCATATTGACAATTCGACCCCGACTCTGGCGTAATAGACCAAGAAATGCTTGTGTCACTGCTAATTGTCCGGTGACATTAACCTGCATCTGGTGTTGAAATTCTGCGATCGCTAATAATTCTAACGGACCAGGGACAGCAATTCCGGCATTATTCACTAAACCTAAAATCCCCGCACCACCGACTGTATTTGTTACCGTATCAACCGCAGATGCGATCGACTCAGCATCAGTAACATCTAAAAAAATCGGAATGAGCCTTTGTGAACCTTTCTGTTTAAGTGTTTGAGCATCGATATCTTGACGCACGCCAGCAAAAACAGAGAAGCCCAACTGGTCTAAAAGCAAAGCACACGCCTGACCAATTCCTGTTGAGGCTCCCGTAACCACTACTGTACGTTGATTTTCTGCAACCATTAATTTTCTTTTATGATGGGACTGCCTTCTGCCTTCTGCCTTCTGCCTTCTGCCTCTTACCTCCTGCCTCCTGCCTCCTCTTATCAATCCTTGCAAATGCCAGCACGAAGGCAATCTTCGGTTTGGTCATCTCTAGCCGATATTTGCCACGGCAAGATATGTGACTGAGCATTTGTACTGTAAGCAATTAGAGTAGCTATTATGGGAAACTGGTTTTTGACAATTGGCACGTCACTACTAGAAGTATTGCCTAAGTCAACATTGTATAAATAAACAGGCAATGCCATCAGGGCAATGCAAATTGTCCGGTTCATACCCAACCTCAGCTAAAAATTTCCGATTACGCTATGTATAGATGCCACCTTGATGAACCGGATTTTCAAAACTGAGTATTATATCTTGATGTTGTGTGAATTTACTCAGCGCTACTAGCCGCAGAGACGTAATTTCTAAATTATCGGTTCCACCCTTTTTTAGGTTAGGCATTGCCTACAAGATGGCTTCCTACTAACTTATGCAGATGCAATCCCAAAAAACAGGACAAAAACCCATAACACCCAAAAACATATCTTGGGTAGCTACATTCCCCAGATAAAATAATGAAGAGTGCTGAGTCACCGAAATGGTCGATGACCTACAAAGACTCATGATACAAGCCCCTAAATTTATTTATGGGATTGTTAATTTTGAATTTTGAATTTTGAATTCGGAGCGAAGCGACGTGACGCCTTCACAAGACGTAGATACTGTAAACGTTCCCAACATCGACCCAGAAGAATATGGCAACTCAGACACCGATCCTCTTGATGAGTTGCCAGGTGAAGTCGAAATGTCCCTTTTCGACCACCTAGAAGAGTTGCGGCTGCGAATTTTTTATTCGCTGATTGCCGTAGCGGTGGGTATTATTGGCTGTTTCTTTGCCGTTAAGCCAATTGTCCAACTACTTGAGGTTCCAGCACAAGGAGTAAAATTTCTCCAACTTGCACCCGGAGAGTATTTCTTTGTCTCCCTCAAAGTGGCAGCCTACACTGGCTTTGTACTTACTAGTCCTTTCATTCTTTACCAGATTATCCAGTTTGTGCTTCCAGGACTAACTCGCCGCGAACGCCGTTTATTGGGGCCTGTGGTTTTGGGTTCGAGTGTACTGTTTGCGGCGGGGTTAGTATTTGCCTATTTACTCCTTATCCCCGCAGCTTTGAAATTTTTCATCAGCTACGGAGCAGATGTAGTTGAACAACTTTGGTCAATTGATAAATATTTTGAATTTGTGCTGCTACTGTTATTCAGCACTGGTTTAGCATTTCAAATTCCCATCATCCAACTGTTGCTTGGTAACTTGAATATTGTCTCGTCAGAACGGATGGTTTCTGGTTGGCGTTATGTGATTATGGGAGCAGTAGTTTTAGGAGCTGTTCTTACACCTTCTACTGACCCCTTGACTCAAAGTCTTTTAGCAGGAGCAGTTTTAGGGCTTTATTTCGGTGGTGTTGGACTGGTGAAACTCACAGGTAAATGATCGTCGCATTGCTCCAATTAAAAAAATCTCATCTTCCAAGTAAATGAGACAAGTTAGTTATGATGACTTTGAAAAAGTTGAGATTCATGTTGGCAAAGTCATCAAAGTCGAAGAATTTCCTAAAGCTAAAAAACCAGCTTATAAATTATGGATAGATTTTGGCAGTTTGGGCATTAAAAAATCTAGTGCCCAAATTACTAAACTTTATGAGCAAGAGGAATTAATCAACAGATTAATATTAGCTGTTACTAACTTTCCACCTCGTCAAATTGCCGATTTTATCTCAGAAGTTTTAGTCTTGGGAGTAGTTCTAGACGATGGAGAAGTTGTATTAATTCAGCCAGATAGAGATGTAGCAGTCGGCAAAAGAATTCTATAGCACGTTATGGTATTTTTGGATCAAAAATACTGTAATTACTCAGAATTTTATTCATGTTAATGCAATAGCGTGTCATAATATCCATTCTGAAGAGCGTTCACCCAAATCTAGAGGAATGCTAACAGCCTTACCGAGCCGGGGGCGATCGCGTGTTTGGGCAATAAAAGTTTGTACCTGTGTTGACCCACCCAAGGCATGAAGATAATTGGCAATGCTATCAAGATGCTCTTGGTACTCCGCCTCGCTCAAGGGAAAAGAAGCTTGCTCCAGATATTTCCACATTACTTGCAAAAATATCTTTCCCTGTGCCCGCCGGAACTGGACATCGTAAGAATATCCCCACTTCTCAAGCAACATCTGGCGTAATTCCTGTCCTGTCATAGCTTTTCTCAATCAGATTTTACATTTAGTTATGATGTTAAGTTCCGTGACTCCAGTATGATAAGGATATAAAGAAATGTAATGCTAACAGAAAAGATGCTAAATATATCTTGGAACAAAGAAGTATGGCATCGTTGTGAGCGCTAGCATTTCGACTTAGACAAGAGTTCTTCAAGTACTAGTACTTTTGTCAAAATGCTTAACAAAATACACAAAGAGCGCGTAGATTATGGCTCAATTTTCTGAATCAGCAGACGTGCCCGATATGGGGCGTCGTCAGTTCATGAATCTGCTCACTTTTGGGACTGTCACTGGAGTGGCTCTGGGTGCATTGTATCCCGTTGTCAAGTACTTTATTCCACCTGCTGCTGGTGGTGCTGGTGGTGGTACAACGGCAAAAGACGAGCTAGGTAACGATGTTAGTGTCACTAAATTTCTAGAAAACCGGAATCCAGGCGATCGCAGCCTAGTCCAAGGACTTAAGGGAGATCCTACCTATATTGTGGTAGAAAGCAAAGAGGCGATCAAAGATTATGGCATTAACGCCATCTGCACCCACTTAGGTTGTGTCGTCCCCTGGAACGTTGCTGAGAACAAATTCAAGTGTCCTTGTCATGGTTCCCAGTATGACGAAACTGGTAAAGTTGTTCGGGGACCAGCACCTCTGTCTCTGGCTTTAGCCCATACCAGCGTCAATGACGACAAGATCGTTTTAACCCCTTGGACTGAAACCGACTTCCGCACCGGTGATGCACCTTGGTGGAGTTAATAATTTTGTCATTAGTCCTTAGTCATTTGTCCTTCGTTCAGGGCTTAATGACTAATGACTAATGACCAATGACTAATGACTAATTCAATTGTCGCCCTTATAGAGATGAGAAATGTTTTCCTAACAGCGAGGTTAACTCGCAGTGCTAGAGCGATTGTAAAAACATTGCTCATAGCGATCGCCACCGTGACATTTTACTTCACCAGCGATCTAGCCCTTCCCCAATCAGCTGCCGCCTATCCCTTTTGGGCACAGCAAACCTATCCCGAAACCCCCCGCGAACCAACAGGGCGAATTGTTTGTGCCAACTGTCACCTAGCGGCCAAGGTTACAGAAGTGGAAGTTCCCCAATCGGTGCTACCTGACACTGTATTCAAAGCTGTGGTGAAAATCCCTTACGATCTCAGTGCCCAGCAAGTTGGTGCTGATGGTTCTAAGGTTGGCTTGAACGTCGGTGCTGTACTAATGCTACCCGAAGGCTTTAAGATTGCTCCTGAAGACCGTCTTTCCGAAGAACTTAAAGAAGAAGTTGGCGACACATTCTACCAACCCTACAGCGAAGACAAAGATAACGTCGTCATCGTCGGCCCTTTACCCGGTGAACAGTATCAGGAAATCGTCTTTCCAGTTCTTTCTCCCAACCCCGCAACCGACAAAAACATCCACTTCGGTAAATATTCAGTTCACGTAGGTGGTAATCGGGGACGCGGACAAGTTTATCCCACAGGTGAAAAGAGCAACAACACTGTTTACAACGCTTCCGCTACTGGCACAATTACCAAGATTGCCAAAGAGGAAGATGGAGACGGTAACGTTAAATATCTAGTCAACATCCAACCTGAATCTGGTGATGTTGTTGTTGATACGATTCCTTTAGGGCCAGAATTGGTTGTTTCCGAAGGGCAAGCAGTGAAGACTGGTGATGCTTTGACCAGCAACCCGAATGTCGGTGGATTCGGTCAAGCAGATGGAGAAATCGTACTGCAAGACGCCTCTAGAGTCAAATGGATGATTGCGTTCATCGCTCTTGTAATGTTAGCCCAAGTTATGCTGGTGCTGAAGAAGAAGCAGGTTGAAAAAGTTCAAGCTGCTGAGATGAATTTCTAAATTCTTTGCTAAATCATTCTTTGTAGGACAGGCATCTTGCCTGTCTTTTTTAATGTTAGTTACACGAAACCTGCAAATTTAGGAGTTAACTGCTATTATTTGAGCATAAATGCTTTAAAAGCACAAACAAAATACACCTTTTTCAATAATAATTTATGGGAATAATTAAGTGTTTAAAACAATCCGTTGATAGGATGGCTTAATTGAGGTAGCTATTAAGCTAAGTGCTTATAAATCGAAAAAACTAATAGGATGGCAATTATATTTCCAGGATTTTATCCTAACATACTATGGCCCAAGGTTTCGTGTACATTCTACTCAATCCATCATTTCCTGATCAAGTCAAAATTGGACGAACAGAAAAAACTTCTAATCTTAGGGCAAAACAACTACAAACTACCGGGGTTCCAACAGCTTTTATTGTGGTTTATGACGAGTTAGTATCGGATTGTGAAGTTGTTGAAAATATCTTGCACAGTAGATTTGCAGCTTACCGCACCAGTCTAGATCGGGAATTTTTTCGAGTCCCTGTTCGAGAAGCTATTCGTGTTCTTCAAGAAACTGCGGGGGCTTACAAAATTAGTAACGTAGCTCCGTCAAATCGAGTGGATATTCTAGCGAGCATTGAACAGAAGTACAGAGATTATCTAAAGCCAAATATCGTTTCTATAGCAATTGTTCAGTTGACAGATGTATGTTTCCTAGAAGTTACCCGACTAATTTATCCAAAAGCAAGGGATGAGATTATCGAACGAATGGATCTTTCAATTTTTGGGGCTAATAATGGAGAAAAGTTTCCAACTACAGATCCTATTGATATAAATGCCCATCGTTTTCTTAATGAATTAGATGATTACGATTTAATAATGACTGGTGCACCTCTCTTCACTAGTGAAGCCTGTAACCAGATAGCGTATGAATGGGAGAAGGAAGGAGGCAAACTCGATCAAGGTCGCTCTCGTTAGTTTCAACTTATTGCTAAACCAGCCACCTAACAATCCGTTGGAGCGGACTAAAGGGAAATATTGGGTGAGATGCAAAGGTTATTAGAAGCGCACAGCAAATGATTTTAATAAAGAAACTGCCGAGCATTATCTGTGGGGTAATAATTGTCATGGCTGGCATCTTGTTAAGCAAGCAGAGTATAATTCACGAACTTATGCCACTAGGAACTTTTGAGGTAAGACATTATCACCAGCGATCTCTACGACCGACTATTCGGTGTCGCACCAGTTTTTCTTTATCTTATCTGGAAAGGCAACCTTAGAAATCGATGGTTCCTGCCAAGTGCTTTCTCAACACGAAGGTGTAGAAGTTCCGCCTAATGTTCCTTATCAGATACTCAATGAAGGAGAATCTAATTTAGAATTTCTGTGATTTCACAACCTCCCAGCCATAGCGACAGGATTTTGAGCGATAGTATTGAATCTAGCCCTAGTTGAGTTGAGGTACCGACCATGACAGCCTCAGTAGAGTATATCCCCGTTACCCCGATTGAGTACCCAGATGAGGATGGTAAGCCAATGGCTGAAGGTGATTTACAGCGCAAGTGTCTCGTATACGCTAGCACTGTGCTGGAAATTTATTTTCAAAATCACCCAGATGTATACGTCGCTGGTAATCTATTTATTTATTACGAAAAAGGTTATCCAGAATCAGTTGTCGCTCCAGATGTATTTGTGGTGTTTGGAGTGGAAAACTGTGACAGACGCTCTTACAAAACCTGGGAAGAAAATAATCAAACCCCAGATTTTGTTCTAGAGATCACCTCAAAAACCACCCGTAGCAAAGATCAAGGTGCAAAGAAAGGAATTTACGCCTTTCTGGGAGTGCGTGAATATTTCCAATACGATCCTACAGGCGATTATCTCAATCCCCAACTCCAGGGTTTACACTTGGTCGATGGGAATTATTTCCCAGTGGCAGCCAATACCCTGCCAGATGGTACAGTATCTATACCCAGTGAAGTTTTGGGGCTAGAGTTACGCCTGGAAGCAGGAAAACTACGTTTTTACAATCCAGCTACAGGTCAAATACTGTTAACTCATGAAGAGGAAGCAGCTGCACGACAAGCCGCAGAAGAGAAAGCGCAAAGATTAGCTGCTAAACTCCGAGAATTAAATATTGATCCAGATAGCCTTTAGTTAAATCCGGCAGTGTTAATAAAATAATAGGGTAAGTATGATTTACCCACCTTAATTATGCTTACTGAAGCTATACAATAATCTCAAAGTTCTCCATTAATCTTGCGCCTGATGATTTCCATCTGGGCTTGCATATCAGCTTCTGTCACAGGCATGGGATACTTTGGAGAATTAGGATCGCGTTTGCTCATTAAAAAACGTAGAGCTTCAATATCTTCATGGTTTTCTACAACATAAGCTCTCAACTCTGTAAAACTCATCTGCTCATAATTCGGGTTCATTGACAAACTCCCATTCGCCATTGCGATAAATAATAATTTGCAGTTCATCCGCAGATAAAATGTAAATTTATCCGATTTTGTCGTCAAAGCGAAATAAACGGATGTCTTTGTAAAGATTTGACAGCATTTGACAAACCCTTACACAGGCTAAGGCTTGCTCTGTTGTTGGTAAAATAAACGCTCCTCACTACTAATATAGGGTGAGCAATGCCCACCCTACTGCTGTTGATTATTTTTTGTGAGACTATAGCGGGCGATAGACGCGATAGTTGATTTCGGGGAAGATATTATCCATTAACTCGACTTTTTCCAACCAACCACTGTCAACTTTGCCGATTTTAACGTCTTCGTAGAGCTTATTGAAACGCATCAGGTGCGATCGCGTCCGTCTAACTGCATAGGGTACCATTGTTCCCGTCCGCATAATAAATGCCCAGTCAGAAGATTGTGCTAATAGCAGTTCCCGCGCCGCTTGGTTAAGCGCTTTCCACCCCAACTCATCCTCTGGTTCTAGGTGCGAGATTTCAATCATCCGTTCAGCAGCTTTGTGCAAATGCGGATAAATCCACGCATTTGTTTCATTTAACCAATACTCATGAAAACCCTTGAAACCCCAACTCGACTGCGAAGGACGACAGACTTGCTGAGTTGGTTGATCCCGCAAATAGTCTGCTAAATGGGTCATTTGATATGTTTTTTGGTCATACCATGACTTGCGGAATAGGTAATCGATGAACCAGGGCCCTTCATACCACCAATGTCCAAATAACTCTGCGTCATAAGGCGAAACGATAATTGGTGGACGCTGCATTATACCATAGAGATGCTCAGATTGCTGCTCTCGGTTATACATAAAGTTAGCAGCGTGTTCTGCTGCCTTTTCCTTAGCCCAATAAGGATCGTAGAGTGCCTTATCTGATAGTCCTAAGCCACGTCCAGTAATTTTGTGATACTTAATACCAGTATTTTTCCTTTGACCATTGGGCATTATGTAGGGTTTAATATACTCATATTCTGCTTCCCAGCCCAAATCTTTGTAAAATTCTCGATATTCCGCCGCCCCAGGATAGCCCACCTCAGAAGACCATACCTGTTGGGAAGATTCATGATCTCGACCAAAGACAGCAACACCAGTTTCTGTATAAATTGGGGCATAAGTGCCAAAGCGCGGACGCGGACGGGCGTAAAGAATGCCATGCCCATCAGTGAGAAAGTAGCGTAGCCCAGCATCGGCTAGCATCCGATCTAAACCTTCATAGTAGGCGCATTCCGGCAACCAAATGCCTCTAGGTGCTTTTCCAAAGGTTTGCTCGTAATGTTCGCAAGCTACCTGAATTTGCGCCCAGACCGCTTCTGGATACATTTTCATCAACGGTAAATAGCCGTGAGTAGCGCCGCAGGTGATGATTTCCAGGTTGTTACTGTCTTGGAACTGCTTAAAAGCTGTCACCAAGTCACCGCTGTAGCGTTCCCACAGCTGACGCGCTTCGCTAAACTCAGTAGCGTAATGTTCGGCTAAATAACGAAGATGTCCGTTATTGACATTATGTTCTGCTTCTAGTTGTATAAGTTCTTCTAGTTGGGTTAAGTGTGCGTCATAGCGTTCTTGAAGCAGAGGATCGCGAAGCATCGACACTAGAGGTGGTGTCATACTCATCGTGATTTTAAAGTCGATACCGTCTCGCTTTAAGCCTTCAAATACTTTCAATAAGGGGATGTAGGTTTCTGTGATGGCTTCATAGAGCCATTCTTCCTCCAGCACGTAGTCACTTTCCGGGTGACGAACGAAGGGCAGATGTGCGTGGAGTACAAGCGCGACGTAGCCGATAGCCATAGTGATTTTGGGGTGATACTTGTAAGTTGAAGGTCGAGAGGTTTGGCTGAAATTAACAATATTTTAAGACTTTATGGGGATCGTAAGAATAGTTTTCAATTGAGTTAAATACAGTCTTTGTAGGGGACAACATTGTTGTGCTCCCACCGCATCTTGTTGTTAACTAGTTTTAAATCTCTGTAAAACCTGTCTATTTGTTTATTGTATGATGCTGTACTTTAAATATTTACTCAGGTTCAATTCCTGTGGCTCGTCAGCGTTTTGCCAATTTTTCAGATGTTGGTTCGCTTGCTGCAACTGTTGGTTTGCTTCTTCTTCTGGCAACATTAGTCGATGCCCATCTGGGGCAAAAAAGCGCAATTTTCCCACTTTAACTCCCAAATACAGCATTAACTGCTAGACTCCACAACCAACCTGACTCAGTGGGAGCAAGTTCTTGGTATTACCCATCAACGATGTGAAACCCTTGTAATTCTAGGTTATTTGGGTCAAACCAGAAGTAAGGGACTTCCAGAGAATAAATTACTCAAAAAAACAAAAGACAGCATTCATATAAAAATGATAATCATTGTCTTTTAGGGGATATTTTATTTTTTGTAAGTCCCATTGTTTCTCAGATACCTTTGTAAGCGTTGATTTAGAGTTCCTGTATGTAACTCAAATAAATGATTGTCGTAGTCGTAAAAATATAAGGAACGCCCTTCTCCATCTACACGACTTCGACCTTCCTTCACATCTAACTCAAGACTCCTAACTCTAGCAGCATAAAGTTCGTAGTCTTCTTCGGTTATTTTTAAAGCCAGATGGTTATAAGTTTTCTCTGGTAAAGAATCCCCTTGCATGATGGCAATCCATAAGCCGTTTATCAGGAAGAATTTTTCTTTTGAGATCGAGAAAGTTTGCTCACCACTAGAATAAATCTCCTCAGCATCAAATATGGATACAAGGAATTTCGTCATCTTCTCCAAGTCTTTGACGATAAATGTGATATGACTAATTCCTTGAATCATTCTTCCTTCTTAGTTTGAGTTAGACCTCGGTTACCGAACACTCTTGCAAGTCATTTTATTTCCAAGGCGACAAGACATCGCACTCCTTATTCCTCATCTCGGTATAACTCCTGCAAGTCCTGTAACTGAGTCTTACGGGAAATCCGGCGATATTTTTTACTTTCTAGCTTGGGTTCGTATTGGCTCTGCCCTTTGCCTTTGCTTTTTAACTTCATCGTAGATTCAGGATCGGCTTGTTGGTGCAGCTGAGTTTGATGAGCGATCGCATCGGACAAAAATTCTAAATAATGTTCATATCGTTCCCAATCTCCCCGCACCGCACACTCAGGCTCATCTCGATGCAGACAATCACTAAACCGACAGCTAGCAACTGCTAACCGCTCTCTTGCTTCTGGGAAATAATGGATTAATTCTTCTGGGTTACAATCCATGTCAGGCTGATTAAAGCCCGGAGTGTCTGCCAGCAAACCACCACTTGGTAACTCAAATAATTCTATATGGCGAGTGGTATGACGACCACGAGCCAGTTTGCCAGAAACTTCCCCCACTCGCAGGTGAAGAGAGTCAATTAGCGTATTAATCAGGCTGGATTTACCCACGCCAGAAGGTCCAGCAATTACGGTAATTTTATTACTCAAATATCTGGCTGCTTGTTCAGTATTTATACCATCTTTGACGCTGATAAATATCGGCTGATAGCCCCAACCGAGTAGGCGATCGCTAACTTGTTGCTGTTCTTGCGATGAAATTAAATCACTTTTATTCAAGCATAAAAGCACATCCAAGCCAGTAGACTCAGCCTTAATCAGAAACCGACTCAGTTGGTAAGGTTCTAAAGGTGGATCGGCAACGGCAAATACCAATAGAATTTGGTTGACATTGGCGATCGCTGGACGATCTAATTCGCTTTGACGGGGTAAGACATCAGCGATCGCACCCCGTCCTCCAGCCCAATCTGGCTCTTCTACCACAACGCGATCGCCTACCATCACCTGTTGCCCGATTTTTTTCAGACGTGTTCTCCGGGTACAAAGTAGGAGAGGGGGATAAGGAAGATGAGGAGGATTTTGCCCCTTCATCTCCCTTATCTCCCTCATCTCCCCATCCTGTTGATCCAGCTGTACTCGGTAAAAATTAGCCTGTACAGCTAGCACCGTACCCAATAACTGTCCAGTTACGACAAAATTTTCCCCTGTCATTGGCCAGCTTGTGGACGGCGCACTAACAGAGAAAAATAACTAGTGCAGTCTGTGATTTGTTCTACCTGATAACCTGCCATTGTCAGACTATCAGGAACCTGCTCAATCGGCTCACCTGGGTCTAGCCAGACTTCTAGCAAACCTCCCAATGGCATTTTCTCCAGACGTAATTTTGTCCGCACGAAATTAATAGGGCAAGGGGTGCCGCGTAAATCAAGTTGAGCATCGGGAGTTAAAACAGAAGAGGGCTTCATTACTTAAATAAATTTCCCAAGAATCCTTCTAGACCGCCTTTACCAGTGCGATCTCCCTTAATTTTAGCCAGCTTCTCCAACAGTTCCCTCTCCTCTGGGGTTACTTTATTGGGAATATCAATTAATACTGTCAGCATATGATCCCCACGACTTACGGGATTACCCAAGCGGGGTACGCCACGATTTTCCAACTTCATCACTGTATTGGGCTGGGTTCCAGCTGGAAGAATCAGTTCCACCGGCCCATCTACCGTATCTACCTCTAACCGACAACCTAAAATCGCTTGCAGATAGCTAACTTTGATTTCGGAGAGAATATTAATGCCATCCCGTTGGAATTCCTCGTCCTCATTCACGAACAGGTAAACGTACAAATCCCCTGGAGGTCCACCACGTTGACCAGCATCTCCTTCACTAGAAATCCGCAAGCGTGTGCCATTATCCACCCCAGCTGGAATGGTAATTTTGAGTTTCTTTGTGACTTGATTTGCGCCCTTACCATCACAGGCATCACACTTATCTTCAATTACCATCCCTGTCCCATTACAGGTGGGACAAGTCGAGACTTGGGTGAAACTGCCAAAGGGTGTTCTAGTTACACGGCGGACTTGACCCGATCCGCTACAAGTCGAACAAGTCCGAGGGCGGGTTCCTGGTTTAGCACCAGAACCACTACAGACTTCGCAATTTTCTAGATGCGAAATGCGAATTTCTTTTTCACCGCCAAATACCGCTTCCCGAAAGTCTAACTTCAGGTCTAGCCGCAGGTCATCACCTCTTGCAGGCCCACTGCGCCGTCTTTGTTGCGTGGGATTACCCATACCGCCAGCAAAGCCACTAAAAATGCTTTCAAAGATATCGGCAAAACCACCCATATCGCCGACATCTTGAAAGCCCGCGCCAGCACCTGATACACCCTCTGGCCCAAAGCGATCGTAACGAGCGCGGGTTTCTGGTTCCGAGAGTACTTCATAAGCGCGGTTAATTTCTTTAAAGCGATCCTCCGCCCCCGGTTCTTTGTTCACATCTGGGTGATACTTCCGGGCTAAACGGCGATAGGCTTGTTTGATTTCTTCTTTGTCGGTGTCACGAGAGACACCCAGGATTTCATAATAGTCGCGGGCCATATAGCAAAGGTAAAAGTTAGAAGGAAGAAAGCAGAAGGCAGTAGAAGATCACGGTCATTTGCTACCCTACGGAAAAGTGTTTTGCTTACAGATATGCAAGAGCACTACAGTATCCGTTTAGAGGGCGGCTTGCCGGAGTCCAGGCAGAAGATAAAATTAATTTTTGTTAATAACTGATTTTACCCTTTACCATTTACAAAAATCACCGACAAATCTTGAGCAACAGGTGCTTTCCTCGTGGGAGACGACAAAAGCTATAGAAGTTAAGAGCAGGGGAAGCCTTTGCTCAGACTTCTCACTGCCGAGTCGGCTGTCTCTTTTACAATTGTGCTACGTAGCAGAGGAAAACCCCGCCCATCAACCAGAGGGGCTAGCCGCACCATTAGGTGTGGAAAACCACCCTTATGCAATGGAAGTGCATCTGAACTGGCACACCGCCTAGCCCAAAGTAATTTGCTTCTACAATCTAGCAAACCGCTGGGGTCTTGTGAAACTTCGCTAAATTTATAATCAATATATTTAGATATATTAAAGTGTCTCAAGAAAAATTTGCAACTTAGAGGAGCAGGGAAGAAGCAGAGGAGCAAGGGGACTCGGGGCCCCACGGAGTGGGGATTGGAGGAGAGGGGGCAAGGGGGAGAATAAAAAATTACCTCTTTAGTTCTTTCCCCTCTGCCTCTTCCCAATGCCCAACCCCTAATCTATCGCCTCATAATCAGCCTGTGCAGTACTTTCTTCGTCAAAATCAAAGTTGAATTGTGGTATTAGTGTGCCATTCATTGGTGAGTCTACTTCTGGGGTAAAAATACTAGCTGAAGCCTCTTCAATCTCATCACTTTGGCTGTTAGCTCGATTGTAGACATCGGCACCAATTGCAAACAGGGTTTGTTGGAAGTCGTCTAAGCGCTGCTTAAATTCCACAGTGGAGATGCTGGAGTCAATCATTGCAGCTTGGAGTTGTGAAACTTTTTCACTGGCCAAGGTTTTCATCTGGTCGCCGATAAAGTTGCTATTATCCTTGATGGTGGATTCGTAACTGAACAACAGATTCTCTGCTTGGTTTTTGAGTTCAACCAGTTCTTTACGTCTTCTATCTTCTTCGGAAAACAGTTCGGCTTCTTGGCGCATCCGTTCGACTTCGTTAGTACTCAAGCCACCTGTATTGGTAATCCGAATACTCTGTTCTCTACCTGTACCTTTGTCTTGGGCAGAAACCTTCAGGATGCCGTTGACATCGATTTCAAAGGATACTTCAATTTGAGGCACACCACGAGGAGATGGGGGAATTCCTGCTAGCAGAAACTTGCCGAGACTCTTGTTATCTCGTGACATTGCCCGTTCACCTTGGAGGATGTGAATTTCCACCGAGGTTTGCCCATCAACTGCTGTGGAAAAAATTTGTGACTTACTAGTAGGAATTGTGGTGTTGCGTTCAATGATTTTGGTAAACACTTCACCCAAGGTTTCAAGTCCTAAGGACAGAGGGGTGACATCCAATAGTAAGAGATTATCGACTTCGCCACCCAACACACCTGCTTGGATAGCCGCTCCCAATGCTACGGCTTCGTCAGGGTTGATAGAGCGATCGGGAGCTTTGCCGTTGAAAAACTTAATCAGCGCGTTTTGGACTGCGGGAATACGGGTAGAACCACCTACCAAAATAATCCGATCTATGGCTTGTGGTTTGAGATCCGCATCTTTGAGCGCTTGGATCATTGGTTCGATGGTCGCTTCAATTAATTTCCCTGCGAGTTCTTCAAATTTAGAGCGGCTGAGTTCCATCTCCAGATGCTTTGGCCCGGTATCATCAGCCGTGATAAACGGCAAGTTGATGGAGGTATTCACCATGCTGGAGAGTTCAATTTTTGCCTTTTCTGCTGCTTCCCGCAGGCGTTGCAGTGCCATCTTATCTTGGGAAAGGTCGATTTTCTCTTGTTGCTGGAAACGTTCCATCATCCAAAGCACGATCGCATTATCAAAGTCGTCTCCACCCAAGTGGTTGTTACCACAAGTCGCTTTAACTTCAAAAACGCCATCCCCAAGTTGCAGGATCGATACGTCGAAGGTACCGCCTCCTAAGTCGAATACTAAAATTAGCTGCTCTTGGTCTTGCTTTTCCAATCCGAAAGCTAAAGCCGCAGCTGTTGGTTCGTTGATGATTCGCAGGACTTCTAGTCCAGCAATCGTGCCAGCATCTTTAGTTGCTTGTCTTTGAGCATCTGTGAAATATGCTGGTACGGTGATCACTGCCTGAGTGACCTCCTCACCCAAGAAGTTTTCCGCATCCTGCTTGAGCTTTTGCAGGATCATGGCCGATAGTTCTTGTGGCGTGTAGTTTTTTGAGCGAATTTGAACATCAACAGTATCGTCTCGACCTTTAACACAGTTGTAGGGGACGCGATCGCGTTCTATGTCAGTGTCTTCCCAACGCCGTCCGATGAATCGTTTAATACTGTAAATTGTGTTTTCGGCATTGGTTACGGCTTGGCGCTTTGCCAATTGACCAACCAAGCGATCGCCACTCTTCCCAAATCCCACAATACTTGGAGTAGTTCGTCCACCTTCAGAATTGGAGATCACCAGTGGTTGACCGCCCTCCAAAACTGCGACGCAACTGTTAGTAGTGCCTAAGTCGATCCCAATAACTTTTCCCATACTTACCAGTATTTTTACTGACTCTTTCTGCTGTAATATATCGCGGTATAACTTTTTTGCTATGAACCAAGGCTAGCGGATAACGTCTGTGGAACCTGTGTGCTGGTAGCAACGCCAGAAGTTGAAACACAGAGAGTTATCCAAAGCCTTGTCCTTGTTTTACGCGATGCTCGTCCTTGCTAGAACCCAGGCACTTTAGGTCAGTGAGGCGAGCGATTACAGCTTAACTGTTGGCTGAACTCGACTGATCTTCTGGTGCCGCAGGGCTATCTTCCTTGGGAGCAGCTACTTTGACCATTGCATGGCGTAGCACGCGATCGCCCAAGTAATATCCGCGCACTAACTCTTCTAACACTGTTCCTTCAGGATGTTCATCCGTAGGTTCCCGCATTACTGCTTCGTGCAGGTTAGGATCAAATTCTTGACCTTCAGGACGCATTGGTGATACACCCAAGCGCTTCAGGCTATCTACTAATTGTTTGTAAACGCCTTGGTAACTTTTGTGCATGGTCATTTCGCCATCAGATTGAGGTTTGAGGTGCGATCGCGCCCGCTCAAAATTATCGACCACTGGCAACAATTCCAGAATGGTGTTCCGCTTTATTTGTGTCTCTAGCTCTTCTTTTTCTTTGCTGGTGCGTTTCCGGTAATTCTCAAAATCAGCGGCAATCCGCATATATTGAGTACTACGCTCTTCTAGTTGCGTTTTGAGGGACTCGATTTGTTGAGTCAGTTCTGCCAAAGCTGCCCTTTCTACTTCAGTTTTCTCAGTTGCAGCGACGCTGTTTTCTGGATTGAGAGTAGCCGTATCCCCCGATACATTGGTTTGATCTGCCACTTGCTCTGTAACCTCGCTACCAGATTCATTGAAATTAATTTGGGCTGGGGAGTCACTCTTCATTGCTTGCTTTACCTCTGTTGGTTCACCCAATTGCTGGCTTGTGTTGTTTATCTGTTTATTTTCATCGATCATTGTCTACTCTTTCCAGATCCTATTTATGGCAGTGTATCTCCACAGCTTGCAACCGTCGTCATCCACAACTTGCAACTGAGGCTGATTTTATTGCCGACAAGTTCCTGGAAGTGATGTAACCGTCCTCTTATTGTGACAAATGGTGAACACGTTAGCCCAGACGCCACTAAGGCGGGAACCCGAATGAATAATGTACCTCTATGAGCAAGTAATTTGGAAGAGTGGCACTGAATGTGATTCGCCCCTCATCTTCTTCATGAGTCGGTTTTTTAATGAATTACTACTTAAAATTTAACCATTTATCAAATATTGTTATTCCTTCGGAAGTGTTAGGTATTGAATGCTGAGTCAGATGTTTTGATGTCTGGGTTGTACCCTATGACTGAAGTTTGTTGATTAAGCCAGTCAAGAGTTTCTATTTTCTCGACTACTACTTCTTTTTCATTCGGCACTTAGAGACTTCTAAATAAAAAACATCCCAAATTTTGGCGTTGCATATTTGCAGGATGATTTGGCAACTTCTAAAATTCCCCCCTGCCTCCCCTGCTTGCCTCAATTCATCCCACTGTTCTGCAACGCCCAAATTTTCTTGTGGGATGGGTTTCCCCACCCGTCCTATATTCAGCGTAGGCAGGATGCCCACCCCACCAGATGGTTGAAGAAGGCAGGAGGCAGAGGGCAGAAGGCAGAAGGAACTTTTTCGTCGGGGATTCAGACCCCGCCCAATTGTAAGCGCCGTGTAGACGGCGGGGTTTTAGACCCTTGTTCCCAACTCTTGGAGACGCTGCGCGTAGCTTGCTTCCCTGTAGGGGTACGGTCACAGCCAGAGGACTGTTGCAGCATTCCCTTCTGCCTCCTGCCTCCTGCCCTCTGCCTTTCTTGATAATTTATTTCTTAGAATCCCTTAGCAAGAACTCTAAGCAACGTAAACTACTGCTCAGAAGTCCAGTGACTTAGGACTTTTTTGGGAAATGAGAATTCTGTCTCATAGCCTGGGAATACTTTAAGCAGAGGTTTCCCCAAATCAATTGCTCATTTATGACTTACTCGTCACCACAACGGCGCAGTACCGCTCTAACTACCAGAACAGAGTTTTCGCCCTTCGGCAACAAGCTAGTGCAATCTGGCTATGTCAATACCGAACAGATGAGGCAGGCACTAATTGAAAGCCGTAAATCTGGCAGACCCTTAACGGAAGTACTAGAGTCAATCACTGGGCAACAACTATCACCTGAGTTGCTCAGGCAATACAAAAAACAACAGCTATTTGAACTTAAAATACTATACGGTGTTGAATTCCTTGATCCGGAAGTCAATTCCTTTGGCAGCACGATGATGGGGAACCTAATTGAAACCCTCATCCCAGTGGATATTTGTCGTCGCCATCGTTTAGTACCACTATCGAAACACGAAGACCAAACGCCGCCCTCAGTTTTAGTGGCGATGGTTGCTCCAGATAATTTAGAGGCTTCCGATGACCTGAATCGCATCTTGCGCCCTCAAGGCTTGGCATTGCAGCGCATGGTGATTACACAGGAAGATTACCAGCAGCTAATCAACCAATACCTGGATGAAATGGCTGTTAAGCAAAAGCACCTGGAACAAGAAAAGTTTACAGATATTAATCAGGATTTAGAAAACCTCGGAAATCTCGATATTTCGGATGCTCCTGAAGAAATGGAGGCTGATCTAGGGGCTGCGATGAAGGGTGCAGAGGATGCCCCAGTCATCAACCTAGTTAACAGAATCCTGGCTAAAGCTTTGCATGAGGGCGTGTCTGATATTCATATCGAACCGCAAGAAGAAAACTTACGCATTCGCTTTCGGAAGGATGGCGTACTGCGTGAAGCTTTCGATCCCCTACCGAAAAAAATCATCCCGGCGGTGACAGCCCGATTTAAAATCATCTCCAATCTAGACATTGCTGAACGCCGTTTACCCCAAGATGGACGTATCCGACGAATGTTTGAGGGACGTAAGGTGGACTTTCGGGTGAATACTTTACCCAGCCGCTACGGGGAAAAAGTGGTGCTGCGGATTTTGGATAACTCCTCCACCCAACTGGGATTAGATAAGTTAATTACCGATCCAGAGACTTTACATATTGTCCAGGATATGGTTAGCCGTCCCTTTGGTCTAATTTTGGTGACTGGGCCAACTGGTTCTGGGAAAACAACCTCGCTGTATTCTGCACTTTCAGAAAAGAATGATCCCGGAATTAATATCAGTACTGTGGAAGACCCAATTGAGTACAGTCTTCCAGGGATTACTCAAGTACAGGTAATTCGGGAAAAAGGGTTAGATTTTGCTACCGCTCTGCGGGCTTTCTTGCGGCAAGATCCAGATGTGCTGCTGGTGGGTGAAACGCGAGATAAGGAAACGGCAAAAACAGCAATTGAGGCTGCCTTGACTGGTCACTTGGTATTAACTACCTTACATACCAATGATGCCCCAGGTGCGATCGCTCGTTTGGGAGAAATGGGAATTGAGCCTTTCATGGTTTCTAGTTCCCTAATTGGCGTTTTAGCTCAACGTTTGGTACGGCGTGTATGTTCTGAATGTCGTGTTCCTTACACTCCCACAACCGAGGAACTGGCTCGTTATGGTCTATCAGCTTCCTCAGATGTCGGAGTTACTTTCTATAAGGCTAACACCTTGACATTAGATGCGATCGCAGAAGCCAAAACCAAAAATCAGCTTTGCTCAAAATGTAATGGGGTCGGCTACAAAGGGCGTTGTGGTGTTTATGAAGTCATGCGAGTCACCGAAAACCTGCAAACTCTCATCAACGAAGATGCACCCACGGAACGCATCAAGGAAGTGGCAATAGAAGAGGGCATGAAAACCTTGCTGGCTTATAGTTTGGACTTAGTGCGCCAAGGTTCCACCACCCTAGAAGAAGTAGAACGAGTGACGTTTACTGATACTGGTTTGGAAGCCGAGTTAAAAGCCAAACGCAAGACTGGTCTTACCTGCCGGACTTGCGAGGCCACATTGAAACAAGAATGGCTGGATTGTCCCTACTGTATGACATCTCGGTTTTAAGACTAGGCATTAGTCATTGGTCATTGTCAATGGTTAGTAACTTTAAACAAATGACAACTGACAAAGGACAAATAACAAACATTAAAAGGAAGCAGAACTATGGAAATGATGATTGAAGACTTGATGGAGCAGTTGATTGAAATGGGTGGCTCGGATTTGCATTTATCCGCAGGTTTGCCTCCCTACTTCCGCATCAGTGGCAAACTCACCCCCATAGGTGAGCATGTATTGACAGCCGATGAATGTCAAAGGCTCATTTTTAGTATGCTCAACAACACCCAGCGTAAAACTTTAGAGCAAACCTGGGAGTTGGATTGTTCTTATGGTGTTAAAGGTTTGGCTCGCTTCCGGGTCAATGTCTATAAAGAACGTGGTGCTTATGCTGCTTGCTTACGGGCATTAAGTTCTAAAATTCCTAACTTTGAAAAATTAGGTCTGCCAGATATAGTGCGGGAAATGTGCGATAAGCCCAGGGGATTGATTCTAGTAACAGGCCCTACAGGTTCCGGGAAGACAACTACCCTAGCGGCAATGATTGACTTGATTAACCGCACCAAGGCAGAGCATATTTTAACGGTGGAAGACCCAATTGAATTTGTCTACGAACCAATTAAAAGCTTGGTTCACCAACGGCAACTAGGTGAAGATACCAAGAGCTTTGCTAATGCCTTGAAAGCAGCTTTGCGGGAAGACCCAGATATTATTCTGGTGGGGGAAATGCGCGATTTGGAAACGATTTCTTTGGCGATTTCCGCAGCGGAAACAGGACACTTGGTATTTGGTACGCTACACACCAGTTCCGCCGCCCAAACTGTTGACCGGATTATCGACGTTTTCCCCCATGAAAGACAAACCCAAGTGCGGGTGCAATTGTCTAACTCGTTAGTAGGGGTATTTAGCCAAACCTTGGTGTCCAAGAAAAACCCTAAACCTGGTGAGTATGGTCGGGTGATGGCTCAAGAAATTCTGATTGTCACTCCTGCTATTTCCAACTTGATTCGAGAGGGCAAAACATCTCAAATTTACTCAGCTATTCAAACTGGCGGCAAATTGGGAATGCAAACTCTAGAGAAGGTTTTAGCCGATTTTTACAAAGCAGGAACGATTTCCTTTGAAGCGGCGATGTCTAAGACTTCTAAACCTGATGAAATTCAACGTCTCATCGGTAATTCTACACCGCAAGCAGCTGCCGCAGGTGCGAAACCTGGTGCGGCTGTCAAAGCGCATTAAAGTAACTAGAAAGATGAGAGGGATGAAAAACCCTTGACTATTTTGAATTTTGAATTTTGAATTTTTAATTGATTTATGCCAACCTACGTTGCTCGTGTGCGGGATTCTCAAGGAAAATCCCGAACAGAAAAAATTGTTGCCGAATCCTTGGTACAAGCTCGTACTAATCTCAGAGATCAAGGTTTTGTAGTTCAAGAACTCAAACAATTTCAAGGATTTCAGACAAATTTTGACTTAAAAAAATTCCAGACTTCCTTAGTTAAGGTTTCTGTGAAAGACAAAGCCGTTTTTTCGCGTCAATTTGCCGTTTTGATGAATGCGGGAGTTGCGATCGTTAGAAGTTTAGGGGTACTTTCCGAACAGTGTAGTAATCCTAAATTGAAACAAGCTCTTGTGGACATTAGCAGTGATGTTCAAAGCGGAATGAATCTTTCAGAGTCAATGCGGAAACATCCTGACTGTTTCGATGGATTATATGTGAGTATGATTCAAGCTGGCGAAGTTGGTGGTGTTCTAGACGAAGTATTGAATCGTTTAGCTAAGTTGTTAGAAGATGTTGCTCGCCTACAAAACCAAATTAAATCAGCATTATCTTATCCAACGGTTGTAGGTTTTATAGCAGTTTCTATCTTTCTCGGCATGACCATTTTTCTCATTCCCGTTTTTGCGAAGATTTTTACAGAAATCGGAACTGAATTACCACCTCTAACGCAATTCTTGATGGATGCTAGCCAATTCTTGAGAAGTCCGAAGGTTTTTGTGCTTATCGCTGTTATTGTAGGACTTAAAATTGCCTTTACACAATACGGTAAAACTCCTGTTGGTCGCATAACAATTGATCGTCTTTCCCTGAAGATGCCGTTGTTTGGTGACTTAATTCAAAAATCTTCGGTTGCCCGCTTTAGCCGGACTTTTGGTTCTTTAACTCGTTCAGGGGTACCAATTTTAACTTGCTTAGAAATTGTCCGAGATACATCAGGAAACCAAGTAATTGCCAATGCCATAGATGCAGCCCGGATGGAGATTCAACAAGGAGGTATGATTAGCATTGCTTTACAAAAAGATAGCGTTTTTCCGGCTATGGCAATTCAGATGATTAGTATCGGAGAAGAAACTGGAGAATTAGATGCAATGTTGATGAAAGTTGCCGATTTCTATGAAGATGAAGTTGAGCAAGCAGTCAAAGCAATGACCAGTATTTTGGAACCAGTTATGATTGTGGTTCTAGGGGGGATGGTTGGAACCATTTTGCTAGCAATGTATTTGCCTATGTTTAAGGTATTTGAAAAGCTGGGATAGAGGATTAATAGTTAAGAGTTATAAGTTAGGAGTTAAAACTTTTTTACATAACTTTTAATTCCTAACTAATTAATTTTATTCTTAACTCCTCACTCCTAACCGGAGCTTTCGGAGTCTCCAGCTTTACTCTTAACTAATTTAATAAACTATGACTGTGCAAAAATCTCACTACGAAGCGAGTTTGGCAGAGTACAGCAATCATCTAGCTGCGATCGCCTTACTAAAACAATATCGGCCATACTTGGAAATGATTCCCAGTCTACGCCGTCCAGATGAAAGTGTCATCACTATACCCTTGCCAATTGTCCGTCTTCGCAACACTGCTACAACAACCCCACAAACGATTTGCTTACCCTGTGATGTGGCAATTTTGATGTGCGATCCTGAGTGGAAAATCAAAACTGGAGCAGAAATTTTAGTCTTTATTCATCGTGCTCACGAAGACTTTTCTGATTTGTTAGGACGTTGGCGACAAACCCAAGTTTTCCTGGACAATGATTATGAGTGGTTGATGCCTCTGCGCCACAGTCATATTTTGAGTGAGGGAGCCAATACCATATATCCTTTGTTTGTCGTTTTTAGTGAGACTTTAGAACGCATCCAAAGAGGTCTCGTAGGAGCCGAACTCCCATTTATTATGCAAACACCAGATTCGCTGCTTGAGGAGAATTTCACAGACATTTTCTCTCCAGAAATTCCACCAGCTTAGAAAAAGTTAGGAATTAAATGTTGTGTCTTCTAAACCCGAACTTCAAAAAACACTACACCCCAGCGAATAAGAAACGCTATATTTATCGCCTAGTATGCTTGGTGGGCTGCATATACTGATGGATAGACGACGCAGACAGACGACTAGGCGAATCTTATTGACGACTGTGGAGAATAATAATAACTCGCAAGTGTATTGAGTTTTTGCACTACGAACAAAAATAGTTCATCCAAGATTTGGGGGCACAGCGCTTTCTTTAAAAGCTTCCGAACCATTACGGTTACTTGACAAAAAATTAAACCCCTGCTGGTGTTGCATTTCTGTTACCCAACAGATTTTTACCTCTCTTAACTAAACTACAAGTTAGCCCATCACACAACATCTTGAAAGGGCTAGTTCTACAAAAATTTATTTTTACTTTTTGAAATTTTAATAGGAAAGTAATGAGGATTTGGCAAAGTTCCAGTAATCTTACTGTTGCCAACAAATAACTGTCGTAGAATTAGAGACATTTCAGAGCAGATATTTTATACTAATGAATCGCTTTTCTCAGAAAGTAACGAATTCTCAAGAGAGCATTTCACAACAAACTCAGTTGGGTCAAATGTGTGGTTCCAAAAGGCTCTTTCGCGATCGCTATGAAATACTGCAAATTTTGGGTCGAGGTGGTTTTGGCATCACGTTTTTAGCTAAAAATGCCGTATTACCTGGGAATCCCTTGTGTGTCATTAAACAACTTTCTCCAAAAGTGACTAATCCCCAAAGTTGGCAAAAGGCATGTACACGCTTTGAAAAAGAAGCAAGAACTTTGGGTAAACTCGGTAGTCATTCGCAAATTCCCATGCTCTTAGACTACTTTCAAACAAATGGGGAGTTTTTTTTGATTCAAGAATATGTGCCGGGTTTGACTTTGGCACAAGAAGTACGGCAAACTGGGCCCAAAAGTGAAGCCTCAGTTAAACGGTTTTTACAGGAATTATTACCTGTATTACAGTATCTTCATAAACATCATGTGATTCATCGCGATATTAAGCCCCAAAATTTATTGCGGTGTGATTATGACGGGCGGGTAGTGCTGATTGATTTTGGTGCGGTGAAAGAGCAATTAGTTGATGTTTGTGAAAACTCAATCAATCAAGCTGCAAACACGAACTTTATCGGGACTAGGGGATTTGCACCACCAGAACAGTTTTCTCTGCGTCCAGTTTATGCCAGTGATATTTATGCACTGGGTATAACTTGTATTTATATGTTAACTGCTAAAAGTCCTTTAGAATTTGAGTATGACCCGAATACTGGTGAAATATGCTGGGAAAAACAGATAAATATCAGCAATAGTTTTGCCCATACTTTAGGGAAAATGCTGAAAATTACCTTAGACGATCGGTTTAAGACTGCCGATGAAGTGATGAAAGCCTTAAGTTATGAAAGCTATTTGCCTACTTTGGCTAACTGTCTAACTACCCAAAAATTAAATAATAAAAGTATTACACAATACGATATTACACAACATGAAAATTATGATGTATACGTGCCACCTGTAGCCAGAACTGCTAGTGCTATTCGGAAATGGAGAGCAAGGCTCAAGGAAACAAGTTAGTACAGTTAAGTTGAAGCCTTTTTTACCTAAAGTATCAAATGAATAATTAATCAGAGGCAATTTAAAATAGCTAAAACAAATTTAGTATGGATTTTAACTATATTTGATAGTAAGTGATGATTAATTAATCAGGGTTTATCTTGAATACTTAGTAAGTTAGCGCTTGCGAATATACAAGCAAAAATACTAGGTTTAACAGTTCAGAAAAAATTTTTATTCAGATTATTATATAATCGATAGAATAATTAATCCTATGGCTCTCGTAGTTTTCCACATAATATGAGGAAGACTGACTACTATTTACAAACGCTAACTATATAAGTAATTCCCCAATCCCCAGAACAGGGTTTTCTACCACAAGTAAGCGAGAGTCAATTTTATTAAGGGAAATGTTCGGGGCAAACTTAGCCTAAGTTGTCATGCAGTCGCGCTTGTCAGATCATGATCTGCTGCTTAAATCCCGATTGCCCAAATCCCCTGAATCCCAATGGAAAGAAGTTTTGCCAAAGTTGTAGCACCCCACTGGTGTCACTTTTAAGAAATCGCTTCCGTGTCATCCGAGTCCTTTCAGATGAGGGGGGATTTGGCAGAACCTATCTATCAGAAGATGTAGATAAACTCAATGAACGCTGTGTTATCAAGCAATTAGCTCCAAAATTCCAAGGAACTTGGTCGCAAAAAAAGGCGATGGAGTTGTTTGCTGAAGAAGCACAGCGACTACAAGACCTTGGGGAACATCCCCAAATTCCGACTTTGCTAGCTTACTTTGAGCAAGACGGCTGTCTATATTTGGTGCAGCAGTATATCAATGGGGAGAATTTATTAAAGGAATTGCAACAGCGTAAGGCGTATAATTCTAGGGAAATTCAAGCTATTTTGCTAGATTTACTGCCTATCCTGAAATTTATCCACGATCGCAAAATCATTCATCGCGATATCAAGCCAGAAAATATTATCCGCCATAAAAGTGATGGGCGATTAAGTCTGATTGATTTTGGATCCTCAAAGCAATTCACCGCCAAAGTTCAGCAGAAATCTGGCACATCCATTGGTTCACATGGTTATTCTCCCCTGGAACAGATTCGAGATGGTAAAGCTTTTCCCGCCAGTGACTTGTTCGGTTTGGGAGCTACCTGCTTTCATCTGGTAACGGGAAATTCCCCCTTTCAGTTGTGGATGGAATCTGGCTACGCCTGGGTGAGTAATTGGCGGGAATATTTACGGAGTCCATTAAATCCTGAGTTGGATTTTGTCATCGACAAGCTTTTGAAAAAAGACATCCAAGAACGTTACCAGTCAGCTGATGAAGTCCTCAGAGACTTGATTCCAAAACAACTCCTCGCGCTGCCTCCAGCAGGGAAGTCATCTGGCAAAATACCCGCAACTCAAGCCCCATATTTACCAAAAAGTTATCCCTTACTGAGAATTTTAATCTTGGTAAGTGCTTTTATTCTGTTGTTCGGATTCCAGGAATCTTGGTATAAACATTTTCGCCGGATTCAGACTACTTTGGTTTCTAGGTTGAGTCAGCATAATAGTTCTGGCAAAGATGGGGCGCTTTTAGGTGAATCGGCAAATATTACTTTGGGTAAGGTTTCCTTAGCTAATACCCTCCAAGGACATGAAAATTCGGTTTTATCCGTTGCCATCAGCCCCGATGGCAAAACCATTGCCAGCAGTGGCGACGATCGCAAAATTACACTTTGGAATCTAGCAACCGGAAAACAAATCTCTTCACTCAACGCCTATTCTCGGCAGGTTAATGCTGTGGTGATTAGCCCCGATGGCAAAATTCTGGTGAGTGGTAGTGATGACAACACCATCAAAATCTGGAATCTGGCAACAGGAAAACAAATTCGCACTCTTACAGGGCATTCTGACTCAGTTCATGCCCTAGCCATCAGCGCTGATAGCCAGACTCTGGTTAGTGGCAGTGATGATAACACCATCAAAATCTGGGATTTAGCAACAGGAGAGCAAATTCGGACACTAGTAGGGCATACATTCTGGGTGCGGTCAGTGGCTATGAGCCAGGATGCTGTGATCCTTGCCAGCGGTAGCTTTGACAAGACTATCAAAATCTGGAATCTTACAAAGGGATACCCAATCCGCACACTAGAAGGAAATTCTCAAACAGTAACAACCGTGGCTATTAGCCCAGATGGTAAAACTTTAGCTAGTGCTAGCCGCGATGTCTACGACGGGCTACGCCTACGCACCATCAAACTTTGGAATCTAGCCACCGGAAAAGAAATTCGCACATTGGTGGGACATGCCAACACTGTCACAACCGTAGCCTTCAGTGCTGATGGTAAAATTCTTGCTAGTGGTAGCCGCGATCGCACCATCAAACTCTGGAATCCGGTTACAGGAGAAGAAATTCTCACATTGGCGGGGCACACTAATACCGTGACATCCCTTACCTTCAGTCCTGATAACAAAACCCTTGTCAGCGCTAGTGAGGACAATACTATTAAGATTTGGCGGTTGTCTGAGTAAGTGGGGATTGGGGATGAGGGAGAGTTAGAATCTCCTTCATCCATGTAGAACGACACATTATTTTACCGTAGTGACAAATCATAAGTTCAATTCTTCATACTTGTAAGCTTTCCTGTAGAGGAATCTGATTTTTAAGGTTTCTAATATGGATCTGTAGAAATTACTTGAACAGGCGATGCACAAGGATTTGGATTGCTGACAAATAATCTGGCGTTTTGGTCAAATGATTCGTCGCTCTAGATACTCGTTCATCCACCTCAAATATTCATTCATTCACCTTTGAATCTCAAACCAGTCCCCATTGCCCCTTATCCCCAGAGGGGGCCCCGAGTTCCCCAATCCCTGATCCCCAATTGCGATAAACTGTCTCAAGTGAGGAGGGGGAAAAATGAGCAGCATCACCAGCCATCGCCGCGATCGCAGGTCTGGGATTAAAATACTGAAGCTGTTTTCAGGCTGGCAGCAAGTATTTGGAGAAGCACGCACCCGGATTTTGCTCTGGTACTTGCTGATTTTGGGGATCACCTTTCTCATTGCCATTCCCGCATTTCGCTACAAGCTTTACCAGCGCATTGATGAGCGGGTTCGGCAAGATATGTTAGAAGATATGGTGGCTTTCAATGGGTTAATTAAAGGTGAAACCTTTGCTCCAGATGATGCGCTCACTGAGGATGACCCAGAAGACATAGCGATCAAGCCAGAGCAATTGAAATGGTTGCTGTCCGGCAAAAAACAAATGGCTCCTCCCGCTTCCAAAGAAGATTTGAGCAAACTTTTCAGAGCTTATTTGTTATATCGACTACCAGAGGATGACTCTTACTTCATCACGTTTGTTGATGGTAAATTTTATAAATCTAGCCCCAGAGGGCGTCCTAAACGACTTGCCAAGGAATCACCACTCATGCAACGGTGGGCAAAACAAACTAAACCAGAACAGGGAGAAAAAGAATTTTGCGACCCCGATCTTAGTAAGATCCTTTACATGGTGGAACCGATTAAAATTAATGGACAAACGCAGGGTGTCTTCGTTATCGCCCATAATACAGATGGTGAGCGGGCAGAAACTCTAGAAGCAGTTTCGGTAATTATTGAGGTTTCCAGTTTAGTGTTTGTGGTGTCGTTCATCGTGGCGTGGTTGGCGGCGGGACGGGTGCTAGCTCCTCTACGGACGATTACCACCACTGCCCATGCAATTAGTGAGTCAGATTTAACCCAGCGTTTACCTGCGCGAGGTAAGGGAGAACTGGCAGAACTAGCAACGACATTCAACGAAATGATGGACAGACTAGAGGCAGCTTTTGCCACCCAGCGGGAATTTGTCAACGATGCTGGGCATGAATTGCGGACTCCCATTACCATCATTCGCGGACATCTGGAACTGATGGGAGATGACCCTCAAGAGCAACAGGAAACCTTGGCGCTGGTTATCGGAGAATTAGACCGGATGAGCCGTCTGGTGGATGACATGATTTTGTTGGCAAAGGCAGAACGCTTAGACTTTTTGCAGTTAGCGACGGTGAATGTAGCAGACTTAACCCAAGAGTTATTTATTAAAGCCCAAGCACTGGCAGAGCGGGATTGGCAAATAAATGCAGTGGCAAAGGGTCAGATTATAGTTGACCGCCAGAGAATTACTGAGGCTGTGATGAATCTGGCGCAGAATGCGACTCAGCATACTGGAAAGAGCGATACTATCTCCATAGGTTCGGCGATCGCTAAAGGAAAGGTGCGTTTCTGGGTACGCGATACAGGCGAGGGCATTCCCCTTGTCGATCAAAAGCGGATTTTTGAACGTTTTGCTAGAACTTCTAAGAGTCGTCGTCGTTCCGAGGGTGCGGGATTAGGGTTGTCGATTGTCCGGGCGATCGCCGAAGCGCATGGTGGACAGGTATTGCTTCGCAGTCAACTAGGAAAAGGTTCGATGTTTACCATCGTTTTACCCCTCGATCCCCCGCAAGAAATGAGTGCTTATGCCCAACATTCTCATCGCTGAAGATGAACCCCGCATTGCCTCATTTATTGAGAAAGGATTGCGATCGCAAGGATTTACAACCGCAGTTGTTGCCGATGGGCTGCATGTGCTGGATTTAGCACAGAGTGGAACCTTTGACTTACTAATTTTGGATTTGGGATTACCTGGAAAAGATGGATTTCAAGTACTGGAAGAACTGCGAGGACAAGGAGAAGATTTGCCTGTAATTATCCTCTCAGCTCGGAGTGACATTCAGGATAAAGTCGCTGGGTTAGAAGGGGGCGCAGATGATTATGTCACCAAACCCTTCCGATTTGAAGAACTTCTGGCGCGGGTAAAGTTGCGTTTGCGAACTGCTAGACCTGTGAGAGATGCCCAAGAGTTTCTCCTCCAAGCGGGTAATGTGGTGCTTGATCTGCGAACTCGACAGGTGAAAGTTGGCGATCGCTTTGTAGAATTACCTGCTCGTGAATTTACAATGGCAGAAATGTTTTGCCGTCATCCCGGACAAGTTATTAGTCGAGAACAACTGCTAGATTACGTTTGGGGCTATGACTATAATCCAGGTTCTAATATTGTTGATGTATATGTCGGTTATCTCCGCAAGAAACTAGGCAGCAGCATCATTGAAACCGTTAGAGGGATGGGTTATCGCTTGCGAAGCTAATACCATTTTGGTTGACACTCTCCTGCCTGAAGGCGAGGAGATTCTTAAGACTTTACAATCTTAATATCCTGTTTGCACAGGTTCCCAAACTCACCACGTTTGCTCATAGAGCGTGATGATACCTTTTGGGCGTTTTGCTGACCAGCAGCTAGTTTCGTGGAGTCCCCACGTACTATTTCCAAACAACTATCTCTGATTGTTTTTGCAGCACCAATGTCAGCGTGTTCATGATATCCGCATTCGGTACAGATGAACTTTTCACCATCACGACTGGACTTATCAATGTGCCCACAATTTCTGCATTCAAGGCTAGAGTACTTAGGATTGATTTTAATTACGACTTTTCCTTGCTTCACAGCTAGATACTCAATCTTTAAAATTAATTCACCCCAACTTGTATCAGAGATAGCACGATTTAAACCTTTCTTTCTCGATTGTCCATTTTTCCGAAACCTGCCAGTATTTTCATCGACTTTAACCTTACAACGTTTCAACATCCCGGAGATGTTTAAATCTTCTAGCGCAATAGCATCAACCTTTCTAGATACTATTTTGTTCGCAATATCCCATTGGTAAGCAACTCGTTTATCTGTAATCTTTTTGTGAAAACGTCCTAACGCGCTAGCTGCTCTTCTACGATTTTTACTACCTTTAAGTTTTTTGCTAACTCGCCTCTGTCTAATTTTCAGAGTGCGTTTAACTTTTTTGTTGGTTGCAAAACGTGGGTTGTCAATTTGATACCTATCTGACAAGTGAACAAGTTTGGTTATCCCCAAGTCGCAACCAAGGACGGATTTAACTTCGTCTAATGGCTTTGATACGTAATCTGGAATGCGTTTATCTTCTATCCTAATTGAAATATACCAACCATTTTGACGTTTCCTAACGGTAGCTGCTTTTAAACTAAACCCATCTGGTATTGATCTGGAATTAAAGAATCTCATCCATCCCAGCTTAGGGAGGTAAACTTTACTACCTTGAATTTTTACACCCATCTGGTAAGTGAATGATGTAAAATTACTCCGATTTTTAAATTTCGGAAATCCTCTACCCTCAAAAAAGTTTTTGTAAGCAGTGTCAAGACGTTTAACGTTTTGCTGTAGCACTGTAGAGTCAATTTCACCAAACCAAGGTCTAGCTTTCTTTAACTCTGGCAATGCTGTTATTTGGATATCTCCAGCACTGCGCCGTGGGTTTTTGATCTTACCATCCTTATCAACTTTGCCCTCTTTCCAAGGTTCTCCACTTGCGCCATTCTTGCTAACAAAACAAGTCAGTGGACAGGCTTCAGATTTAGTTCTGATATCACAGTAGTCTCCCTGAATGAATTGCTGATTATATTGAGCTATTCTGTCAGCCAAGCTCCAATTGTAAGTAGATCGAAGCATGTCTAGCCATCCATCCATTTTGTTTGTTTGGGCAACATTAGGACGCAGCTTATAGACATAGTTGGTTAGCAAATATAATCACCTCCTGCTGTTGATTAGCTTATTTGAATATACATTACATATATACAAAACACAATTAGCAATTACAGAAGTATGGGAAGTTTTTCTCCAGACGAATATAGGCACGAAGGGAATGCAATATCACTTCTTAACTATCACTTTGTCTTTATCCCCAAACGCAGGAAGAAAGTGCTAGTAGACGCAATAGCAGAAAGACTACAGGAAATTATCTGTGAGGTTTACAATGAAAACAGGTGGAAAATTGTTGCAATGGAAATCATGCCCGATCATGTTCACTTATTTTTAAATGTGAAGCCAACAGATAACCCGTCCCAAATCATGAACAGGATTAAAGGACGGGCTTCTCATCACTTAAGAAAAGAGTTTCCAGAATTGCTTAAACTTCCAACTCTATGGACACCAAGCTATTTTGTTTCAACTGCTGGCAACATTTCTACA